>NZ_JACYMG010000001.1:0-102175 GCF_020858035.1 Janthinobacterium sp. EB271-G4-3-2 | reverse complement strand
TGTCCCTGCTGCAATAATATCGGCTTGGCCGCTTGCGGCCAGTCTCTCGAAGCCAGACTCCGGTCTGGCTTTTTTTTCGTCTGCAGTTTCTGGCATTTCCGGCATATTGAACTAAATTACCATCACGTTTAACGATGTTGCCGGCATAGTCGCCTATACAAGGTAGAACACCGAACAATCGTCCACTGGAGCCGCCGCGTGCTGAGCATTCATACCAATACTGCCGCACTGTCTGCCCAGCGGGCCATGGGCTGGGCACAGCAACTGCTGTCGACGTCGATGACGCGCCTCTCCACGGGCTTTCGCATCAACTCGGCCATGGACGATGCGGCCGGCTTGCAGATCGCCACCAGGCTGAGCGCCCAGACCAGCGGCATGGCGGTCGCCATGCGCAACACGCAAAACAGTACTTCCCTGCTGCAAACGGCCGAAGGCGCGTTTGGCGAAGTCACCAGCATGCTCGTGCGCATGAAGGACCTGGCCACCCAGGCAGCGGATGCCTCGTCGAACCAGAAGGACCGCGAGGCCATGCAGGGCGAATACGATGCGCTGGGGGCCGAACTGTACAACGTGATGACGAACACCCGCTACGGCGGCACTTTATTGCTGGGCAACGGCAGCGCCGGCATGGGCACCCTGTCGCAAGCCCTGACGTTCCAGATCGGCGCCACCGGCAGCGAAACCATGCAGTTCAGCGTGGCGGGCGACATGGGCGCGCTCAACGCGGCGCTGCAGGCGATCTCCGTCAATTTCGCGCCAGGCGCCACCGCCGGCAGCGAATTTGCCAGCAACAGCAGCGCCAACGGCATGATCGACATGCTGGCGGCGGCCGTCGACAAGGTCGGCAGCGTGCGCTCGGCGCTGGGCGCCACCTCGAACCGGCTCGGACACATCTACAATAACCTGTCCAACATGGTCACCAACACCAGGACCGCCATCGGCCGCATCATGGATGTCGACTACGCGGCGGAAAGCGCCAACATGACCTCGGCGCAAATGCTGCTGCAGGCGAGCACGGCAATGCTCAAGCAAAGCCAGAGCATGAGCAAGCTGATTCTTTCTTTACTACAATAATTACCGGCAGGGCGCGATGGCAGATCGGATGAATATGTATCAGCAGGAAGCAATGGCATGGCGATAGACCGCATTGCATCGGGCAATCCGGTGCCCCTGATTACCCAGCGCTTCGACGTCAGCCCCGCTACGCCGATGGTGCCGGGCGTGGTCCAGCCACTGGTGCCGATCGGCCCCTACATGGCGCCCGCGCCCGACGCCGGCACCCTGCCCGCCCAGCTGCAGCAGAAGGGACAGGACAGCCTGGCATCCCTCATCAAGCCCAATGCCGAAGGTACGGGCGGCGCCCTGCCGCGCGACAGCAGCGCCATGCAGGTCAACCAGCTGTTCTTCACGCGCCAGCTGATCTGGCAGCCGCCCAACGCGGCGCAGCTGGCCGCCTCGTGGCGCGTGATGGTCAGGACCTATGGCGAACAATATGCGGCCCTGCAGGAACAGGCGCGCGGCCAGCACGTGCCCGGCAGCCTGTTCATGGCCGAACAGCAACCGGCCCTGCTGCGCGAAGGCGCCCGTCCACCGTTGACGGTCGACAGCGAAGCGTGGCGCTTTGCCGTGTATGGCTGGGGCGGCCAGCGCCTGCTGCTGCGCGTGCTGGCCAGCGACGAAGACGAAGAGACAACGCCAAGGCGGCGCGGCAAGGTGGCGCTGCGCGTCGAACTGATCATCATCGGCGTCGGCCGGGTGGTGATCCAGATGGAGCCGTCCGGCGACGGCGTGCTGCTGGAACTGGCCGCCGACGAGGAAGCCGCGCTGCGCCATTTGCGCCTGGCCCTGCCCGAGATCGCCGACGCCGTGCGGCGCGCGGGACTGCGCCTGGTGCGCTGCCGCCTGAACCGCCAGCTGCATGCGCAGCGCATGCACGGCAACTACCCGATGCAGGCGGGCGCCGCTTCGCTGTCGCTGCCCCTGTTCCGCGCCATGGCCGAAGTGGCCCTGCTGCTGACGCAGCCGGAAGCGGAAGCGGCCGCCGACCCCGATGCGCCCGCGGCACCCGCCGCCGAAGCCGAGGAGGAGCCCATCATCGTCTCGAAGAAAGTGGCGGCGCCGTTCGGTTACGACTATGGCGACGAGGAAGAATCGGCGCAAGGCGCCACCGTGCTGCTGCTGGCCGACGGCCAGGAGCACGCGCTGCTGCCGCCCATCGACGAGCAGGATTGACGCGGCATAAAAAAAACGGCGCCCGCAGCGCCGTTTTTTTTATCGTTCCTGCAATTTATCCCACCGTGCCGATGATGCTCACTTCGCGGTTTTCCGGGATTTCGTTGTACGACAGCACGTGCAGGCCCGGCGCGAACAGGCGCGCGTAGCGGGCCAGCAGCGGACGGATCTGCGGCAGCACCAGCAGCAGCGGCGGCGTGGCCTGCTGCTTCATCTGTTCGCGCGCCACCGGCATGTTCACCTGCAGCTGCGACAGCAGATGCGGGTCGATCGGATAATTGTCCAAAGTCACCTTGCCCGACTGGCGCGCCTGGTTCAAGGAACCGAGCAGCATGTTTTCCAGCTCGCCACCGAGGTTAAACGCCTGCATTTCCATCTTCTGGCCGAACAGCCCGCTGACGATCTGGCGCCGCAGCGCGCAGCGCACTTCAGCGGCCAGCAGGATCGGGTCCTTGGTCGTTTCCGAACTGTCGAGCAAGGTGGTGGCGATGGGCACGATATCCTTCAGTGACACATTTTCCGCCAGCAAGACGCGGAACACGCGCAGCAACTGCGTGTGCGTCAGCGCCTTGTCCAGCGCACCGGCCAGTTTCGGCGACAGGGCCGTCAGGCGCTCCATCATGTTCGACACGTCTTCGTGGCGGAACAGTTCCGGCAGGTATTCGCGCACCATCTTCGACAAGTGCGTGGCGATCACGCTGGGCGCTTCGATGACCTGGTAGCCGAGACCCAGCGCATGGGCCTTTTCGCTCGGCTCGATCCACGTGACGGGCATGCCGTAGGCCGGCTCGATGCCGGGAATGCCGTCCAGCTGGCCATACACGTTTGGCGACGGGATCGCCATCAGGCGGTCGGCCTGCACTTCCGCCTGTGCCACCACGGTACCCGACAGCACGATCGCGTACTGCGATGGCTTCAGGGCCAGGTCGTCGCGCACGCCGATATTCGGCAGCAGCAAGCCCATCGATTCGGACAGGCTCTGGCGCACGCCCTTGACCCGCTTGTTCAGCGGTTCGCCTTGGGTTTTATCCACCATGCCAACCAGCTTGTAGCCGAGCATCACCATCAGCGGCTGTACGGCGGGCAATTGCTGCCATTCCAGTTCGGCCGGCTTGTCGTCGCGCAGGGCCGCCTCGATGGCGGCCAAGCCGGCCGCGTCGGGCCCCTTCACGCGCTTGGTCAGGCGCCAGGCGACAAAGGCCAGCACGCCGGCAAAGGTCATGAACATGAACCACGGCATACCAGGAATCAAAGCCAGCGCCACCATCATGCCGGCCGCGCTGTAGATCACCGTTGGCGAGGTCAGCACCTGGCCTGCCACTTGCTGTTCGAAATCGCCCGAATCGCTGATGCGGGTCACGAGGATAGCGGCCGCGGCCGACAGCAGCAGCGCCGGGATCTGCGCCACCAGGCCATCGCCGATGGTCAGCAGTGCGTACTGGCGGAAGGCGTCGCCGAACGACAGGTCGTGCATCAGCGAGCCGATGGCCACGCCGCCGACCATGTTGATGATCAAAATCAAAATACTGGCGACGGCGTCGCCGCGCACGAACTTCGACGCGCCGTCCATGGCGCCATAGAAATCTGCTTCGGCGGCTACGTCCTTGCGGCGGATCTGGGCTTTTTCCTGGTTGATCAGGCCGGCGTTCAGGTCGGCGTCGATCGCCATCTGCTTGCCCGGCAAGGCATCGAGGGTAAAGCGCGCCGACACTTCCGAGATACGCTCGGCGCCCTTGGTGACGACGGCGAAGTTGATGATCATCAAGATCACGAAGACCACGATACCGACGACGAAGTTACCGCCAATGACCACGTTACCGAAGGCCTCGATCACCTTACCGGCCGCGTCCGCGCCCGTATGGCCGTGCAGCAGCACCACGCGCGTGGACGCCACGTTCAGGGTCAGCCTGAGCATGGTGGTGGCCAGGATCACCGTCGGGAAGACGGAGAAATCGAGCGGCCGCTTGGCCGACACGCTGACGAGGATGACGATCAGTGCCAGCACGATATTGAAAGTGAACAAGATATCGAGCAGCACGGGCGGCAGCGGCAGGATGATCATCGCCAGGATCACCAGCAGGAACAGCGGCGTGGCGAACTTGTGGCGGCGCATTTCGGCAACCAACCGGTTCAGGAAATTCATGAAGGTACTACCTCGCTCAAATGAGATGGCACGACCACCTCGGTGGGAAATGGGGGCTGGGCAGCGCGCTGCCCAGTACGGAATGCTTTCAGCTGCAGTATGTAGTTGAGCACCTGCGACACGGCCTGGTACAGCTGCACGGGAATCTGCTGCTGCACCTGGCTGGTGTTGTAGATGGCGCGCGCCAGCGGCGGCAACTCCAGCGTTTCGATATTGTGCTCCTTCGCCACTTGCCGGATATACAGCGCCATCTCGTCGACGCCCTTGGCAACGACGAACGGCGCCTCGGCGCGGTCCTGGTCATACTTCAATGCGACGGCGTAATGCTCGGGGTTGACGATCACCACGTCGGCGTCGGGCACGGTCTTGCGCACGCTGCGCCGGCCAATCTGCTGCTGCAGCTGCCGGATGCGCTGGCGTACTTCGGGCCGCCCCTCGCTGCTCTTATGTTCTTCCTTGACGTCCTGCTTGCTCATGCGCTGGTTGCGGGCAAAGAAAAACGCCTGCGCCGGCACGTCGATGATGGCAAACAGCACGAAGACGGAAATGAGCGCCATCAGGCCGTCGAGCATCAGCGCCGAGCCATCGAGCATGGCCTGCTGCAGGGGCCGGTGTTGCAAGTCCACGTACTGCGTCAGGCTGGAGCGGCTCACGTGCACGAGCACCATGCCCAGCACGGCGGCCTTGGCAATCGACAAGCCGAATTCAAAACCGTGCTTGGGCGACACCAGGCGGCCCAGGTTCTTGGCCGGACTCAGGCGCTCCATCTTCGGCGCCCAGTTCTTCGTGCTGATGACCCAGCCGCCGGGGATCAAGGAGCCGAGCACGACGAACAACGGTACGCAGAACAGCGGCACGATCATCTTGATCAGCAAGCCTACCGACGTGGTAAACGCCATCGACATGGCATTTTCCAGCGCGCCCTTGCTGTCGAGCGGCATGAAGGCCATGGCGAACAACTCGCGAAAACTGAGCAGATAACCGGGCAGCAGGTAAATGAAGACCTTCATGCTGATCAGGATGCCCAGCGCCGTTGACAGGTCGCGCGAACGCACCACCTGCCCTTCCTGGCGCGATTTCTTCAGCTTCTGCGCTGAAGCCTTTTCTGTTTTGTCGCCAGTGCTGCTATCCGCCATGGGCCACCCGCATTTGTTCGGCGATCATGTCGAGCACGCGGTTCGTCATGGCGACATAGTGCTCCGGGATAAAGCGCACGATCTGTATCAGCATCAGCAGGCCGAACATGGTGATCATGGAAAAACCCAGCGAAAACAGGTTCAGCGACGGCGCCACCCGGTTCAGGAAACCAAAGCCCAGCTGCACCACCATGGTGGAAAAAACGATGGGCAAGGCCAGCAGCATGGCGGCGGCGAAGATCCACGCCACGTTATACGCCACCGTCTGCAACAGCATCGGCCCGTAGCCCTGCCCCACGGGCCAGGCCGTGAAACTGGCGCCGATCACGCCCGTCAGCACGAGGTGGCCGTCGATGGCGAAAAACACGATCATGCACATGATGGTGAGCAAACCCGTGATCACATCAGACGACGTGCCGTTGAGCGGGTCGTTCATGACAGCCATGGAAAAGCCCACCTGGCTCGACACGAGGTAACCGAGCACCGACATGACGGACATGGCGAAGTGGAAAGCCAGACCCAGGACAAAGCCGATGATGGCTTGCTCCAGGGTGGCGACGAGGGCGTGCAGGGAAAATGGATCGATCTTCAGCAATTCCTGCGACACGCCCGACGCCTGCATCACGGGCAGCATCAGGATCGCCAGCACCAGCGACAGCAGCACCCGCACGGGGACGGGCACCATGGCGTCGCCGATCACGGGCGAGGCGCTGAGCATGGCCAGGATGCGGCAGAACGGCCACCACACGGCCAGCAGAAACGGCAGCACCTGATTGAAAATCTGATCCATGGCGCGCGGTGCTATCCGACCAGGGTGGCGGCGCGCTGAAAAATGGACACGCAATAATCCATCAGGTAACCGGCCATCCAGCGTCCGGCCAGGATCAGGGCCAGCAGGGTGACCAGCAGGCGCGGCAGGAAACTCATGGTCTGTTCATTGATCGAGGTGGCCGCCTGCACCAGCGCGACCAGCAAGCCCATGAGCAAACCCGGCACGACCAGGATCACCACCAGCAGCATGACGACATGCAATGCTTCGATGATCAGGTCGACGGCGACTTCAGGGGTAAACATCGGTCAATAGCCCTGTATGCTGGTAACTAAGGTGTTGACGGTCAGGGTCCAGCCATCGACGAGCACGAACAGCAGCAGCTTGAACGGCAGCGAGATGACGAGTGGCGACAGCATCATCATGCCCATGGCCATCAGCACGGATGCCACCACCAGGTCGATGATGAGAAAGGGGATGAACAGCATGCAGCCGATCTGGAACGCCGTCTTGAGTTCGGACAATACAAACGCGGCCAGCTTGACCGTGAAACTGTGGTCTTGCGGGCGCATGGTCGACGGTTCGCCGGCCAGGTGCGCGATCTGCGCCAGCGCCGCCTTGCTCGTCTGCGCCAGCATGAAGCGCGAAATCGGCACTTCGGCAATTTTCAAGGCTTCCTGCATGCCGATCTGGTCGCGGTCGTAAGGCACGAACGCTTCCTTCCACACCTGGTCGCCGATGGGACGCATGACCAGCAAGGTGAGAATCAGGGCGATGCCGGTGACGATACGGTTGGGCAAGCCCTGCTGCAGGCCCAGGGCCTGGCGCAGCAGGGACAGCACGATGACGAAGCGGGTAAAGCTGGTCATCATCATGACCATCACGGGCAGCAGCCCGAGCAGGGTCATGACGACGAGGATCTGCATCTTCACCGACAGGTCGGTCTTCGCGCCCGGCACCACGCCGGCGAGCAGGTCCTGCGCGCCGGCGGCGCTGCAGCACAGCATCAGAACAGGGACAGCCAGCGCGGCAGCCAGCGCGCCGCGGCGCCGGCTCAAGCCGGGTACCGCCAGCTTCATGCTGTCATCAGGTCGAGATTGAGGCCGTCGAGGTCGATGACTTTCAGGCCATAGTTCTCGCCGGCCACCACCACTTCGGCACGGCCGATCGGTGTGCCGTTGACCTTGATCACCAGCGGTTCGCCGGCCAGCATGTCGAGTTCGATCACGCTTTCCGGGCCGATGGCCATCAACTCTTCCAGGGAAATGCGGGCCGAACCCACTTCCAGAGTCAGGGTGACGGGAATCTTGCGCATCATCTGCGGAATGTCGCGGCGCGCGCGGGTGCTGGCCACGTCGGAGACGTCGCCCTGGTCGATGATCATGTCATCGCCCAGGTCTTCCAGCAGGGTTTCGCTCTGGTTGGTATCGGTGATATTCATATTATTCGACATCTTCAAATGAGGTTAAACAGAGCTTGCCCTTGTGTTCGGAAACAGCCGCTGTAAATAAACGGGAGTCGTCAAGCATGACGTCGGTACGGCTCAGGCTGACGGGAATCACGTCGCCCACGCGCAGGTCGAACAAGGCGCCCAGCTGTACCTGCTTGCTGACGAGCCGGCCTTCCAGGGTCACTTGCAGGCGCGAAGCGAGCGGACGCACGCTGCCACGCAAGGCTTTCTTCGCTTGCGCGCGCTCGGGCAGCAGGCCGCGCAGCACGTCGGCCATCAGGCGCTTGTCCAGCGAGAACCAGAACTGGCCGCTCTGCCCCGCCTCGACGTCGCTGAGCGACACGGTGACGATCCAGCTGCCGCGCGCCGGATGCACGCCGGACTGCACGGCGACCTCGGCACTGGTGTCGATGTCGCTGCTCTTGCCCAGGGTTTGCAGGTTCTTGTGGATGCGGGTGAACAAACTGTTTACCAACTGTTGTCCCAGCACCACAGCGAGGCGCTCTTCCGTTGCCGTCACGCGCACCTGCGCCGGATCGGGCAGCGCGCCCTTGGCGCCGGCACTACCATAGCGATAGTTCAGCACGCTCAACAGTATCTGCCGTTCGAGCGCAAAGCCCGGCTGGCCGGCCGGCGTGGAAAAACTCAGCCAGCGGTTCACGCTGTCTTCGTTGTCCACGCGCGACAAGGTCACGGCGTCGATCTGGAAATTGCCCCAGTAGCGACGGCTCATCGGCTGGCGCAGGGCCACGGCCAGGTCGTCGCGCAGCTGGGCGCCGAATACATGCAGCAAATGGACAGGACGTCCAAGCAGACAGGAATCGAGGACTTGATGGCGCACAGTTTGATCTGTCTTGGTAATGATTGTCATGTAGTGGTCATGTCGGTATTGCGGTGGCAGAACAAATTATACGGATCGCCCGAAATTAAATACAGCATCATCTTGGCCTTGCCAACAGGTCTGCAAGCAAACGATTGCGCATCGTATCGCATGCTCGATGACTACGGTGCTGAACAATACATGAAAAAGCCAAATATTGCCATGTATCAATATTCCTTGAGGCAATTCTCTCTTTACTTTATAGTTGCCCCGAGGTAAGCTTATAGCGACAAAATAGTGATTTGCAGTGCGCCATTCCGCTTACCTGATTCCGGTTTTTATGGCAGTTCCCAGCCCCTCTTATTGCCACCAGAAGAAACTTTTATCAGATAATTATTAGTTGTCATGGCCATGTAAATCATGTCGGCGCAAGTCTGCCGGGTTTGTTGAATCTGCTGAGCGGCTGGTGTGGCAACTGATAAAACTGATGAGCCCAATTGAAATCGGGCCGGGCAAGATGGCATTGGATGTAATGCCTGCCGGAATGGCAAACCAGTAATTTCTGATTGATACGTCACCGCATATTGAAAGTAGAGGGCAAGATGAGCAACGAACTCGCAGGTCTGATCAAGGCCGATCTGGCAGCACTGAGTAATGACGCGCGCGCCCTGGGCGCCAGTATCGCGCCCGCCGCCCAGTTCGGCGCAGGGGAACAATCCGGCTTCTCGTTTGCGCAAAGCATGAAAGACGCCATCGGCAAGGTCAACGGCGACGACCGCCTGGCCGCGCAAAAAATGAGCGACGTCGACAGCGGCAAGAGCGACGACATGGTCGGCGCCATGCTGGCCAGCCAGGAAGCGAGCCTGTCCTTCTCCATGTTGATGCAAGTGCGCAACAAGGTCATGGGCGCCGTCGACGAACTCATCAAACTGCCTCTGTAATCTTCACGTCCTGATCCACGCCCAGCCTCCCAGCGAAAGTTACCCCAAGTGATTACCACCATGAAGTCCGCATTTGCGCGCTGGCGCCCAGGCGCCCAGCCCGCCATCCCGCCCGCCCTGCTGAAAAACCTGGTTCCCATCGTCGTGCTGGCCATCGGCATCACCGCCATGGTGACCATGTACGCGTGGCGCGACCAGGCCAACTACAAGCCGGTGTTTGGCGCGCGCGAAAAAGTGGCCGTGACGGACATGATGGCCACCCTGGACGCCGAGCACATCCCCTACCGTTTGCATCCGGACAGCGGCCAGGTGCTGGTGCCCGACGCCATGCTGGGCAAGGTGCGCATGCTGCTCGCGTCGAAAGGCGTGACGGCGCAGCTGCCGGCCGGCCTGGAGCTGATGGACAAGAATGACCCGCTGGGCGTGTCGCAATTCGTGCAGGACGTGCGCTTCCGCCGCGGCCTGGAAGGCGAACTGGCGCAAAGCATCATGACGATGGACGCGATCGCTTCGGCGCGCGTCCATCTGTCGATTGCCAAGTCGACGTCGTTCGTCGCCAGCGATGGCGACAAATCGTCGGCTTCCATCGTCGTGGCACTGAAACCGGGCCGCACCCTGGCGCCGGAACAGATCGCCGCCGTCATCAACATGGTGGCCGGCAGCGTCGCCAGCCTGGCGCCCACGCGCGTGAGCCTGGTCGACCAGGGCGGCAACCTGCTGTCCTCGCACGTCGACCTGACGGACGGCTTCGATGCTTCGGCCGCCGGCAATGAAGGCGCGAAACGCTTCCAGGATGACATCCGCCGCAACGTCACCGGCTTGCTGGGTCCCGTCATCGGCGAAGACAACTTCAAGCTCAGCGTGACGGCCGCCGTGAACAACGACCGCGTGGACGAAACGCTGGAAAAATACGGCGAAGCCCCGAAAGTGACGAGCGAGGCGATGCGCGAAGAGCAGGAACGCAACCGCACCGTGGCCGGCATTCCCGGCAGCCTGTCGAACCGTCCGCCAGCGGCCGCCGTGCCGGCACCGGCCGACGCGGCCGGTGCCGCACCCGCCGATGGCGCGCCGAAGCCGTCCGACGATGGCACGGCCCGCAAGAACGCCACCACGCGCCAGTACGCGTATGACCGCAGCATCACGCAGATCAAGCGCAGCCGCGGCCGCCTGGAAAAACTCAGCGTCGCCGTCGTCCTCAACAGCGCCGCCGCACCGAATCCGAAAACGGGCTGGACCCCTGCCGAACTGGGCAATATCGAAAAAATGCTGACCAGCGGCCTGGGCATCAGCGCCCAGCGCGGCGACAGCCTGAGCCTGACGGCGCTGGCCTTCCCTGCCAAGCCGCCTGTGGCGCAATGGTGGGAAGAACGCGACACCGTCGTCGATTTCAGCGGCTGGCTGCTGTACGCGCTGGGCGCCGTGCTCGGCTACTTCCTGATCCTGCGTCCGCTGCTGCGCCTGCTGACCTCGCGCCTGGCGCCGCCGCCGCTGAAACAGCTCGATCCGGCCCTGGCGCTGGGCGGCAGCAACGCCGCTGCGGCCGCCAATGGCGCGGCCGCTGCCGGCGCGCCGGCCCTGGGCGTGAACGGCAACCCGCTGGCGCTCGAAGGCGAGGCCGGCGCCGGCAGCATGCCGGTCGTGCCGCTGCTGGAAAACTATGACTTGCCGCCACCAGGCTCGGCGGTCGACGTGATGGTCGACCACCTGAAAGTGCTGGCGGAAAAAGAACCCGAGCGTGTCGCCGAAGTCGTCAAACAATGGATGCAGAAAAATGGCCGAACTCAACAACAGTAATCCCTCCGACGGCGCCGAATACGAAAGCGCCAGTCTGAATCCCGTGGAACAGGCCGCCATCGTGCTGCTGAGCATCGGCGAAGAGCAGGCCGCCAACGTGCTGCGCTGCCTGTCGCGTGAAGAATTGCTGGAAGTCACGCAAGTGATGTCGCGCATGAGCGGCATCAAGGTCGAATCCGTGAAAACGGCCATGCAGACCTTCTTCGACGACTACCGCCAGCAAAGCGGCGTGCATGGCGCCTCGCGCAGCTACCTGAAGCGCTCGCTGGACATGGCGCTGGGCAGCGATATCGCGAATAGCGTGCTGAACAATATTTATGGCGATGCGATCCGTCCCAAAATGGCGCGCCTGCAGTGGGCTTCGCCAAAGTGGCTGGCCGAATACATCGTCAACGAGCACGTGCAGATGCAAGCTGTGTTCCTGGCCTTTTTGCCGCCCGCGCTGGCCGGCCAGATCCTCGACGCCCTGCCCGTCGAAGGCCGCGACCTGGTCTTGCTGAACCTGGCACGCCTGGACGAGATCGACCGCGACCTGCTGGTCGAGCTCGACGAGCTGGTGGGCCGCTGCCTGGGCACGCTCGACACGCAAAGCACCAGCGTGGAAGGCATCCGCCAGGCGGCCGAGATTCTCAACCGCATGCCGGGCAACCGCGCCGCGCTGGTTGAACTGCTGCGCGCGCACGACCCGGACGTCGTCTCGGAAATCGAACTGAGCATGTACGACTTCCTGATCCTGGCCACGCAGAGCGATGTCACGCTCACGCGCATCCTGGAAGACGTGCCGATGGAACAGTGGGCGATCGCACTCAAGGGCGCGGAACCGTCGATCCGCGACGCCGTGCTGAAAACCATGCCGCGCCGCCAGGCGCAGAGCTTCGAAGACATGATGCGCCGCTCGGGCCCCGTGCCGCTGTCGCGTATCGAACAGACGCGCCAGGAAATCATGGCCACCGTCAAGGGCCTCGCCGATGCGGGCGAGATCGAAGTGCAACTGTTTGCTGAAGCGGTGATCGAATGAAACATTTCCGCTCGTATCGTTTCCCGCCGCTGTCGCAATTCATCGCCGCCGGCCAGCGTGCCTCCAACGAGGACACGGATGGCCAGTGGCAGGCGTCCGTCTCGGAAGGCTTCGAGCAGGGCCAGCGCGACGGCTACGAAGTGGGCCTGGTGCAAGGCCAGCAGGACGGCTACGACACCGGACGCAACGACGGCATGGCGCAGGGCCGCGAAGAAGGCCGCAATGAAACCCTGGTGGCGCTGGACCGCCTGGCGCGCCCCGTCGACGCCATCTTGCGCGACCTGAAAAAAGTGCGCGCCGATTACCGCGAAGCGCAGCGCAAGGAAGTGGTCGACCTGGTGGCCAAGGTGGCGCGCCAGGTGATCCGCGCGGAACTGGCGCTGCAGCCGGTGCAATTGCTGGCCCTGGTCGACGAGACCCTGGCCTCGATGCCGCCCACGCGCGAGGAAATCGACGTCTTCCTCAATCCGGAAGAATTGAAACGCATCAGCGAACTCGATCCGAAGCGCGCCAAGCGCTGGAACCTGATCGCCGACGCGCGCCTCGACGCGGGCGAATGCCGCATCAAGGCGGGCGACAATGAAGTCGACGCGGGCTGCCATCAGCGCCTGTCGGCCTGCATGGAGCAGGTCAGCAGCCACCTGGCGCTGGCCGCCGAACACGCGGATCAAGGCGCGCCCGCATGATCGCCGACACGCTGCGCAGCTTCGAGATCGGCGATATCCCGGTCGCGACACCGACCGGCCGCCTGGTCGGCGCTTCCGGCCTGCTACTGGAAAGCGCCGGCTGCCGCCTGCACACGGGCCAGCGTTGTCAAATTGAAACTGTGAACGGCGAGTGGCTCGACGCGCAAGTCGTCGGTTTCCGCGAAAAACTGTCTTACCTGATGCCGTTCAAGAAGGCGACGGGACTGACCACGGGCGCGCGCGTACTGCCCTTGCCCGACAAGGCCAGCCTGCAGATCGGCCCGTCGTGGCTGGGCCGCATGGTCAATGGCCTCGGCGAGCCGATCGACGACCTGGGCCGCCTCGGTGGCGAACACATCCTGGAAGTGACGCCGCCGAAGGTCAATCCCCTGAAGAAACAACCAGTGGTCGAGCCGCTCGACGTGGGCGTGCGGGCCATCAACAGCATGCTGACCCTGGGCAAGGGCCAGCGCGTGGGCCTGATGGCCGGTTCCGGCGTGGGCAAGAGCGTGCTGCTGGGCTTGATCACGCGCCAGACGGTGGCCGATGTCGTCGTCGTCGGCCTGATCGGCGAACGGGGCCGCGAAGTGCGCGAATTCGTCGAAAAGTCGCTGGGCGCCGAAGGTCTCAAGAAGGCCGTGCTGGTGATCGCGCCGGCCGATGAATCGCCGCTGATGCGCATCATGGCGACCGAACTGTGCCATTCCATCGCCGCCCATTACCGCGACCAAGGCAAGCACGTGCTGCTGCTGGTCGATTCGCTGACGCGCTATGCGATGGCCTTGCGCGAAGTGGCGCTGGCCCTGGGCGAGCCGCCGGCCACGCGCGGCTATCCGCCGTCCGTCTTCTCGAACTTGCCGCAACTGGTGGAAAGCGCCGGCAATGGCGCCCACCCGGAAGGCAGCATGAGCGCCATCTACACGGTGCTGGCCGAAGGCGACGACCAGCAGGACCCGGTGGTCGACACGGCGCGCGCGATTCTCGACGGCCACATCGTGCTCACGCGCGAACTGGCCGAGCGGGGGCACTACCCCGCCATCGACATCGCCGCCTCGATCAGCCGCTGCATGGCGCAGGTGATCACGCCCACCCACATGCAGGCGTCGCGCGCGCTGAAAGCGTCGATGGCGCGCCATGCGCGCGTGCGCGACCTGATCCCGCTGGGCGCCTACGTGCCCGGTGCCGACCCGATCACCGACCGCGCCGTGCAGTTGCACGCGCCCATCGAAGCGTTCCTGTGCCAGGGCACGAAGGAAGAAGCGCCGATGGCGCCGTGCATCGAACAACTTGAACAGATCATGGGCTAGGAGCATACGTGAGCAACGCGCATACCATCCGCAACCTGACCACCCTGGTCGGCCTGCGCAGCACCGAAGTGGAACGCCTGCAAAGCGAAATGGCGGCGCAGACGGCCGTGCGCGAGCGCTACCAGAAAAACCTGGAACGCCTGACGGGCCTGTATACGGATAGCGGTCCCAGCGGCGCCCTGCCCCTGGCCCTGTCCGTCAACTGCGGCAACTTCAAGCAGGCCGTCATGCAGATGGCCGACCAGCACCGTACCGACTTGCATTTGCACGAAGCCAACATGGCCGTTTCGCAACGCGCCCTGAATACGGCCTGGGCCAAGCGCGAGGTGCTGGACCAGGTGCTGACACAAAAACAAAAGCATGTTGCGAACGAGCAACAACGTGTCGATGCCAAGCGACAAGACGAACTGGCGACGCAATTCTGGTTCCGCGGACAGGTAAAATGAGTTTGTGTAAGTTTCTTTCAGGAAAACTTCACGAAACGGGAATGGGGGTCGCCTTGTACCGGTATATCCCTTTATTCAGGAGTCTGGCATGGCAAACGTAATTACCGCACCACGATACGATCCGCTCGTCACAGCAGAACAGCTGGCGACCAAATCGGTGGCCGCGCAAAAGGCAGCACTGGCGGCTCAGACCACGCTGGCCAACAATACCACTAGCGCGCTGAGCAGCCTGAAGTCGGCCATCTCGGCATTCCAGCTGGCAATGACGACCATGACGTCCAGCAAATCCGTGCTGAGCCAGTCCGCCACCTTCAGCAATACCGCCTATGGCACGGGCACGGCCGGCATCAAGGCGGCGCCAGGCAGCTACGCGTTCTTTGTCGAACAGCTGGCCACGGCCAGCCAGACGTCGTATGGCGGCTTGAGCAGCACCACGCCCGCCAACGGCGGCAACATGACCATCCGCATCGGCGACCCGCTGGCCGCCGTGACCGCCGACAACGCCTTCGACATCGACCTGGCAGCCGCCAACAAGGATGGCGACGCCTATTTGACGCCGCAGGAACTCGCCGCCGCCATCAATGGCAACAGCAAGAACAATGCGCGCGTCACCGCTTCCGTCATCAATATCGGCAACCAGGCGCAACTGGTGCTGACGTCGAATCTCACCGGCGTGGCCAATGCCGTCTCGATCGACACCAGCAGCGTGACGGATCCGGCGCTGCAGACAGCGCTGCAGAGCGACATCAAAGCCATCGCGGCGCCGAAGGATGCCATCGTCTGGCTGGGCGCCCAGGGCACCGGCACCAAAATTACCCAGGCATCGAATACCTTCACCAACGTGCCCGACGTGAAAATGACCTTCACCAAGGCCATGACGGCAGGCGAGAGCCCGATCACCGTGACCGTCGGCACCGACAACACGGGCACCATCGCCAATGTGCAAGCCTTCGTCGACGCCTACAACAAGCTGAAAAGCGTGATGGATGGCTTGGCCAGCCCCGGCAATCCGGAAAAGAATATCGCCGCCGGCCTCTTTGCCCACGACTCCGGCCTGAACGCCCTGCGCACCAGCATGGGCGATGCCCTGCGCCTGAGCGTCGATGGCGTATCGCTGGTGGCGTATGGCATTACCGCCCAGCGCGACGGCACGATCAGCCTCAATACCGCCAAGCTGACGGCCAAGCTGGCGGACAATCCTGGCGGCCTGGACAAACTGTTCGGCAATAACAGCCTGTCGGCCCCTGCCGGCGTGCTCGGCGGCCTGGACAAGGTGCTGGGACAGTGGAGCAATGTCACCAAGGGCCAGATCACCCAACGCATGGCAGCGACGGACAAGTTGCAGAAAAGCCTGGCCAAGAGCGCCGAGCGTCTGACCAACCAGTACAACACTGCGTACAGCCGTTTCCTGGATCAGTATTCCCGCCTGCAGGTATTGCAGGAGCAAATGACCCGGAATTCCGACATGTTCGATGCCATGTTTAATGACAGTAAATCCTAAGGCGGACGTGCCTGCCGCGCCGCCACAGTTAACATAGCGAGAAGATAATCATGTTGAACAATGAAGCTTACGGCAGCTACCACGCCGTCAACCTGGATTCCCAGACCGCCCGTGCCACACCGGTCGAGCTGGTACTGGTGCTGACGGACGGCCTGCTGGAAGAACTGGCGCGCGCGCGCGGGCACATCGTGGGCAAGCGCTACGAGCAAAAGGCCATCAGCCTGGACAAGTGCACGCAGATCATCAACGGTTTGTCGAGCTCGCTCGATTTCGACAATGGCGGCGAAGTGGTGGTCAACCTGGCGCGCCTGTACGACTATTGCGTGGCGCGCCTGTACACGGCCGGCATCAAGCTGGACCCGGCCCTGATCGACGAAGTGACGACCTTGATGACGACCATCAAGCGCGGCTGGGTGGGCGTCCAGGCCAACAATGCCTAGGCGCGCGGCGCTGCAGCAGCTGAGCCGGCAATTGAGCGCGGCGGTCGCTCAGCCGGACTGGGATGCGATGGAAAAACTTTCGGCCAGCCTGGCGAAAAACATCCCGCTGCTGGCCGAACGGGGCGCATGGAATGCGCTGGAACAAACAGAATTGTTGCATTTGCGCAAAATTCACGCGCAAGCGGTTAAAATTTGCTCTGAGGAAAAAGAACGCCTGGGCTTACACCTGGGTGCATTACAGGCAAATAAGGAAGGTTGGGTCGCCTACGCCGCGCTCGGCGAATACGACTCGGACGGGAATCAAGCATGATCATGAACTTCAACACGGCACCGGCCGCTCCGGCACCGGCGGCCCCAGCCGCACCAGCACCGGCGACAGCGCCGTCACAAGCCGCCGCCTTGCCCGGCGCGCCCGCCTATGGCGGCACTGGCGCCGCCCCCTCCGCCCTGCCCCTGTTTGCGCAGGTGCTCGATGTGACCGGCGTGGCAACGGCCGACGCCGACACGCCCGCGCCCGCCAAGGACGGCGATACCGACAGCCCGGCCGACAGCGGCCTGCCAGCCATGGCCGCCCCCGTCATCGGCTTGCCGGTAACCATGCCGCCGGCGGACGCCGCCGCGGCCGAAGCACGCGCCTACGCGCAGGCGCAAGTACAGACACAAGCACAGACACAAGTGCAGGCGAATGTGGCGCAAGCCAACCCGGCACTCAACATCAGCCTGCATCCTGCGGCGATCACCTTGAATGCGCCGGCAACGGCGCCGGCGCCAAGCCGCGACACGCGCGAGCCGCTGGCCGCCGCCAATCCGGCGACGCCCGCCAAAGGCGGCGCGCCGGCACAGCCGTTCGAATCGCTGCTGCAGCAAAGCGCTCCTGCCACAGCCGTCGCAGCCCCTGCCGTCGCCGCAGTTGCGGCGCGCGAGGGCGAACGTGGCGCCGTAGCGCCGGCCACGCCCAACCTGGGCCTGACGGGCGCCATCGGCAATACAGCCACGGCGGCCCCGGCCGGCGACACCATCAAACTCAACGGCCCAGCCCAGCAATGGCAGGAACCGCTGCGCGAAGCGCTGGGTGAACGCCTGCAGACGCAGATCGGCCGCAACAGCGAACACGCGACGATCCGCCTCGACCCGCCCATGCTGGGACGCATTGAAATTTCCATCCGCCACACGGCCGGTGCGCTGCAGGTGAACGTCACGGCGTCGAACTCGGAAGTGTTGCGCCAGTTGCAAGGCATCGGCGAAAACATGCGCAGCGACCTGGCGCAGCGCCAGTACACCGACGTGGCCGTCAATATCAGCGCCACCCCGCGCAGCCCCGCCGCCCAGGCGTTTGCCGAAGGCGATGCGCGCGGCCAGCGTCAACCGGGCCGCCAGCACGATGATGCCGAACCGGGCCGCGCCCTGTCCGACGGCAGCACTGCCGCCACCACTTACGCCATGCACGAGCGAGAGACCGCCTGATGAATATGAAAATGAAACTGATAGCCGGCTTTGTCGGCGTGGCCGTGCTGGCCGCCGGTGCGGCTGGCGGCGCCATGTGGTATTTGGCCAAGCCGGTCGCCGGCCATGCCGATGCGGCCGAAGCGAAAGCCCCGCCGCCGCCGGCCACGGGCAAGAAGGCGCGCAAGTTCCTCACGCTCGACAAAGTCATCGTGATGCTGCGCCGCGGCCCCGGCGAAGGCGAAACGCATTATCTGTCGGCCGACCTGGTGATCGCCACCACCGAGGAAAAGGAAAAACTGACGAAGGACCACTTGCCGCTGATGCGCTCGATCGCCGTCAGCACCCTGTCGAGCTTTCCGCTGGACAAGGCGCAGACCATGACCGTAGAGCAATATGCCGAGCAGATCAACAAGGCCTTCAACGTCAGCTACGAGCGCGAACAGATGGAAAAACCGTTCACCGAAGTCATGGTCGGCAAGCTGATCATTGAATAAGCCAACACGCCAGCCGACCTAGTGGGAGATCCCTTGGCCTATGTAGAGCAATACCAGGAAGCGTACGGCGCCGGCGAATATGCCGCCGCCAGCGCTTGCGCGGCCGTGCTCAGCGTTGCTGAAGAGCAACAACATCTGGTGGCGTACTCCCCTTTGGTGAAACGCATCGTGCGCCAGCTCAATTCGCAGGTGTCGGGCGCCATCGACCGCGACGACATGGAACAGATTGGCCTGATGGGCTTGCTCGAAGCCTTGCGCCGCTACGGCGTGCCGGACCAGTCTTTCGGCAGCTATGCCAGCCTGCGCATCCGCGGCGCCATCCTCGACGAACTGCGGCGCCAGGACTGGCGTCCGCGCGCCGTGCGCCAGGAAAGCCACCGCCTGCGCGACAGCGTGCGCGCCCTGACCCGCCGCCTGGGACGCGAGCCGCTGGACGCGGAAATCATGGCCGCCCTGAAGCTGACGCCGGAAGCCTTCCAGGAATATCAATTGGCGGAAAACGCCGAGCTGATCGCCAGTTTCGACGAAGTGCTGCAGGAAAGCCTGGGACAGGCTGACAGCGCGCCTAGCCCGGAAGAGCAATTGATGGTGCGGCGCAGCCTGGAGCAGGCGCTGCGCGCGCTCGACGAACGCGAGCAGCGCGTGATCCAGATGTATTACGAATTCGAACTGAGCTACAAAGAAATAGCCGCCGTGCTGGACCTGAGCGACGCCCGCGTCTGCCAGCTCAACAAGACGGCGCTGGGCAAGATGAAAGCCATGCTGCAAGACGCATAAGTTTCAGCACTATCCATCAAATTGACGCAGCACAATGACGCAGAAAGGCAGTTGACATGGTAATTATCGGTATCTTAATCGTGATGGGGTGTGTATTCGGAGGCTTCGCCCTGATGGGCGGCACCGTCCACGCGATCTGGCAACCGGTCGAGTTGATCATCATCATCGGCGCCGCCGTCGGCGCCCTGGTGCTGGGCAACCCGAAGCATGTACTCGGTGAAATGCTGCACCAGATGCGCAAGATCGTCACGCACAAGAAGCAAGGCTCGGAATTCCAGCGCCAGTTGCTGCTGCTGATGTATGAACTGCTGCAAACGGCCGCCGGCGGCCTGAAGGCGCTCGACGCCCACGTCGAGGCGCCCCGCGAAAGCGCCCTGTTCCAGCGCTATCCGCTGGTGCTGGAAGAGCCGAAGCTGCTGGCCTTCATCGTCGACAACTTCCGCTTGATGGCGATGGGCAAGATCAACGCGCATGAACTCGAAGGCGTGCTGGAGCAGGAACTGGAAGCCATCCACGATGAATTGCTGCAACCGTCGAAGTCCTTGCACAAGATCGCCGAAGCGATGCCCGGTTTCGGTATTCTGGCCGCCGTTCTCGGTATCGTGATGGCCATGAATTCCGTGGCCGACGGCGCCGATGCGGCGGAAATTTCGGAAAAAGTGGGCGCCGCCATGGTCGGCACCTTCATCGGTATTTTCTTCTGCTACGGCGTGCTCGATCCGATGTGCAACATGATGAAGCAGCTGGTGGGCGAGGAAGGCTCGACCATGGAGTGCGTGAAGGTCGTGCTGGTCACGCACGTGGCGGGCAAACCGCCGCTGCTGGCCATCGATGCGGGCCGCCGCCTGGTGCAGCTGAACATCAAGCCGAGCTTCGCCCAGCTGGAAAGCTGGATCAATGCGCTGGAAGATGGCGGCGCCGAACAAGAGCAAGGCCAAGGCCGGGGAGGCCGCCGTGCTAAAGCCGCATGAGAAACATGAACAGGCCATCATCAAGCGTGCGGGACGCAAGCACGACGACGATGGCCACGGCGGCGCCTGGAAAGTAGCGTTCGCCGACTTTTGCCTGGCCCTGCTGTCGCTGTTCCTCGTGCTGTGGCTGATGGCCGCGCGCGAGCAGCAGGCGATGAAGGAAATCATGATGGATGCGTCCGCCAGCAGCCGCCAGGGCGAAGGCCAGGGCGTCATGCCGGAACAGAGCGGCGGTCCGCGCGGCAGCCTGATCGAGCGCTTCCCCATGCCCCGCAAGGGCTCGGGCGACACGCGCACGGAAGGCAAGCAGATGCAAGACGGCAAGGCCGGCGCAGCGCCGCAAAACCAGACCAAGGTCAGCTACCAGTCGCCGGAAGACTTGCTGTCGCTGTCGCGCGCGCTCGACAAGCTCAGCGACGAAGCTGGACTGAAGAGCAACCTGCAATCGGTGATCACGCCGTACGGCTTGCGCGTCATGTTGCACGATACGGACAAGCAAGGCATGTTCGTGCGCGGCAGCGCCGTGCCGACCGACCGTTTCCGCAAGCTGCTGCGCCAGATGGGCCCCGTGTTTGCGCAAATGGAAAACCAGATGCTGATCGTCGGCCACACGGACTCGATGCAATACGCCAATACCGGCTATGAAGGCTTTTCGAACTGGACCCTGTCGGCCAACCGCGCCATGTCGGCGCGCGCGCAATTGTTGATCGGCAGCATGAGTCCGGACAGCGTGCTGCAAGTGGTGGGCATGGCCGACCGCGCGCCGCTGGACGTGAAAAATGCCAGCGCCGGCATCAACCGCCGCATCGAACTGTTAATATTGACGCGTGGCCAGGCCGACAGCATCGCCGCCATGTTCGGCATGGCCGGACAAAAGCCGCAAGGCGACGAATTGCAGGTGGGTGAACCGGACTCCGGCACCCTGCAACGGCTGCGCGAAAAACTGGGCCTGCCCGCAAAGAAAGATCGGGACGAGCATGCAAATTAAGGGCAAGGGACAACGTATGAAAATCTCCTCCGGCAATACCGGTGCTGCCGTGCGCAGCAGCGCCGTCGCGCCTGCCGAGGCGATCGCCGAGAACGCGGGCGCCGCGGGCGCCATGGGCGGCTCGTCGGCCGGGGCGGAACTGCAATCGGCCGTGCTGCAACCGGCCATGGCCGCCCTGCGCGCCATGCCCGAGATCGACCATGAAAGAGTGGCCATGCTGCGCGATGCGCTGGCCAAGGGCGAATTGCCGTTCGATCCATCGAAACTGGCAGGCTTGATCCAGCGTTTCCACGGCGGTGAGTCGTGACCGCGCCGCGCAAGGGCATCACGCGCCAGGAAGCCGTGCGCCGCGTGCTGCAAGGCATGACGGAGGACCGCGCCGGCTATGCCGCCCTGCAAACCTTGCTGGAAGAGCAATTCCAGGCCACCTTGCACCACCAGAGCGCCCGGCTGACGGCGCTGGCCGACCAGGTCGTCGCCGCCGTCGAACCGCTCGATGCGCGCCGCCGCCAGCGGGTCAGCCTCGTCACTGCGCTGCTGGGCCCGCAAGGCGATATGGCGCAATTGTTTGCGCTGTTGCAAGAAGACGCGCGTACGACCGCCCAGCGCGACTGGGCCGCGCTCGAGCAGATGGTGCTCGAATGCAAGCGCCTGAATGCCCGCAACAGCGATTTATTAACAGAGCAGTACAGCATCATGCAGCGCGTGCTGCATGGCGAGGAAGATACGTATGCGCCAGGCTGATTTCCTGACCACCCGCGCCACGGCGGCCACGCCATCGACGGCGGCCACCTCCGCCGTGCAGAGCAATATGCGCGCCACCGACGCCACCGGCTCCACCAGTTCCGGCGGCGGCTTCAGCAGCGTGTTCCGGCAAGTGCAGGGCGAAGTGGCCCGTTTCATCGAACAGGGCGGCGGCAACGCCACCAGCCTGAGCCCGCAAGGACGCGCCTACCTGGAGCAAAGCCAGCCCGTCAATGTGCTGGGCAGCATCAACCAGGGCGGCGAGATCGGCGAGACGCAGCAGCAATTCCTCGCCTCGATCAAGCCGTGGACGGAAGAAACGGGCGCACGCCTGGGCGTGGCGCCGGAAATCGTCGCCGCCCACGCGGCGCTGGAATCGGGCTGGGGCCAGCGTCCGCTGCGCCAGGGCACGGGCGCGGACACGAATAATCTGTTCGGCATCAAGGCCGGCGGCAAATGGCAGGGCGACGTGGCCAGCAACATGACGACCGAGTACGAAGCGGGCAGCGGCACGGCGCTGAAGAAGACCGAGCGTTTCCGCAGCTACCCGGACCAGGCCAGCGCCTTCCGCGACTATGCGCAAGTGTTGCTCGACAACCCACGCTACCGCGCCGCCCTGAACACGGGCGCCGACGCGGGCGCCTTCGCGCAAGGCCTGGCGCGCGGCGGCTATGCCACCGATCCCAACTACGCCGCCAAGCTGACGCAGCTGGCGACACGTCTGCAGCGCACGGCCGCCGCGGACTGATCTCCTTAACGGCCGGGAATATCGGCCGGTTCCACCACGCCCGCATCGACCACCCTGGCGCGTATCACCGTGCCGCTGGTGGCGTTGCGCACGCGGATCACCTCGCCCAGCGCGCCCGGATCCATCGCTTCGCCGGCCATGCTCACTTCCACCTGTTCCTTGCGCGCCACGATGCTGACCGCACTGCCCCGCTTGATCAGCACGGGCGACGCGAGCTGCCCCTGGCGCAGCACTTCGCCGGCACGCAAGCTGCGCCGGCTCGACAGGCCAATCGCGCCGGGCAAGGAGGCAATACTGTCCGGCACCATCGTCACGTCGCGCCGCGCCAACGTCACGTCGCCCGATTGCAACCGCGTATTGGCCGTGACGGGCACGCTGGTAACGGCCACCTGGGCCGTGATGCTGCCGCGTGCCAGCATTTCGTAACGCCAACCGTTGCTTCCAGGACACACCGCGACAAAGCGCATGCGCTGCGCCGAGCGGCTGTCCGCTGTCTCCAGCGCCACGGGCGCCGCGCACGCCGGCACTGGGCGCGTGCTTTTCACGACGGCCACCTGAAACTGGGGTTCCAGCAGCCCCGCCTTGTCTGCCTGCTGCGCCAATTGCTCACGCGCCAACTGTTCCACACGTGAAAATATATTGTCGGCTGGCAATTCTGCGCGACCTGCACTACTATATAGGCTGGCCAGTAAAAAGAGGCCTGGAAGCAGTATTTGACGACATTGCGCCTTGTTCCACATCACGAAATAGTTCTCAAAGTAAATCATTGCTAACCTTAATCAAAGATACTGAAGCGGCATGACCTTACCATGCGTCAACATGACCTGGCTGAGATTTTACCTCTGCACCACCTGTTTTCTGGCCCGAACCGCAAAAAGCACGATCGAATTCAACACAAAGGATGACCATGGGGATTAATTTCAAGGATGCGCTGGGCGTGCACGCCGATGCACTCGCGCTGCGTGCCGACCGTACACGCGTGCTGGCGGCCAACATCGCCAATGAAAACACGCCCGGCTTCCAGGCCATGGACATGGATTTCGGCAGCGCCCTGCAACAGTTGCAGGACAACGAGGCCGGCCTGCTGTCGACCGATGACGATGCGAGCGCCCTGTACCGCGTCCCCTACCACCCTAGCCGCGACGGCAATACCGTCGAAATCGGTGTCGAGCAGGCGGCATTCTCGCAGAATGCCACCGACTTCCAGACCAGCCTCACTTTCGTCAACATGAAACTGAAGGGTCTGTCCAAGGCCATTTCCGGACAATAAGGATCAGCATGAGCTTCCAGGATATTTCCAAGATCGCCGGTTCGGCGATGGCGGCGCAAACCGTGCGCCTCAATACCATCGCCAGCAACCTGGCCAATGCCGATTCCGTTGCCGGTTCCGAAGGCGAAACCTATCGCGCGCGCAAACCCGTTTTTGCCGCCGTGATGGACGGCCCTGGCGCCAGCGGTGCCGGCGGGCGCGTGCAGGTGCTCGACGTGGTGCAAAGCGACGAGCCCCTGCGCAAGGTGTACGAGCCGGGCCACCCGATGGCCAATGCCGATGGCATGGTGTTCTACCCCAACGTCAACCAGGTGGCCGAGATGACCGACATGATGTCGGCGTCGCGCGCCTTTGAAACCAATGTCGAAGTTCTGGGCCGCATCAAGTCGATGCAGCAATCGCTCCTCAAATTAGGTGAAGCATAATCCATGGAAACCAATCTCTTTACAAACAATACCAGCGGCAGCGGCAGCAACAGCAATGCGGTCAAGTCGCAAAGCAATGCCACCCAGGATATGTTCACCAAATTGCTGGTCGCCCAGATCAAGAACCAGGATCCCCTGGCACCGACCGATCCGAGCCAGTTCGTCAATCAATTGACGCAGCAGGCGCAGACGGAAGCGATGCAAAACCTGTCGGCGCTGACCAGCGCCAATGCCAGCGTGCTGCAATCGATGCAAGTACTGGCGCTGGGTGCGCAAGTGGGTTCCGAAGTGATGGTCAACAGTGAAACGGTACAGCTCGACAAGAGCAAGGTCAGCGGCAGCATCGCGCTGGCCGCCAGCACCACCAAGACCACGGTGACCCTGAAAGGGCTGGACGACAAGGAATACAAGATCGAACTGGGCGCCAAGTCGGCCGGCACAGTGCCGTTCACCATCGATCCCGTGGCCTTGGGCTTGCCTGCCGGCACCTACAGCATGAAGGTCACCACCAGCGGCGCCGAAAAACCATCGGTCGATATCGCAGGCAAACTCAACAGCGTGCGCCTGTCGTCCGGCGGCAGCATGATACTGAGCGTGTCGAACCTGGGCGAAGTCAACCCTGGCGCGATCACCGGCTTTAACGGCAAGACGGCCTGATCCGCTCGCCCCTTCGTTTCCTGCACA
This sequence comes from Janthinobacterium sp. EB271-G4-3-2, assembly GCF_020858035.1. Classification (NCBI taxonomy): domain Bacteria; kingdom Pseudomonadati; phylum Pseudomonadota; class Betaproteobacteria; order Burkholderiales; family Oxalobacteraceae; genus Janthinobacterium; species Janthinobacterium sp. EB271-G4-3-2. The sequence continues at coordinate 76,945 of NZ_JACYMG010000001.1, read as the reverse complement.
CTAATCTCGTCCTTCACTAAAGGAAATCAACATGAGTTTCGACATCGCCCTGTCCGGTATCCAGTCCATCAACCAACAGTTGAACAGCACCAGTAACAATATCGCCAATGCCGGCACCTACGGTTTCAAGAGCAGCCGCGCCAACTTTTCGGCCATGTACGCCGGTTCGCGCGCCACGGGCACGGAAATCGGCTCGATCACGCAAAGCATGTCGCTCAATGGCGGCGTGCTGAACACGGGCCGCGCGCTCGACGCAGCCATCGATGGCCGCGGCTATTTCGTCGCGCGCGATGCGCAAAACACCATGAGCTACAGCCGTGTCGGTATCTTCTCGGCCAGCAATGAAGGCAAGCTGATCGATTCGAACGGCCGCCTGGTACAGGGCTATGCCGCCGTCAAGGGCAGCACCACCCTGGGCACCATGGGCGACATGAACATTCCGACGGGCCAGATTCCCGCCGTGGCGTCGACCAAGCTCGCGTATGCGGCCAACATGTCATCCGAATGGACCATCAAGGCCGTGCCCTTCAACAAGACCAACGAACTGAGCTACAACAGCGCCAAGACCTCGATCGTCTACGATTCGCTGGGCGCCAAGCACTCGCTGGGCCAGTACTTCGTCAAGACGGCAACGGGCGTGGACGTGCACTACACCTTCGACAACGCCGATGTGACACCGGTGACAAGCATGACCTTCGACACGAACGGCAAGCTGGTAACCGGCACGGCCGCCACGCCAGTGCTGCCGACGCCGGCTGGCGCCGCAGCGCTGGCGATCGCCATCGACTACACGGGCACCACCCAGTACGCAGGCGAAGCGACGACCTCGACCGACCGCGCCGACGGCTATGCCTCGGGCACCTACACGGGTGTGGAACTGGCCGATGACGGCTCCGTCGTGGCGAAATACACGAACGGCCAAAAGCAAAGCATCGGCGTGATCGCCCTGGCCACCTTCCCCGACGAAGGCGCGCTGACGGCCGTCAACGATACCAGCTGGGTCGCTTCGACCACGTCCGGCACCGCCATCTATGACCGTCCGGGCGTCGGCATGGCCGGCAAACTGGTGACGAGCTCGCTGGAACAGTCGAACGTCGACATCACTTCCGAACTGGTGGGTCTGATGACGTCGCAGCGTAACTACCAGGCCAACTCGAAGGTCATCTCGACCGAGAACGCCATGCTGCAATCGCTGATGCAAGCGCTGTAATCCACGATACGCAAAGGTAAAGAGCAATGGATGCGCTGATTTATACCGCCATGAGCGGGGCCGACCGTGCCCTGCGGGCACAGCAGGTACACGCCAACAACCTGGCCAATATCGAGACGGGCGGCTTTCGCGCCAACCTGGAAGTGTCCACCGCCCAGCCGCTGCAAAACGGCTATGGCTACGACGACCGCCACATGACGCAGACGCAGTCGAGCGCCATCGGCACGCGCACGGGCGCCATCAAGGAAACGGGACGCGAACTCGACGTGGCCGTCACGGGCCCCGGTTTTCTCGCGGTGCAATGGCAAAACGGCGAAGCCTACACGCGCGCCGGCGCCATGGACCTCGATGAAACGGGCGCGCTGACCATCAACGGCCGGCCTGTGCTGGGCGAAGGCGGCCCCATCACGATTCCCGAGCACACCAGCCTGTCGATCGGCGGCGATGGCACGATTTCCATCCAGGTGCCGGGCACCGCGCAAATGCAGACCGTCGACAAGCTCAAGCTGGTCAATGCGGAATCGGGCGAGCTGACGAAGAACGAGGCGGGCCTGATCGTGGCGCGCAGCGGCGAAGACCTGCAGGCCGACCCGGCGGTACGCCTGCGCGACCGCCATCTGGAAGGCAGCAACGTCTCGGCCGTCGAGGAAATGGTCGCCACCATGAGCCTGAACCGCAGTTTCGAGATGCAGATGAAAATTTTCAAGGCCAGCGACGCGATGACTGAGTCCGGCAACCGCCTGCTGGGCGCCTGAGCCCAACGCCAACCAATTACCAGGAGTAAATCATGAATCCAGCAATGTGGATCAGCAAGACCGGCGTGCAGGCACAAGATGCCAAACTGCAAGCCATCGCGAATAACCTGGCCAACGTCAATACCGTTGGTTTCAAGCGCGACCGCGTCGTCTTCGAAGACCTGTTTTACCAGGTCGAGCAGCAGCCGGGCACGCAGCGCGCCGACAATACCCTCTCGCCATCGGGCGTACAGCTGGGTAACGGTACCCACATGGTGGGCACGCAAAAGGTGTTTACCACCGGCAGCCTGCAAACGACGAGCCGCGAATTCGACGTCGCCATCACCGGCAACGGCTTTTTGCAAGTGCTGCGCCCGAACGGCGAAGCGGCTTACACGCGCGCCGGCCAGTTGAGCCTGAATGAAAACGGCGTGATGGTCAACGCCCAGGGCCTGCCGCTGGTGCCGCAGATCACCGTGCCGAACAACGCCACGGCGATCACCATCGGCGAAAACGGCATGGTCACGGCCACCGTGCCGGGCAATGTCGCCGGCACCGAACTGGGCCAGTTGAACCTTTCCAGCTTCGTCAACCCGACGGGCCTGCTGGCACTCGGCGAAAACCTGTTCCAGGAAACGGCATCGAGCGGCACGCCGACGGAAGGCCGTCCCGGCGAAGGCGCCCTGGGCAAATTGAAGCAGTTCGCGCTGGAAGGCTCGAACGTGCAGGTGGTCGAAGAGATGGTCGACATGATCGCTGCCCAACGCACCTATGAAATGAACACCAAGGTGCTGTCGGCCGCCGACAATATGCTGCAATACCTGGCGCAAGCGGCACGCTGATGACAGCCGCCATGAAAGCCACGGCAGCCATGCTGCTGGTGTTGATGGCCGGTTGCGCCAGCCAGCCGATGGCGCCCCTGGCGCCCAGCTTTTCCGATACGCCGCTGCCCGTGGCGCCGCGCAGCGCTGCGCAAGGCGGCGTGGGCGGCGGCGTCTTCAATCCCGACGCGGGCCTGGCCCTGACTTCCGACAGCCGCGCCTTCCGCGTCGGCGACGTCGTCACGGTGGCACTGCAGGAAACCACGCAGGCCAGCAAGAAGGCGGGCACCTCGTTCAACAAAGGCTCGTCCGTCGGCGTGCAGGCGGCCAATCTCCTCGGCAAGACCTTCCCCAAGACGGGCATCGACCTGTCGGCCGACCGCAACTTCGCCGGCGACTCGACCAGCACGCAGCAAAACGCGCTGTCCGGCGCCATCACGGTGATCGTGCAGGAAGTGTTGCCGAACGGCTTGCTGCGCGTGCAGGGCGAGAAAACCCTGACCCTGAACCAGGGCGAGGAATTCGTGCGCCTGCGCGGCTACCTGCGCGCGGCCGACATCGATTCGAACAACCAGGTGTCATCGTTGCGCATTGCCAATGCGCAGATCGCCTATTCCGGCCAGGGCACCCTGGCCGAAGCCAACAAACCAGGTTGGCTGACGCGCTTCTTCGTCGGCCCATGGATGCCGTTTTAAGGTGAGCTCATGAAATTTCGTTCCGCCCTGCCCCTGGCAGCCATGCTCGCTGCGTTGTCCGGCTTTGCCCTGCCCGCCAGCGCCGCGCAAGTGCTGCGCAACCTGGTCAGCATCGAGGGCGTGCGCGACAACCCGCTGGTCGGCTACGGCCTCGTCGTGGGCCTGAACGGCAGCGGCGACACCACCCAGGTAAAATTTTCCAGCCAGTCCGTGGTCAACATGCTCAAGCAGTTCGGCGTGAAGATGCCGGATGGCGCCGAATCGAAAAGCAAGAACGTCGCCACCGTCATGGTCAGCGCCGTATTCCCCCCGGGATACCGCCGTGGCCAGGCCATCGACGTCACCGTCTCGTCGCTGGGCGATGCGAAAAGCTTGCGCGGCGGCACCTTGCTGCTGACGCAATTGCGCGCGGCCGACAATGAAACGTATGCGCTGGCGCAAGGCAACGTCGTCGTCGGCGGCTTGAACGCCACGGGCAAGAGCGGCTCGTCCGTCACCGTCAACACGCCCACCTCGGGCCGCATCCCCAACGGCGCCAATATCGAGCGCGAAATCCTCAGCGATTTCTCGACCAAGCCGACCGTCACCCTGAACTTGCGCCACCCGCATTTCGAGACGGCCATCAATATCGTCGAAGCCGTCAACCGCCGCTTTGGCGCCGTCGCCACCACGCGCGACGCCACCAGCGTGGAAGTGCTGGCGCCGGAAAACCCGACCCAGCGCGTGGCCTTCATGGCCAAGCTGGAAGCGCTCTCCGTCGACGTCGGCGTCGACACGCCGAAAGTGGTGTTCAATTCGCGCACCGGCACCGTGGTCATTGCCGAAGGCTTGCGCGTGAAGGCGGCCGCCGTCACGCACGGCTCGCTGAAAGTGGTCATTTCCGAAAGCTCGGCAGTAAGCCAGCCGGCGCCGTTCGGCCGCGGCCAGACCACCGTCACGCCGCAATCGAAGGTGTCCGTCGACCAGGGCAACGGCAATATGTTCAAATGGCCGGCCGGCGCCAAGCTGCAGGCCATCATCGACGTCGTCAACAGTCTGGGCGCTTCGCCCGATGACATCATGGCAATTCTGCAAGCCCTGGACCAAGCCGGGGCCATCGAAGGCGAACTGGTGGTAATCTGATGCTTAATATCAACGACAGCAGCAGCGCCCTGCCCTCGGCGCTCGACGATCGCTCTCCTGCGGCCGCCACGCCGGCCGATCCCCGCTATGCGGCCAAGGCCACCGAGGCGGCCGTCAAGTTCGAAGCCTTCTTCATCTCGCACATGCTGCGCCAGATGCGTTCGGGCACGCGCGAGATGGCGGGCGAAGACAGCGTCTTCAAGGACCCGGTCAACAGCGACATGCTGGAAATGGCCGACAACCTGGTGGCCGACAAAATGGCCGGCCAGCGCGCCTTCGGCATCGCCGACGCCATCCTGCGCCAGCTGCTGCCGGCGGCCAGCGCCCCTGTGGCAGCCAAAAGCGCCGCCAAGACCGACAATATTGCAACGCCGCTTAATAAATCCGTCTGAAGTGTCGCCTGTACAAGGTAACAAGGACTCAATGCCCGCCCACCCGCACGCGCCACACTCTTCACGAAAGAAACTTGCCCAATGAGCATCATCAGCAATGCATTGTCAGGCAGCATCGCCGCCCAGGCCGCACTCAATGCGGCCAGCCAGAACATCGCCAACCTGCAAACGGCGGGCTACACGCGCCAGGGTGTGCTGTTGTCATCGCTTGGCGCCACCGCCGGCGTACGTTCGGCCGGCAATGGCGTGGAAGTGTCCGCCCTGCTGCGTTTTGCCGATGCTTATAAAAGCCAGCAAATGTGGCGCGCCGCGTCCGACCAGGGTGCCCGTTCGCAGACCCAGCCTTACCTGACCCAGCTCGAGCGCGTGATGGGCGACGATGCGTCGAGCATCAGCAATGGCATCGACGGCTTTTTCGCCGCCCTCAACGCTTCGGCCGTCGACCCGACGTCGACGCCGCTGCGCCAGCAGATCGTCACCTCCGCCGACGCCATGGCGCAGCGTTTCAACAGCATCAGCACCGTCATGGGCAACCAGTTGCTGTCGCTGCAGCAGCAACGTGCTGCGATCGTGCCGCAAGCCAATACCACCCTGGCCAATATCGCCGCGCTGAACCAGCGCATCAGCACCTCCACCGCCGCGGGCACGAATGTGTCGTCGCTGATGGATGCGCGCGACCAGCTGATCGATGGCCTGGCTGCGCAAATGGGCATCGAGGTCCTCGACCAGCCGGACGGCTCGCGCAATGTTTCGCTGAAATCGGGCCAGCCCCTAGTCATCGGCAGCCTGGCCGGTACGCTGACCAGCAGCATGACGAACACGGGCGACCAAACCCTGAGCCTCGATTTTTCCAAGTCGTCGTACACGCTCGATATGGTCGCCATCGGCGGCCAGATGGGCGGCCTGGGCGAATTCGAAAAAAACACCCTGAAACCGCTGCAGCAGTCGCTGCAAGACATGGCGACCCAGTTGACCAACAAGGTCAACGCGCAGCTGGCACTGGGGAAAACCATGGCCGGCGCCCCGGGCGGTCCCCTGCTGGCCTACGCGAATGGCAAGCTGAGCATTACCCCGGGCTTCAACGCCAAGGATCTGGCCCTGTCGCTGACGGGCGCGGCTGGCGACAGCGGCAACTTGCAGAAATTGATCGAAATCAAGAATCAACCGATCACCGTCAGCTGGGTGGGTTCCGTCCTGATGAGCGACGCGGACACGCAACTGGTCGGCAAGCTCGGTATCTACAGCCAGCAGAACCAGGCCCTGCTGAAGACGGCCAACACGGTGCGCTCGCAAGCGATCGACGACTGGAAATCCACCAGCGGCGTGAACAAGGACGAAGAAGCGATGAGCCTGGTCGAATTCCAGAATATGTATCAAGCAAACATGAAAGTCATTTCCGTGGCAAATAGCTTGTTCGACGCCACTTTGCAAATGATGGGTTAAGGAGAAGATCATGCGTGTCGCCAGTAGCCAGTACCAATCGCTGATCAATATTTCGCTTCAGCAAAATCAGGAGCGCATCAACTTCCTGACCCAGCAGATGTCCTCGGGCCTGCGCATTCAGCTGCCATCGGACGATCCGATCGGCAACGTGCGCATTTCGCGCCTGACGCGCGAACAAGCCATGGTCACCCAGTACCAGGACAATATCGCCACGGTGAAAGTGCGCCTGCTGAAGAACGAAAACTACCTGTCGAGCATGGTTACCGACATGGGCCAGGCGCGCGACCTGCTGGTGTGGGCCGCCGACGGCAGCAATACGCCCGGCGACCTGAACGCGATGACGCAATCGCTGACGGCCATGCGCGACAGCGTGCTGTACACGGCCAACTTGAAGGATCAGGAAGGCCGCTACATGTTTTCCGGCACCGCCACCGACCAGCCCGCGATCAAATACGACCCGGCGGCGGCCGTCGGCTCGCGCTACAGCTACGTCGGCAATACCGACACGCAGACCGTCGTGGTCGGCAATGGCGTGACGCAAGCGGCCAACGTCGACGTGAAGGACCTGGAAGTGTGGCTCAACAAGATCGACCAGGTCGTCGCCACCCTCGGCGCGCCGGGCGTCAACCCGAACGACCCGGCCGTGCGCGCCATCGTCAACGACGGCCTTGGCGGCACCGATGATGGCATGGATTTGCTTTCCGGCAAGATCGCCATTTTCGGCGGCGCGCAAAACATCCTCACCACGCTGTCGGGCAACCTGTCGAATGTCTCGCTGTCGAACAATTCGGCCTTGCTGGACCTGAAAAAGACCGATATGGGCGCGGCGGCCATCGAACTGACCGGCTACCAGACGGCCCTGCAGGCAACATACAAGGCATACGCCAAGGTTGGCACCCTTTCCCTGTTTGATCTTCTCTGACCATCATGCAAATCGTTCAGACCTCCTCCTCTTCCGGCGTCAATGCCAAAGGCGCCGGCACAGCCCGCGTCGTCGATGACGCATCCGCCGCCATCAACGGCAGCGCCAGTGCGCGCAGCGAGGCGCCAGCGGCGAAGAGGTCGACGGCGAGCCTGCAACGGGGCCTGAGCAACTGGGATCACCAGCTGCAGGGGGAGATTTCCAACGCGCAGCAAACACTCGACTACCTGGAACGCAGCAGCAGCCAGTTGCAAGCGCTGAAAAGCGAACTGGCGGCCAAGCTGGCCGCGCGCCAGGGCCGCGAAGGGCAAGTCGAGGCAAGAGTACGCCAGTTCAGCAATACCTGGCGCCAGCGCGCCAGCGCCTCGGGCGGCACGCTTGACGCTCAGCTCGGCTATACCAGCCCGCAAGCGGCACAGCAGAACTTCAGCATCCGCGGCCTGACCATGGCCAGCCTGCAGGAAGGTCCGCAGGAAGTGCTGGCGTTTTCCGTCGGCGGCGCGAACCAGGCCTTGCGCTCGGTCAATATCGAACCTGGCCTGAGCACGAACGAAATCGTCTCGCGCTTCGACCGCGCCTTGATGCCATCAGGCATCGGCGTCAAGCTGGGCGAGAATGGCGAACTGGTGTTCAGCACGTCGGAAGCGGCCTGGGCCAACGTACGCGACAGCCTGTCCGTGCGCGGCAGCGGCATCCGCTACCCGACCGGCCAGATGAGCCGCGTGCGCACCGATGCGGAACCGGCCGCCATCGCCCCGGAAGAATGGAATACCGGCGACGTGGAAGCCCTGCGCGCCACCTTGCAGCAAGTGGTGCAGGCGCTGGCGCAGTTGCAGGCGGCGCGCAGTTCCGTCAGCCTGGCCCTGGCGCAGGCGACGGGACGGGTTGCCCGTGCGCAACCGGTGCAAGTGAACGTCAGCATGGATACGCTGGCGGAAAACTTCACGCAAAAGGCCAGCGAACCCGGCTATGAATCGCTGCTGGCGATCAGCTCGGCATTGGTCGGCATCAGCCGCGAGCGGGTCGTCGCCCTGCTGGGTCTGGAATAACCGCTTCCCACGCGTGCGCCGCACTGGCGCACGCGGCAATAATGGGACATGCCCCTAGCTCAGGACGGTGGAAATCCGTAGGCTATGTCACCGTCAGATGTGGGAATGCGCCCAGCGTTGCCTTCAATAACGTTTCAGGGGAGCGGATGCGCCTGGCGTCGAGTATCCAGCGCCATCCCAGGTAGTTCGGCAGGTAGCGCGTCGCCACGCCATGAAACGGCCGTAGCCAATCCCGCAAACGGCTGTGATAGGCGTTGACGTTCTGCACGTGGGCGGCGCCCTGCACGCGGATGCCGGCGCGCAAGTTGACGGCCCGGTGGCTGATGCCAGTTTCCCTGGCAAAAGCCCGGTAGGCGCGATGGCCGTCGGTGACCAGCAGCACATCCTTGTCGATGACAGGCAACAAACAATGGTGCAACTGCGCCTTGGTCAGCGCTCCTTTGCCCGTGACGAAATCGAGGGTCTGTCCCGTGCGATCGCGCGCCACCAGGATGCAGACTTGCTCATTCGATATACCACGTTTAAAGGCATGACCACCACGGCGCCGCGCCGGGCGCGTCATCTGCCGCGCTCCCTTTTCCGATTCCAGCAGATATAACTCGTCGGCCTCGGCGATGCCGTGCAGGCCATGCGGCCGGTCCGTCTTTGCCAGCGATAAAAACCGGTGGCGCCAGCGAAACGTGGTGTTGCGGTGCACGCCCAGCTGTAACGCCGCCTTGCGCACGGAATCCGATGCCAGCAGACAATCGGCGTAGTCGAGCCACAGCGATTTATGGCGCAAGCGCGCCAGCGGCGTGCCGGTGAGCGCATTGAAGGTGCGCCCGCACGGCACGCAGCGGTAGCGCTGCAGTCCGTGCGCATGGCCATGCCGGTGCAGGTGAGGCGAGTGGCAGGCGGGACAGGCCAATCGCGGCTGCGCCACACTTTCCAGCAGCGCGACGGTCGCGTCGTGTGGCGCGTTGCCACGCAGCAGGGCAATGCCAGCCTGCCGCTGGCGTTGGCTCAACTGCGAAAGTTGCGCGATAAAGCTCTTCCATTCGGCTGGCCGCATGATCTGCTCCCTGCGTGATTAATATACAGAGTCAGACAGCACGGCCAAGGGAAAATTCCGGCATTCCCCTACTTGCCGATGACAGAGCCAATCCGTAAGATGCTGCTGTCGCTGGCTGATTCACCAATACGCCGGCGCATCCCGTCATCCACCTCCGGAGTTCCCTTGATAAAAACCGCCGCCCGGCTGATCAGCTATGCCCTGCTGGGCAAATCCGGCAAGCAGCCTCTCGATATCGCCAGGGTGCGCAAGGTGCTGATTTTGCGCAACGACAAGATCGGCGACATGATCGTCACGTCGGCCCTGCTGCGCGAGCTGAAAAAAAACTATCCGCACTGGCAGATCGACGTGGCCGCCAGCAGCGCCAACCGCGATGTCATCGCCGGCAACCCGCATGTGAACGAGATCCTCATTTGGGACAAGCAGCCGCTGCTGCGCGATTGGCGCACCACCATCGCCGACCTGCGCCGGCGCCGCTACGACGTCATCTTCAACCCCTACAACCGCTTTTCGATTCCCTTGCTGCTGCGTATCAAATGGCTCGGTGCGCGCTATTTGACGGGCTTTGCCATTGCCAAGTACGGCACCTCGACGGCGAAGCTGGGCATGTTCGACCATACGGTACCGTGCGACCGCAGCCGCCACATCCTGCACAGCTTTTTCGCCACCTTCGAACAATTTGGCTTGCGCGACATCGATACGCGCTATGAACTGTTCGGCGTGGACGCGCACGCGGCCCAGGTCGACGCCGCCTGCGACACCCTGCTGCGCACGCATGAGGGCTTGTTCTGCCTCAATTTCCAGGGCAGCAATGCGCAGCGCACGGTCAGCGTGGCCGACGCCCAGCGCTGCTGCGCCGCCCTGGCGGCGCGCTATCCGCGCCATGCGCTGCTGGTGATCGCCGCGCCGGGCACCGAGGCGCGCGCCGCCGAGATCGTGCGCGGCGCCGGCCATGTCAACGTGATGAGCGCGCCGCCCACCGGCCGCATCCTGGAGCTGGCGGCGCTGATACGCCGCTGCGAGCTGGTGCTGTCGCCCGACACGTCGGTGATCCACATCGCTTCGGCGTATGACAAGAAAATCGTCGGCTACTACATCCGCACCGACAACTACCGCTGGTTTTATCCGGCCAGCCGCCACTACCGCGTCATCCTGGCGCCGGGCCTGACCCTGGCCACCGTCAGCGATGCCGACACGCTGGCCGCCGTGGAACAACTGATGGAGGGTGCCGGCCCGGCGCAAGAGACAGTTCAAGCCGCCGGCTGAGACGCCAGCAGGCGATCCATCTGCCCCACCGGCAACGCGCGGGAAAAGAAGTACCCCTGCGCATAGTCGCAGCCGGCGGCGCGCAGCAGATCGCGCTGCGACGCCGTCTCCACGCCTTCGGCCACGACTTTCAAGCCCAGGCGCTGCGCCAGGGCAATGATCGCTTCGCACAAGCCCTGCCCGGCGCCATCGCCTCCCAGTTCGCCGACCAGCGAACGGTCGATCTTGAGAAAATCGATATCGGCCTTCTGTATGCACGCGAGCGACACCTGGCCGCTGCCGAAATCGTCGAGCGCCAGCGCCAGGCCCATGGCGCGGAACTGGCGCAGCCGGTCGACCACCTGGCGCGCTTCGTCGAGCAGCACCGCTTCCGTGGTTTCGATGACGATGGCGCCCGGCGCCAGGCCCTGGCGCGCCAGATGCCCGCCCCAGTCCTGGTACAGCGCGGCGTCGCAGCGAAATTCCACGGCCGACTTGTTGATGCTGATCTGGAACGCGGTGCCATGCTCGTCCTGCCACTGCCGCGCCTGGCGCACGACCTGGCGAAACACCCACTCGCCGATATCGATGATCAGGCCGTTCGCCTCGGCAAAGCCGATGAAATCGGCCGGTGCCAGCAAGCCGCGCAGCGGATGGCGCCAGCGCAACAGCGCCTCGGCCCGCTCGATGCTGCCATCGCACAGGCGGATGATGGGCTGGTAATGGACTTCGAACTGCTCCTGCGCCAGCGCCAGGCGCATCTCGCGCACCGTGCTGCGGCGCAATTCGGCCGCCTGCTGCAATGCCGGCGTGAAATAACTGTAGCCGTTGCGCCCCGCACTCTTGGCAGCATACATGGCCTGGTCGGCATGCCGCAGCAAGGTGTCCGGCGACTCGGCGTCGGCCGGATACAGGGCCACGCCCACGCTGGCCGACACTTGCGCCGTGTCGCCGTCGAGCACGAACGGCAGGGCCAGCGCGGCCGTCAATTCCTGCAGCACGCGCTCGATGCCGCCCAGCTGCCCCACGCCTGCGAGGATGACGGTGAACTCGTCGCCGCCCAGGCGCGCGACCGTGTCGGTGGCGCGCACGCGCTCGCTGATGCGCCGCGCCGCCTGACGCAGCAGCATGTCGCCCTTCTCGTGGCCGAGGCTGTCATTCACCTGCTTGAAATGGTCGAGGTCGATGAACAGCAGGGCCAGGCAAGCGCCCTCGCGTTTGGCATGGGCCGCCTCGTGCTGCAAGCGGTCGAGAAACATGTGGCGGTTCGGCAAGCCCGTCAGCTGGTCGAAATTGGCTTGCCGCCAGATGCGCTCGGACGCGGCGCGCTGCGCCGTGATGTCGCTGACCAGCGCCAGCGCCCCCAGGTAGGTGCCGCTGGAATCGAAGATGGGATTGGTGGCCAGGGTGGCCCACAAGGTGCTGCCGTCGCGCCGCAGGAACTTGAATTCGTGGCGCTCGACGATGCCGTCCTGGCGCCGCGCGATGTTGCGCTCGAGGATGGCGCGCCCCTCCTCATCCATGAAGGCCGCCAGCGGCTGGCCCAGCATATCCTCGATCTGGCAATCGAGCATGTGCGCCATCTTCGGATTGACAAAGCTGGTCAGTGCCTGCGCATCGATTTCCCAGATGCCTTCCTCGGCGCTGTGCACGATGCGCCGGAAGCGCTCTTCGCTGCGTTCGAGCGCGGCCAGCTTGCCCTCAGCCTGCTCGATCACCAGGCGCAGCGCCTGGCCGTTCGGGTCGGCGCTGCCCAGCAGGCTGACGGGCAAGCCCGCCTCGCGCACGCCGGGACGCGGCGGGGGCAGTTGCACCTGCAGCTGGATGCGCTCGGGCTCGCTGCTATTGAGCACGCGTTCCACGAACTGTTCGTAATCGCGGCGGAACGCCTCGTGCACAAAAGAACGGAACAGCACGTGGCCGGGACGCCCGCGCGCCAGGCCGAACAGTTCGGCCGCCACCAGGTTGACCTGCAGGATCACGCCATCGAGGCCCAGCACGAAATAGGCGACGGGCGCCAGCAGGTATAAATCGTTGAAATACGCTTGTTCGCGTTCGGCCTTCATCCGTTCCGGACTGAAGACGCCATCGTCAAGCAGGGGCGCGACATGCCGCGGCACGCCGTCGTGGCCGGGCGGGGAGGAATCCAGAGCAGGTACCGCTTGCGGTGGTGTATCCATGGCTGTCCTTGGCACGGCCGCCCTGGAAAACAGGTGGGTGCAGTAGCGAGACTAGCACGCGCCGTGCACAGTGTCGAGCGATGCCTGCCGGTATGCCACTTTCGCCACAAACGGTCAGAACAGCTACGCCGCCAGCGCAGCGGCGCGCGAGCGGCCATGCGTGAGCGCATGCCAGCCGGCACGCAAGGCAAGCAGGCAGGCGTCGGCGAACATGGCGGCGCCACCGTTGAGACGCCGGCGCAATACGTGGGCCGCCATGCGATAGCGGCCGGAACCATACAACTGCTTGATCAACCTGCGCACGGCGGACGCATGCATGATGGCATCGTCGCACAGGAGCAGGTAATCGCGCAGCGCCAGGTCGTCCAGCACCCGGCCAAAGTTGAAAAAACCATGGAAACCGAACGTGGGACCGGTGGGATCAACACATTCGAAGGCAAAGTTGGAGGCCAGGCCGGCATCGGCAAAGCGCACGCCAAAATCCTCGCGCAACCGGTCGCCATGCAACTCACAGATCGCATAGTCCTCGGGATGGACTTGCGTGATGGCCAGCTGCGGCAAGACCTCATACAGGCGCCGCGATCGCAAGGAAAAGCCGCCATTGCCGACGGCCACCGGGCGATGCGACCACGGTGCGCCTATGTAATCGCAGTCCAGAAAAGCGTTCTGCCATTGGCGCGTATCCACGATGAAACTGTCCCACTGCATGATGAGCACATGCGTGCCGCTGAAATGGGCGCCCAGCTCATGCACCATGAATGCCGAATACGCCTCCACGCTCTCGATGGGGGCGATCAGCACCTGGCGTATATGCGGGGGCAAGTCATGCAGGCGGGAGGTGAACAGCAGGCATTCCTTGAAATCGGCGCCGGCCAGGCAGCGCTCGATGGCAAAGCTGGCCAGCTCGGGATAACGCGTTTCCACGCACACCAGGCTGATGTCGCGGAGGTCCAGTTTGTCACTATGCATCGCAGGCTTTTCAATCGGACGGTAGGCGGAAGGCATGCCAGGCGCGGGCATGGCATATTTTGCAACGCCAGCATGATACAGCGCAAACGCAAGCGCGACAAGTGGCATGGCCGCCCAGCTCCACCGCCGCGAGAACGCTTCAGCGGCCCATGCGGTGCCGGCGCAAGCCGAAATCATGGCCGACCACCAGCAAAGTACTGGCCACCAGGCTCGACAGCCCCACGATCAGCTGGATCAGCTTATCGTCGGGCAAGACCCACAAGGACGAGTCCGGCGCCTCGCAGCCCGTGGCCGCGCTGATCAGCGGCGACACCCAGGCCGCGTCCGGCGTCACGTCGAGCACGACGGCGCCGTCGGCGCTCGTCTGCATATAGATATCGCCGCCTTCGGCCAGGGTAAAGCAGATACCCACGCCCGTTTCCGTGGCGCGGATATTGTCCTGCATGCTGCGGTTATGTTCCTCGATCCACACTTCCACGTCGTACGGCGTTTCCAGGTGTTCCCACGGACGGGGGCGGAAGCGGGGACGTTCTTCCGGGCTGGCGGAGGTATCGGGGATGTTGCTGTCTGCTGCGCCTTGCATGCTCGTTGACCTTTTCTGCGGTGATGCGGCGGGACCGGTTGCCCGCCAGCCGCCATTATCGCTCGTTCGCGGTGCGCATGGTATTCCCCTGCTGAATTCATCAGAAAAACTGACAGCTATTAACTTTTAACATCAGCATGACTGACTTAAAATATGCGCCATCTCTTCTTTACAGGCTTTACATGCAAGGCATCAAACGCAAAATCGTCTACGTCACCGCCTTTGAAATCATCGGCATGGCCATTTCCACGGCCTGGCTGACCCTGCTTTCGGGCGAGTCGCCCACCAGCACGGGCCCGCTGGCGATCATGATCACCACCATCGCCGTGATCTGGAACCTGCTCTACAACACGGCGTTCGAATACTGGGAAATCCGCCAGGTGTCGCGCACGCGCACGGTCTGGCGCCGCATCCTGCACGCGATCGGCTTCCAGATCACCTTGGTCATCTACCTGATCCCGCTGATCGCCTGGTGGCTCGATATCAGCTTGTGGCAAGCCTTCGTGCTGGACTTCGCGCTGATGCTGATCATCCCGTGCTACAGCTTCATCTTCAACTACTTCTTTGACGGCCTGTTCGGCGTGCCCCTGTCGGCGCAGCAGCCGAAGGAAGAGCCCAGCGACATTCAGGCCGCTTCGCTGAGCAACTGAAGAAAGGACCGCGCCGCCATGCCCAGCGGCCGGTCCTTCATCCACACGAGGTGGATGGGCACGACCAGGCCATTGCCCGTATTCTTGAATGCCACGCGGCGCACCCGTCCCGCCGCCAGCGAATCCTTGATGGCCGAGGCGGCAAAGTTGCCCCAGCCCAGTCCCGCTTCCACCATCGATAACGCCATCGGCAAACTGTCCGTGCGCCAATAGGACAGCCCCACCACAGGGCGCGCATCGGCCAGATCGAGTTCGCGGCTGGCCACGATGATCTGGCGCAAATTCACCAATTCCTCGATATACAAGGGGCGCCCCGCCGCGTCGGGCGGATGCTGGGTGGAGATAATCGCCAGCAAGGCATCGCTGCCCACCAGCTGAAACTGTTCTTCGTGATTGATGCGCCCGCCAGCAAAAGCCATGCAGGCGCTGATGCGGCCCCGGTGCAGCATGTCGAGCACATCGTCCTGCGGCGCCGTCAGCACTTCGATGTCGAGCAGCGGATGACGCTGCGACAGCGCGCGCACGGCGGCCAGGAAGGGCGCATGGTCGAGCTCGGCCGCGATGCCCAGCGAAATGCGGCTTTCCAGTCCCTGCGACAATTCCTGCACGTGCAGGTGCAACTGCTTCAACTGCTCGGCGATCAGGCGCGCATGCGGGATCAGCGCCGTGGCGGCCGGCGTGGGCACTGCTTCGCGCGCGCCCCGGTCGAACAGGGCGATGCCCAGTTCCGCCTCGATATTGGCCATCGCCATGCTGACGGCCGATGGCGCCCGCCGCAAGGTGCGCGCGGCGGCCGAGAACGAACCGCCGTCGACGACGGCCAGGAACAGTTCGATGTTATGGCTGGACAGTTTCATGGGGAAAGTAGAAAGTGCGGTGGAAAGTGCGGCACTTTTGCGCGCAAGGGCGGTCAAAAGGAAAAACCATGGGAGGACGCGCATGCGCCATCGCCTACCTTACCGCCGCAGCGGCTATGTCTCGGACTTTACCCGCTTTATCGACGGCTATCTGCAAATGCACCCGGAAGTACTGGAAAACCAGCGCCGCGGCTGGCGCATCTGGTGGGAACGCCCGGCCAAGCTGCGCGAACTGGAACTGATCCACGCCGACAGCGTGCCGGAGCCGCCCTACCATTACGACTAATCAAAAACGCCTGACAAAACCGTAGCGAGCGGCAGTGATTTGTGGCCGAGAAGCGCAGCTGTGCTATAGCACAGCGAGCATCGCAAGCCGCAAAGCGCGCCGCGCAGTAGGTTTGGTCAGGTGTTTAACCTTTCCAGGTGCGCTGGAGGCCCGTATCCGCATGAATCCAGCCGCCACGCGGGCCATTGCGGTAATAAAAGCCCACGCCGCCCTGCTTGAAGCTGCGCACGAGCGAACCGAGCACTTCCGCGTTCAGATTCGCCACGCGGATGTCGGCGGCGCGGCCCGAGATATGCAGCGACTGGCGCGCGGCCGGCACGCCCGCTTCGCGCAGGCGGCTGTTCGACTCGGCCGTGCGGTAACCCGACAGGATCTCCAGCGGCTGCTCGATGCCGTAACGGGCCACGAACGCTTGCGTGCCCCACAGGGTTTCCAGCAGTTTCGGGTCGATCGGCGCCGTCTTCTTGCCGTTCACGTCGCGCAGCAAGTGGCACAGTTCCTGGTAGGCAGAATCGATGACTTCGCCATCTTTCCAGTACAGCAGCTTGGCCTTTTCATTGCTGGCCGGGCGCACCACTTCCAGGGTGCGGGGCTTGAGCCAGAATTCCAGGTCCAGCGCCTGCGCGTCGAAGATGTCGGGAGGCGGTTCCATCTCGGTGATGGCCTGGCGCGACTGCGACGTGATCGAGCGGTCGACGCTGGCCAGTTGCGTCGGCTGCGGTGGCACGGCCGTGCGCGGCGCGCGCGGCTTGGCGCTGGCCGAAGCCGACGCGGGGGCGGCCGTGCGCGAGGCGCAGCCGATGAGAGGGGTGGCTACCAGACCCAGCGCGGCCAGGCCCATACCGTGATGTAGAAAATTTCTGCGCGATGCCATAGTCAGTCCAATTTAACGATGGGAATACTATAGCGTATTGTGCCGTGAAGAAAAACCCTCCAATGCCTATCGTGTCGCCCTCATTTCAAGACATTTTGCGTCAGGCGGCAGCCGCGACGGACGCGACGCCCCCTTTCGCCTGTGCCAGCGCCGTCAAAGGCTTGTCGAGCAGATAACCCTGGGTCACGATGGGCAAGCCTGTGGCGGCGCCAATGCGCTGCAGCGCGGCCAGCGCCGCCGGCGTATCGAGGCGCTTGAAGATGACGCGGATCTTCGCCGCATGGCACAGAGTAACGAAGCTGGCGACGGCCTGCTCGTCGCTGAGATTGCCCGCATCGAGCTTGAACGCATGCGGGTGCAAGCGCTCCAGCATGCCTGTTGCTTCCTGCACGCTGGCCACGTTGATGGCCAGGCGGAAGCCGTTGCGCCGGTAATTGTCGGCCACGTAGTTGAGCAGCCAGCCCTGGTTCGGCGTGACCGTCGGCAATTGCAGCACGATGCGCTCGATGGGCAAGCCCAGCGCGTCGAGAATGCGCTGGAAGGCGTGGCCGTGATTGCTGCTGACAGCGCTCAACAGGCGGTCATGCACGTTCAGGTACAGGTCCGACTGCTCCGCTTCGCTCTGGCGAAAGAAATTGATCGCGTGCAGCATGCGGCACAGCCGGTCCAGCTCCACGGATTCATCGTCGCTGGCCGCATGGTCGAGCAAGCGCCACAGCGACAAGCCCTCGTCCGCCTTCGACACGCTGCGCGCCAGGCCCTCGAACGCCACCAGCTTGCCACTGCCCAGTTCGCGCAGCGGCTGGAAGGCGCTCGTCATGGTGCAATTGAAAAAGCGCCCCAGCGCCCTGCCCTCCCCGTCGAGCCAGACGCTGGTGCCGGCCTGGGTTTGGTGCGACAGGCGGGCCAGGTAATTTTTCAGGACGGGAAATGGCATACGTGCTCCTTCATCGGGCTGCGCCGGCTGCCCTCGTGGGGAAGACGGCGCCAAAGTGTGCAGACTAAGGCAGCGCCAAGCAAAGGAGAACGAATGGTTTCGCCATTTGATATGCGCCCAGCACATAAGGGATGCGATGGCCAGCGCATAACGATAGTCGGAAACATTCGTTCCCGCGCCCGGCCTCCGCCTTTACTGTGGACGTGTACCGATACCATCAGGAAGGGCCGCCATGTGCCAGTTACTCGCAATGAACAGCAGCAAGCCGGCAGCGCTGGGATTTTCCTTTGCCGGCTTTGCGGAACGGGGCGGACGCACGGACGAGCACCGCGACGGCTGGGGCATCGCCTATCATTCCCGTAGCGGCTGCACCTTGCTGACCGATCACCTGGCGGCCATCGATTCACCGCTGGCGGCCCGGGTGCAGCAGCATCCCGTGAAGGCGAAAAACATCGTCGCGCACATCCGAAAAGCCACGCAGGGCCGCATCGCGCCGGAAAACACCCACCCGTTCGCCCGAGAACTGTGGGGCAAGACCTGGTCGTTTGCCCACAATGGGGACTTGAAAACGTGGCGCGCGCCCACCAATGCGCACTACCGCGCCAGCGGCGACACGGACAGCGAACAGGCGTTTTGCCACTTGCTGGCCCGCTTGCGCGCGCAGTTTCCCCTCGGCGAACCCGCGCGCGCCGACCTGCGGGCCGCCATAGCCGAGGTCGCCACGGACATCGCCGCGCACGGCACCTTCAATTTCATCCTCTCGGACGGCGAACTGCTGTTTGCCCACTGTTCCACGCATTTGCACTATGTGATACGCGAATATCCATTTTCCGTGGCGCAACTGATCGACTGCGAGCGCAGCATCGATTTTCGCCAGCATAATCACCTGGATGACCGCATCGCCGTCATCGCCACGCATCCGCTGACGCAAAACGAGGACTGGCTGGCC
This sequence comes from Janthinobacterium sp. EB271-G4-3-2, assembly GCF_020858035.1. Lineage (NCBI taxonomy): Bacteria > Pseudomonadati > Pseudomonadota > Betaproteobacteria > Burkholderiales > Oxalobacteraceae > Janthinobacterium > Janthinobacterium sp. EB271-G4-3-2. Next base: position 57,976 of record NZ_JACYMG010000001.1, on the reverse strand, counting down.
TTCGCGCCCGGCGAACTGAAACTGTTTGCGAACGGCACCTTGCTGCCGGCAAACGATGCCGCGCCACAAGGCGTGTATATCCAGATCAGTTACTGAAGGGAGTTATTCAAAGGGAGGAAATGGCCCGCCGCCGTATGGACGGGCTGAAGTGCAGGATAGCCGTCAGGCCGAATTGCAGTTGCAAAAGCGCTTGCGCTTGGGATCGCCACTGGCAATGCCTGCGGGATCAATCTGTTTCCAGCAAAAAATCGTTTCCACGCCATATGGCGAACGCACATTGCCCGCCTCGACATAGCCCCGCTTGACGAAAAAGGCCTGGCTGCTGGCCGTGCTGTGCAGCTGCAGGGCCTTGATGCCCCACTCGCGCGCCTGCGCTTCCAGCTGCTCCACCAGCGCCTTGCCCGCGCCGCGGCCTTGTGCCTCGGGCAGCAGGTAGCACAGGGCCAGCTTGCCGGCGCGCGTCAGCAAGCCGACGCCGACCACGGCGCCCGCCTCGACTGCGACCAGCGAAAAATTGGTGGGCGACGCAAACCAGCACGCCACCATCTGCGGTGTTTTATTGCCCAGCCAGGCTTCCAGGATGGCCGGATCGTCCCGATGATCGAGGCTGCAGCATTCGACGATGGAGCGTCGTAATACGTTGCACGCCTCGAAAGCGTCGGTCGATGTTGCAATACGAATTTCAAGACTCATGTACGCTCACAAAATATTCCAGTTGCCGATGCAGACGGTTTCACCCCTGTATCGTGCGATTCGACTATACACCAAGCGGCGCAATCGGGTTTTTTGCCGCACGCCACAGACCGGTTTTGCCTCTGGCGCCATGCCTGCAGACTAAGTGCTGATGCGCGCCTTGCCCACGAATGTTTCCAAAAATCGATATCTGTTTTTTAGCGTAAACGGGAATCAAATCTAAGCATATTACGAAAAATTCGTTTCTTTTCCGGCCGGAATTTTAGACTATGTCTATCTATTCTCACAACAAGAGTTCAACATGCCCCATTCCAACGCCGTATCGACCACCGCAGCGACGCTCACCCAACGCTCCCGCCGCTGGTTCCTGGCTAGCGCCCTGGCCGCTTCCGCCGCCGCCCTGAGCCTGCCGATGGCAGCTGGCGCCGCCGAACCCGTGGTCTTGCTGAACGCCTCGTACGACGTGATGCGCGAACTGTTCAAGGATGTGAATCCCGCATTTATTGCTGACTGGAAAGCCAAAACGGGCGAAACCATCACCATCAAGCAGTCGCACGGCGGCTCGAGCAAGCAGGCGCGCTCCGTCGCCGATGGCCTGGAAGCGTCCGTCGTGACCATGAACCAGGCCAATGACATCGATATCCTCGTTGACCGCGGCCTCGTGGTGGCCGACTGGGCCAAGAAATTCCCGAACAATGCGGCGCCGTTTTACTCGACCATGGTGTACTTGGTGCGCAAAGGCAACCCGAAACGCATCAAGGATTGGGACGATCTGGCCAAGCCCGGCATCAAGGTCATCGTGCCGAACCCGAAAACCTCGGGCAATGGCCGCTACACCTACCTGGCGGCCTGGGGCTATGCCGTGAAAAAAGGCGGCAGCGAAGCGCAGGCGCGCGAACTCGTTACCAAGCTGTTCAAGAACGTACCCGTGCTGGACGGCGGCGGCCGCGGCGCCACGACCACCTTCACGCAGCGTGAAATCGGCGACGTGCTGGTGACGTTTGAAAATGAAGTGCAGCTGGTGCGCGCCGAATTCGGCGACAACTTCGAAGTGGTGTATCCAAGCATCTCCATCCTGGCCGAGTCGCCGGTGGCCGTCGTCGACAAGGTCGTCGACCGCCGCGGCATCCGCAAGGAAGCCACGGCCTACCTGCAATACCTGTACTCGGAACCAGGCCAGGAACTGGTCGCCAAGCACTATCTGCGCCCCCGTTCGGCCGTAGTCGCGAAGAAATATGCGGCCAGCTTCAAACCGATCACCCTGTTTACCATCGATGACGTCTTTGGCGGCTGGAAACAAGCGCAAAAGAAACACTTTGACGATGGCGGCGAGTTCGACAAGATTTATCAGAAGTAATCTCTGCCGTATCAGCAAAAACCGGGACATGTCCCGGTTTTTTTATGGCGGTGCGCCAGCGTGCCACTCAAGCGCGCTGAACAGGCTGGCGATCTCGCTGCTGCGGTGCGTGCCCGTCTTGGCCAGGATGGCCTGTATCTGGCTGCGCACGGTACTGATGCGCACACCCTGGCGCTGCGCATACTCGACCGGTTCCATGCCGTCGGCCAAGGCCAGCGCCAGCGACCATTCCGCGCCCGTCAAGCCACATGGCCGCTCGGCCGCGCCGGGCCAATGCCGCCGCCCTGCCCTGAACAGTGGCCGCAAGGACAGCATGGCCAGACTGGCGCCCTCCCCGTCTGCCGGGCCGATGCGCACGGGCAGCGGCAGGATGCCAATTTCCAGTGCGGGCCGGCCGTCTTCATCACTCGCATACAAGGGCGCGGGACGGTGGCACGCCAGTCCGGCACAGGCCTGCCGCACACGCTGCGCCAGTTGCTGCTGCAACTGACTCATGCGCACAGCCACGTTTCCGCCATGCAAGGTGATCACGGAGGCGAGCGGCGACGTGGCGGCCAGCAAGCGCTGCGCCGCAAGATTCATGAAAACCAGCCGCAGGCAGGCATCGACCAGCAAGATGGCGCGCGGCAAGGCATCAAGCGCCTCCCAGCCCAGCGCGCCATGCGCCTGGGCTTGCTGGGCCGTATCGCGCAGGCAAAACACATTCGGCAGATGATCGAGCACGCGCTGCAGCTGGACGCGCGTATTCGCATCATACGGACCCTGCCCCGTGGCGCGGTGCGCGGACAAGATGGTGAGCGCGCCGTTGTCGCGCACGACGCCGCTGCACGAATAGCGCACGCCCGCGCGCAAATAGAAATCCTGGAAATACTCGCTGCGCGCCACGGCCTGCTCGCTGAAATAATCCTGCATCAGATGCATGCGCCCGGGCGGCGCGCGCGTGAGCACCGCATAGCCAGGATCGAGCGCGTGATAGTAGCGCCGGTAGCCATCCTCCCAGGCCGACGGGTCCAGCCCTGTCACATAGCAGCGCGAGGGCACCGCGCCCGTTTCCGCCTTCAGGAAACAGCAAGCCACGTCGCCGCCCGCCAGCCCGGCGAACGCGCGCATGGCCACGCTCCACTGCGGTGGCTCCAATGCCGCCCGGTAAAAGGCGGCGATAACCGGATCGGCGCCGTCTGTATTCACGCCCCCTCCCAATAGCGCCACATCCTTCATATGGAGGATGTGCACGCGCACCAAGGCAGGCACGATGTTGTCAATGGCGGCGGCCTGCGGCGGCGTCGCCAGCCGATCAATGCAAGCATCAACGTTCAAGGAGCCACATCATGCCCACCATGCCTACCAACGTTTCCGACAAGACTGTGCCGGCCCGCCTCACCCATACCTCCTGGCGCCTGGCCGTGAGCAGCGCCCTAATACTGTCGCTCTCGGCCTGCGCCAATTTCAACACCATCGATCGTGCTACGGCACTGCCCAAGCAGGCCACTGCGATACATCTGGATGCGCCGCAACGCCTCGCATATGCCGATGCCAAGGGTGTCATTTGTGCCGAGCCCACCCCTGACGCATTGCAAGCCTATATTTCATCGCTGGGCGCATCCGTCAGCTCCGCCAACAACGCAGCTTCGGTATCGAATGCGTTGCAGGCCAATTCGCAAAGTGTCGGCCTGCATTCGCAATCGATCACCTTGATGCGCGAACATCTGTTCCGTATCTGTGCGTTTGCACAAAACAATTGGCTGTCCGACGGCGATGTCATGATGCTGATGGCTCGCTCGCAAGATCTCACACTGGGTGTATTGGCCATCGAACAATTGACCGGCACGATGACTCCGCGCAAGATAAGCAATATGCCGGTGACAGATACGGAGGCCACCCAGCAATTGCAAAGCAAACTCGAGCAGGCAAAACTTGATCTCAACGACAAAAAGACAACGCTCAGGCACTTGAGCGACACCGCAACTGAACCAGGCAAAAGTACCGGCGATCAGCATGACAAGGCGGCGCTTCAGGAAGATCAGACAAAGGACGGCAAGAACAGTTCCGCGCTGGCCGATGTCGTTGTCGCGCGAGCGGCTGTGGTATCCGCCCAGGACAAGGTAGCGTCATTGGAGCGGCAAGTCGAAGCGAGCAAGTTGGGGGCCGGGTTTGTGACCGTGGCAGACAAGAGCGGCAATCAACTTTCTCCAGAAGCAGCCGGGCATATCTCCAGGGCCACGCAACATATCGTCGACCAGATCTTGCAGAAAAATCATTTGACTGACATGTGCATCAATATGCTCAACCGTTTCAGTCGCAACAAGGATGTGCCCGAAAAATATAAAGACATGATGGAGCGATGCGACCTGGTCCTCAATAACGCGATAGCGCACCTTCCGGCTGCCTTCTGAGGCACTTTCCACGAAACCTTTCCGCATATCGATATGCGCATCGATTCGTGGTCAAAAGCGTGCGCGCGCCGTACTCTGGCCTTGTCGCGCCGCTTGGCGTATTACGGGCACAAAGGAAATATCATGGCTATCTCGGAAGTGAATGTACGCAACCAGTTTCGCGGCAAGATCAAGGAAATCATCTTTGGCCCCGTAGTCTCCGAAGTGGATGTGGAAACGCCGCACGGCATCGTCACGTCGGTGATCACCTCGCGTTCGATCAAGGACCTGGACTTGAAGGTGGGCAGCGAAGTCATCGCCTTGGTCAAATCGACGGAAGTGTCGATCGCCAAGATCCAGTAAGCGCGCGGCGTTTGCCTTGCCAGCTAATCGCGGAACAGATATGTAAACGTGCGGCTGACGGGCAGCTTTTCCGTGCTGCCGCGCACCAGCACCTGCATGCGCTCGGCGTCGATGCGTTCGGCCGCCTCGATGGCTTTCACGTTGACCATGGTGCCGCGGTGGATTTGCCAGAACTGCTCCGGGTCGAGGCCGCCCAGCAAATCCTTCAAGGGCGTACGCACCAGCGCTTCCGAACCGGCCAGCACGACGCGCGTGTACTTGGTGTCGGCCTGGAAGAACAGCACGTCGTCGATGTCGATCAGGCGGATCTGCTTGCCCACGCTGGCCTTGATCCATTTCAACTTGTCGCGCGGCGGCGCCGGCAAGGCGGCGCGCAGCGACTGCAATAGATTGGCCATGTCGGCCGGCTGCGCGCCGAGCTTGTCGCGCAGCCGGGCCAGCGCCCGCTGCAAGCGCTCGGCCTGCACGGGTTTGAGCAGGTAATCGACGGCGCCTGCGTCGAACGCATCGACGGCGTACTGGTCGTAGGCCGTGACGAACACCACGTGGGCGCGCTTGCCGATGCGCTCGGCCACTTCCAGGCCCGACAGGCCTGGCATGCGGATGTCGAGAAAGACCACGTCCGGCTCATGCTCAAGGAAACCGTCCCAGGCATCGTTGCCGTTTTCCGCCACCAGCACGACGTGCGCTTCGGGCCAGGCTTGCGCCAGCAGCCTTTGCAGGCGTTCGCGCATCAGCGGTTCGTCTTCGGCGATCAGGATGGTGGTATTCATGCGGCAGCTTCTTTCAGGCTCGTTTCAATTTTGATGGGCAGCAATATTTCGGCGATCACGCCGCCCTCTTCGCCATCGCGCAGGGTCAGGCTGGCGGACGGATCGGACAGCAACAGCCGGCTGCGCACGTTTTCCAGGCCCAGTCCGCCGCCCTGTGCGCTGTCGGCGCCGCCGGCAGGCAAACCCATGCCCGTATCCTGCACGCGCAGGCGCAGCATGCCGCCCACCCGCAGCGCCGACAGGCGGATCTCGCCGCCGCGCAACGATGGTTCAATACCGTGCTTGATGGCGTTTTCCGCCAAGGTCAGCAAGATCATGCTGGGAATCGTCGCGTGCGCAAACTCGGCCGGCAAGTCCAGCGCATAGCGCAAGCGCGAACCCATGCGCGCCTGCATCACGCGCAAATACGCGGCCACCATGTCGAACTCGCTTTGCAAGGGCACTTGCTCGCTGCGCATCTCCGCCAGGCTGGCGCGCAAGAAGGCGATCAGATCGGCCGTCAATGCGGCGGCCTTGCCGGCGCCTTGCGCTCCCTGCTCGGCCAGTTGCTGCACGGCGCCCAGGGTGTTGAACAGGAAATGCGGCTCGATCTGCGCGCGCAGCAGGCGCAGCTGCGATTCGCTCAGTTCGCGCGCCAGACGATCGCGCTCGGCATCCTGCTGCAGCTGCAGGGTCAGCGCTTCGTACTGGCGGTTGCGCCAGGTGGTCACGATCGCCAGCGGCACCATGTAAAACAGGCAAGCCACGAGCAAGGCCGTGCCGCCCACGCGCAGCAAACGCTCGAAAGCCATGTCCATGGAACCGGTATCGCTCAAGCCGGCCAGCAGCACGCCAACGGCCACCCCGGCCACGCAGGTCGACACGATCAGCAAGAGTTTCTTGAGCTTGTTGCGCACGGAACTGCGGTAATTGAACCAGACGCCCACCAGGCCCCACACCAGCGCAAACCCCAGGCCGTTGCTGAAGACGAGGGCCTTGAGCAATTCGAACTTGGCCGGCAGCAGCAAGTGCAGTGCGACGCCGATGGCGCTGAACAACAGCATCAGCTTGCACGCGGCGATGTAAAAACCGGCGCCGCGGTACTTGAGCAAGAAATCGTGCAACTGCTGGCGCTCGATCGGCGTCAACTTGACCAGCTTCATGGCGATGTAGCGGCGCATCCGTCCCTGCACCTGCTCCGCCATCTCGGGGCGTTTCAGCACCAGCAGCGATTCCTCATCGACGCTGCGGTACCAATCCGTATATTTTTTTAACACGATGCGTTCTCCGTGGTCTGTGATTCAGGCATGAACGCAGTCTACGGCGCCCCTGTTGCGGGGCATAGCGCGGGGCGACGAAGCACGAAGCGGCAGGCATCAACGACGAAGCGCGCGGCGCCCGCCTGGCCCTCGCCATCAATATTGCTCAAATCATACGAAGTTTCCAAGATGAAATCAATAATTGCGTAACAATTTTCACTACGGCAAGAATAGCCGTTTTTATTTGCCAAATTGGCCGCAACGCCGCCTGTTGCGGGCCTGTACCGTAGACATCGCTTGATCTTTAATGGTATTGTCTAAGCTTGGCAAATATTGCCTCCGAGATACACGCCGCGTCCCCGCGCGGCCCCGTTCCGGATTTGCGCGCAGCGCCCACGATGGCGCCCCAAAACTGCTTTTCCACATACAATCCCATGCTCAAAAAAATGTTCGCCGCGGTGCTGATGACGCTTTCGACAGCGGCCATCGCCGTGCCCTTCGGTTCCCAGTCGATACTGGTGGTCGAAGACGGTACAGGCAAAGTCTTGCTTGAAAAAAATTCCAACGTGGTGGTACCCATCGCCTCGCTGACCAAACTCATGACAGCCATGGTCGTGCTCGACTCCAAGGCGAACATGGAAGAAGAGATCAGCATCGACCGCGAGGACGTCGATACCCTGAAGCACAGCACCTCGCGCGTGCCCGTGGGCGCCAGCCTGAGCCGCCACGACGTGCTGCAACTGGCGCTGATGTCGTCCGACAACCGCGCCGCCGCCTCGCTGGCGCGCACCTTCCCCGGCGGCCCGACGGCGTTTGCCGTGGCCGTCAATGCCAAGATCAAGGCCCTGGGCATGCGCCAGACCGTGATCGAAGAACCGACGGGCTTGTCGCCGAACAACCAGTCGACGGCGGCCGACCTCGTCAAGATGGCCGTGGCCGCCTCGCGCTACCCGGAAATCAGCCGCATCACCACGGATTCGAAGGACGTCATCCAGATCAAGGGCCGCGACGTGGAATACCACAACACGAACCGCCTCGTGGGCGCCAAGGGCTGGGACATCGGCCTGTCGAAAACGGGCTACACGAATGAAGCGGGCCGCTGCCTGATCATGCGCATCAAGTCGGCCGGCAAGTTCGCCACCATGATCCTGCTCAACGCGCGCGCCAATTCCGTGCGCGCCATGGACGCCGTCAACATCCGCCGCATGCTGGCGGCCGAGAACGGCATCGAAGAGCCGAAGGTGATGCGCGCCTCGGTCAGCCGGCACAAGAAGGCGCCGGCGAAGCCATCGAAGCGCCGCCGCGCAAAGTAATTATTTCGCTTGCCGGTTGGTCATCACCACGCCGGCAATCGTCACCGCGCCGCCCACCAGCATCGAGGCGAGCACCGGCTCGCCCAGCAGCACCGCCGCCAGCACGATGCCGAACACGGGCACAAGGTTGTTGAAGACAGCCGTGCGCGACGGTCCCAGCGCCTTGACGCCCTCGTAATACCAGACAAAGCCGATCACCGTGCCGAACACGCCCAGGTAGCCGATGGCGGCCCACACTTGCCAGCCGAAGCTGTGCCACGGCACCGTGGGAAATTCCACGGCCGCCCCCACCAGCAGGAAAGCCAAGCCCCACATCGAGGCATACGTGGTGGCGGCGATCGGGCTCAAGCCCTTCAGCGCCACGCGGCCGATCAGGGTATAGGCGGCCCAGCTGGAGATGCCGCAGAACATGAACACTTCACCCATGCCGATGCCGCCGCCCGTGCCGTGCAGCACGCCGGCCAGATCCCCGCGCGTGATGACGATGGCCGTGCCGCAAAACGCCAGCATGATGCCCAGCCACTTGAACGATCCGAGCCGTTCGCGGAACAGCATGGCCGAGGCCAGCGCCGTGACGATGGGGTTCAGCGCGACAAATAAAGCCGTGCGCCCCGCCGGCATGCGCGACAGCGCGGCCAGGAAGCACAGGTTGTACAGAAAAATGCCCGTCAGGCCCAGCGCCGCCGTCGTCATCAATTGCTTGCGGTCCAGGCGCGGCAAGCCCCCTTCCAGCTTCCACGCCAGCACGACGAGCAGCAGTACGGCCACGCCGAAACGTCCGCTGGCCGCCGTCATGGGCGGCATCTGCTGCGCCAGCACGCGCCCCGCGATAAAGGTACCGCCCCAGAACAGGGCGACGAAAATCAGTTTCAGGTAGACGAGCGGCGATTGCACGGCAGGCAAGGCGGCTGAAGATATGGCGGAAGTACGCATGGAAAGTCCTATGATGTCGCTTGCGCGGCGGCGCCGCACGTGCGGTATACTTATATATTAATACTAATATCAACTCATGAAATAATGAGTAAATACTCATAGCACAAAGAAACCACGTCATGACCTTCACGCAACTGGAAATTTTTACTTTGGTGGCCGAACTGCGCGGCTTTTCCGCCGCCGCCGCGCAGCTGGGTATCAGCCAGTCGGCCGTCTCGCATGCATTAAAAGCGCTGGAAAAGGAGATGGGCGTGGACCTCATCGTGCGCCACCAGGCCTCGGCCGAGCTGACGGACGTGGGCAGCCAGCTGCTCGTGCGCGCGCGCGAAATCCTGGGCTTGTCCGAAGCCATGCGCCAGGAAGCGGCCGACGTGCTGGGCCAGCGCCAGGGCAGCCTGCGCATCGGCTCCTTCGGCCCGACGTCGTCCTTGAATCTGCTGCCAGCCATCACGGCGCAATTCCGCCTGCGCTATCCGGGCATCGACTTGCGCATCGACGAAGGCGCCGACCATGAAGTGGTGCAGTGGATACGCGAGCGCCGGGTCGACGTGGGCTTCGTCGTGCTGCCCGACGAACGTTTCGATACGGCGCCGCTGGTGGAAGACCAGATGATGGCGCTGGTGCCGCGCAGCCACCCGCTGTCCAGCGAAACGGCCATCACCCTGGCCCAATTGTGCGAAGGGCCGTTCATCATGTCCGAGGCGGGCTGCGCCTGCCTGATCGAGCCGCTGTTCGCCAACGCGGGCCTGCAGCCGCAGGTACCGTACCGCATCAGCCAGGTCATCACCATCCTCGACATGGTCAGCCGCGGTGACGGCCTGTCCATCGTCGCCGAACTGGCCCTGCCCCAGCGGCTGCGCGAGCAGTATCCGGAGCTGGTCGCCCTGCCCTTGAATCCCCCCGTCAGCCGCAAGGTGGGCCTGGCCGTGCGCGACCGGCGCCAGAATACGCCGGCCACCAACGCTTTTTTCGAGGTGGCGAAACAGATGGCGCCGACCCTGGCGCCCCGGCGCGCTTGAACGCTACTTAGAAAGTCTCCCACTCTTCGCTGCGTTCGGGCTTGACGGCGGCCGTCGTTGCCGGGCGGCTGGCGATGCGCGGCGCGATGGCGGTGCGCACCACCGGTTTGACAGGCGCCGGCGCCTGCCCTTCATCGAGCTTGAACACGCCCACCACCTGCGCCAGGGTACTGGCCTGGTCTTGCAGACTTTCCGCCGCGGCGGCCGCCTCTTCCACCAGGGCCGCGTTCTGCTGCGTCACCTGGTCCATTTGCGCAATCGCCTGGTTCACCTGTTCGATGCCGGAACTCTGCTCGACGCTGGCGGCCGTGATCTCGCCCATGATGTCGGTGACGCGGCGCACGCTGTCGACGATCTCCTGCATCGTCGCGCCAGCCTCGTCGACGAGGCGCGCGCCCGAATCGACCTTGCTCACCGAATCGTCGATCAGCAGCTTGATTTCCTTCGCCGCGCCCGCGGAACGCTGCGCCAGGCTGCGCACTTCCGTCGCCACCACGGCAAAGCCCCGTCCCTGCTCGCCCGCGCGCGCCGCTTCCACGGCCGCATTGAGCGCAAGGATATTCGTCTGGAAGGCGATGCCGTCGATGACGCTGATGATGTCGACGATCTTCTTCGACGAATCGTTGATCGACGCCATGGTATCGACCACCTGCGCCACCACTTGGCCGCCCTTGCTGGCCACGCCGGACGCCGATTGCGCCATCTGGTTCGCCTGGCGCGCATTGTCCGCGTTCTGTTTCACCGTGCTGGTCAGCTCCTCCATCGAGGCGGCCGTCTCTTCCAGCGAGCTCGCCTGCTGTTCCGTGCGCGACGACAGGTCCTGGTTGCCGGCGGCGATTTCCGATGACGATACCTTGACCGATTCGCTGGCCGTGCGGATTTTCACGAGCACGGCGGCGATCTTGTCGATGAAGCGGTTGAAGGCGCCGGCGATCTGCGCCAGTTCATCCACGCCGGAAGCGTCGAGGCGGCGCGTCAGATCGCCCTCGCCCGAGGCGATGTCGTCGAGCGCGTCGCGCACCAGTTCCAGGCGCTTGAGCATCTTGAACACCAGCAGCGACAGCAGCAGCGCGGCCAGCCCCGTCAGCAGCGCGGCCGTGACGGTGGCCGTCGTCAGCATCGTCTGCAACGCCTGCATGGCTTCCTGCTGGTCGAGCACCACGGCCAGCAGCCAGTCGGTGCCCGCCACGCGCGTGACGTACAGCTTGCCGTCGCGCTCATTGAGGCGCACGGCCTCGCTCGTGCGCGCGCTTTCCAGCCGGTTGACCTGCGCGGCCGACAGCGCGGCATCGAGTTTCGCCACCGGCTGCAGGCTCAGGTCCTTGTTCGCGTGGGCGATGATGGTGCCGCTCTGGTCGACGAGGAAGGCAAAGCTGTGCGGCGTCGGCTTGATCGCCACCACGTTGGCAATCACCGTATCGAGCAGCACGTCCGCGCCCGCCACGCCCAGCAATGCCTCTTTCGGCCCGACGGGCGCCGTGAACGACACCACGAGTTTGTGGCTGGCCGCGTCCACGTACGGCGGCGTGAGCATCGGCACGCCCGCCTTGACCGTGTCCGTATACCAGGCGCGCGCCGTGGGATCGAAATCGGCCGGGCGGCCCGGATGGGTAAACACGGAGCGCTTGTCCGCGTAGCCGATGAACACTTCCGCAAAATCGCCAGCCTTTTCTGCGATCTGGAAGGCGCGCAGCGGATCGGACGTCTCGGCCGACATGACGACGGACGCCATGACCTTTTTCTTGCCATCGACCCATTGCGCCAGCACGGCCGACTGGCTTTGCAACAGCTGCTGCATCTGCTGGTCCGACGACGCCAGCATGCTGCTGCGCGTGGTGACGTAATTGGCGACCGACAAGGCCAGCATGGACAGTACGACGATGGCCACGCAAATGAGCACCAGCCGCGTGCGAAGGGAAGACAACATGATGGACTCCTCGTTTCGATTTTAGTGACGAGAAACAGTGCTTTTGCACTATTTCTCTATGAAGGCATTCTCACACAAAAATCGGAACAATTATCATCAATATTCGGAATACAACACATATATTTCTGCACGGAAATCTGTCGAACCCTATCTGCCGATCAGCCCCCTCAAGCCGCTGGCCCGCTGCGTGCGGCGCAGAATCGCGTCGAACAGCACGGCCTGCGTGGGCGAGACGAGGGTGAAGAAGTCGCGCGCGCGCGTGATGCCCGTATAGACCAGTTCGCGCGCCAGCATGGCGCCGCCTTCCTGCGGCAGCACCAGCACCGTGTGCCGGAATTCCGAACCCTGCGATTTATGCACGGTCATGGCGAACGCCGTCTCCACGTGGCGCAAGCGCGTGGCCAGCACGCTGCGCACGTTCTCGCCTTCCAGGAAGTACACGCGCAATGATCCCGGCCGCGCCGGATCGCGCAGGGTCAGTCCGATGTCGCCATTGAACACGCCCGTGCCGTAATCGTTACGCGTGACCATCACGGGACGGCCCACATACCATTCGCTGCGGCGTATCAGCCCTTCCTTTTCCAGCCGCAGCTCGATGGCCGTGTTCAAGCCCGCCACGCCCCACTCGCCTTCGCGCACGGCGCACAGGATGCGGAACGACTCGAAAGCGTGCAGCACGGCGCGCACCCAGTCGTCATGCTGCGCGTACGCCGCTTCGCCGGCATTGACCAGCGCCAGGTAAGGCTGGTAGCCGCCCGGCGCATCGGCCCGCCCGCGCAAGGCAAGGCGCAGCACCTCGTCCGGCTGCGCGCTCACGCTCCACGCCAGCTGGCCGCCGCTGTCGCCGGCGAAGCACGCTTTGGCAAGATCGGGCCTGCCGCCATTCACGGCCAAGGCCAGCTCGCCGATCGGACCGCTGAAACGGTGGCTGTGGCGCAGCATCACCGTCTGCTGCGCCAACGCGCCAGCGGCCCCCGCGAAGTCGGGCGGAATGGCCACGCCGCTGGCCGCCTGCGCATACGCGATGGTAGCCGGCGTGTAGCCACCCGCCTGCGCATCGTGGCACAAGTCGCCCAGCACGGCGCCCGCTTCCACGGATGCCAATTGATCCTTGTCGCCAAGCAGGATCAATATCGCCGCGGGTGGCAAGGCGTCGAGCACGGACGCCATCATCTCCAGGTGCACCATCGACGCTTCATCGACGATCAGCACGTCGACGTCGAGCGGATTGCCCGCGTGATGGGCAAAGGCGCGCGTATCGGGCCGCGCGCCCAGCAAGCTATGCAGGGTGCGCGCCGCGCCCATCCGCCGCGCCAGTTCCAGCAGGGGCAGCGCATCGCCCGCCTTGGCCGCCAGCCCCTCCAGAGCCTTGTCGATCGACTGCTTCAGCCGGGCGGCCGCCTTGCCGGTCGGCGCGGCCAGCGCGATGCGCAGCTGCTCCGGCTGCGGCGAGACGGCAAACAGCAAAGTGAGCAAACTGGCTACCGTGTAGGTCTTGCCCGTCCCCGGGCCGCCCGTGATGATGGCCACCTTGCCGCGCAGGGCGATGGCGCACGCCACTTTTTGCCAGTCCGGGCCACCGTCCTGCGTGGGCTGGTCGAACAGGATGTCGAGCCATAGCCGCACCTGCGCCAGCGGCGGATTGGTCAAATCCTGCGCGCGCGCGGCGATTTTTTCGCCCACCAGGCTTTCATCGCGCCAGTAGCGGCGCAAGTACAAACGGTCGCCATCGAGCACCAGCGGCTGGCGCACGTCGGCCTCGCCCACCGTCCACACCTGCGGCGCGCCGGCCAGCAGCGCGCGCCAGCCCTCGACGCTGTCCGGCAACGGACCGGAAACGGCCAGCACCGCATGCCACAGCTCCTCGCTCCAGCCCAGCAACTGCGACGGTTCGCTGGCCAGGTCTGCCAGCATCAGGCAGCTGTGCCCCCGCCCTTCCAGCTCGGACAGCACGACGCAGGCCACGGCCACGGCGGACGCATTCGGCGCGCCCTCGTCCAGCGTGCCGATGAAGCGGGCAAAGGCGGCGCTCAGGCGGCGCAGGTGCCCCGCCTCGGCAACGCCGTCGATATGGCTGAACAAGGCATCCATCTGCTCACTATGCTGCATGGTGTTCCGTTTCTTCTAACAGTTGATCGAGGCCGTCCAGCAGTTCCAGCTGCGGCGCCAGCCAGTAGCAGCCATGCGTGTCCGCATTCGCTATGCCGCGCAGGAACAGGAAAATGGCGCCGCCCAGGTGTTCGGCCGGGTCGTAGGCGTCGCCCAAACGGCTTTTCAGCAACCGGTGCAGGGCCAGCATGTAGATGGCGCCCTGGATATCGTAGCGGTGCTGCGCCATGCCGGCCGCCAGCGCCTGCGTGTGGTAGGCCGCGTCGTTGGCGCCCAGCGCATTCGACTTGTAGTCGAGCACCCAGTAGCGGCCATCCTGTTCGATGACCAGGTCGGCAAAACCCTTCAGCATGCCGTGCAGCTGGCGCCGCGGCAGCACGGGACGCGGTGCGCCGTCGAGCAGCAAGCGCGTGCACAGCTGGTCGAGCGCCGCCGTGGACAAATGCTCGCTGGGGAACCAGAACTCCATCTCGGACAGGGTGCTGTCCAGCTGGGACAGCGAGGCATCGAGCAGCGGCAGCGGCGTGAGGGCGATTTCCCTGAGCCAGGCGATGGCGTCGTCCTGGCGGTGGCCCCAGCCGGCCCGCTCGCAGCGCGCGGCCAGGCGGGTGTTGAAGTTGTCATCATGGACGCTGTCAAAACCTTCGCCGCCCATCCACTCGAGCTGCTCGTGCAGGAAATTGCCGGGCACGGAACCGCGCGGAAAACGGTGCCATGGCGCGTCGCCCATGTGCATCGGCGAGGCCACGGCGACAGCCGTGCCATCTTCCAGCAAGGTTTCTTCCAGCGCCCGCTGCGGCACGTGCGCTGCCGCCACGGCGCCGATCTGGCGCGTCAGCGACGTAAAGCTGCCCACCGACCAGTCGCGCTCGAATTCGCCCGCGAACACGGGCGCGGGCCGCAACTCGGGCCGCCGCTCCACCCGGTCCAGCACCGTGCAGGCGTCGGGCTGCCCCAAGGTGCTGACATAGATGGCGTCGCAGCTGCCCGCCACCTGCTGCCAGCGCAGCTGCAGCTGGTCGAACGGCAGCTTGTCGCCGCCCGTCAGCAGGTAGCCGAGCGCCGATTCGTGCAAGGTGTTCTCGCCCGCCTTGCGCGCGGCCTGGGCGGCCACGCCCAGCCACAGGAAGTGGCGCGCCCGCGTCAGGGCCACGTACAGCAGGCGCAAGTCTTCCTCAATGCGCGCCTCTTCCACAAACGCCATGGCCTCGTCGGACAAGGACAGGTCGAGGCGGCGTTCGCCATCCTCGCCCGCATACTCGAAGAAGCTGCGGTTGCGCTTATCCACCTTGCGCGCCGTGACGGCGAACGGCAGATACACGAGCGGGTATTCGAGCCCCTTGGATTTGTGCACGGTGATGACCTTCACCAGCTCCGCATCGCTTTCCAGGCGCAGCACGCGCTCGTCGCCGTTTTCGCCTTCGCCGGCGATCTGCTCGGCCAGCCAGCGTATCAGCGCCTGCTCGCCATCGAGCTGGCGGCTGGCCGATTGCAGCAGTTCGGCCAGGTGCAGCAGATTCGTCAACCGCCGCTCGCCGCCCGTCTGCTGCAGCAGCATGGCCGGCAGCTGCAATTCATGGATGAAGCGGCGCAGCATGGCCAGCACACCCTGGCGCTGCCAGATCAGGTGCAGGGCCTTCAGCTGCTCGATCCTGCGTTCCCATTCCAGTTCATCGCTCGACAGGCGCGCCAGCTCGCCCAGCGACAGGCCGATGGTGCGCGTGGCAAACGCGGCGCGCGCCAGCCCCCCGTCGAGCGGGTTGGCCAGCGCCGCCAGCCAGCGCAGCACGTCTTGCGCTTCCTCGCTGTCGATGACGGAATCCTTGTCGGACAGGTAGACGCTGGCGACACGGCGGCGCGCCAGCGCGCGGCGGATGGCCGCCGCTTCCTTGCGGTCGCGCACGAGGATAGCCACGTCGGCCGGCTGCAGGCGCGTAAAACCGTCGGGGCCAGCGAAACCGGCTTGCGCATCGCCCAGCATGGCGACGATATGTTCGGCGCAGTGCTGCGCGAAATACTCGCGGTAGCTGTCGCCGCGCAGCGCTTCATCGCTGGCGCAGGCGGCCAGCAGGGCCGGCAGCGGGCCGCCGGCGTTCACCAGGTGTTCGGCGCGGCCCTTGGCGTCGACGGCCTCGAACGGCAGCGGATTCTCGCCCAATTTACGGTAGCGGAAGGCGCCGGCCGGCACCTCGTCGCGCTCCGCGTGCAGGAACAGCTGGTTGACGGCCGCCACCAGCGGGGCCGTCGAACGGTAGTTGGTGCCCAGCTGGTAGTGGCGTCCGGTGGTGGCGCGCCGCGCCGCCAGGTAGCTCTGGATGTCGGCGCCGCGAAAACCGTAGATCGACTGCTTCGGGTCGCCGATCAGGAACAGGCCCAGGGCGGGATCGTTGTCGGCAATCCGGTACAGCAGGTTGAAAATCTGGTACTGGGCCGGCGCCGTATCCTGGAATTCATCGACCATGGCCAGCGGATACTGGTCGATGATGCGCTGGCGCAGGGCCGCGCCATTTTCGCCGGCCAGCGCGTCGTGCAGGCGCTGCAGCATGTCGGCAAAGCCGAACTGGCGCGACTGGCGTTTTAACTGATCCATGCGCCGCGCGATGGCCGCCGCCGCATGCAGGTGCAGCTTGTGCGCCAGCGGCGTGATACCCGCCAGGGCGATCCCCAGCGCCTCCGTATGCTCGAAGCATTCGGGCACCTGGGCCGTGAAACTCTTGGCAAACGCATCCTCGATACCGAACGGCGTCAGGCGTTCCCACGCCTTGGCCGTGATGGCAGGCAGCAGCAACAGCGGATCGTGCGCCCATTTACGCAAGCCGTCGAACCACTTCGCCAGGTTTTCCGGCTTCATCTTGACGCCATTAAAACACTTGGGATTGGCGGCGCGGTGGTCATTGATCCACATCGCCATCTGGTCCACGCGCTCGACCCAGCCCGCCTTCAGGGTGGCCAGCTGCGCGGCCAGCGCCCGCTGTTCGCGCGCGATCAGCGCCGACAACGGCTCTTCGTCCGCCATGCGCATGATGTCCGCGCGGCGCGCCAGCTCGCGCGCGCCCTTCTTCAGGGCGCCGATGTCGGGCCAGCAGGCCAGCAGCGCGTCGAGCGCCAGCGGCGGCAAGGGATAGACTTGCTGGCGCCAGTAATCGTGGGCCGCATCCTCGAACAGGGCTTGCTCGTCGCTGACCAGTTCCTCGTCGAACAGGCTGCCGCTGTCGAACGCATGCTCGCGCAGCATGCGCTGGCACCAGGCGTCGATGGTGAAAATGGCCGCTTCATCCATCGTCTCGGCGGCCAGCATCAGCCTGTGCGCGGCCTTTTGCCGTTCGCTCTCGTCAGGGTAGGATTCGAGCAAGGCATCGAGAAACGGGTCGCTGCCGCCGGATTCGTGGCGAAAATAAGCGGCCGCCTCGATCAGGCGCTCGCGCACACGGTTCGACAATTCGCGCGTGGCGGCACGGGTAAACGTCATCACGAGGATGTCGGCCGGCAGCAGCGGGCGCGTAAAGCAGCTGTCGTCGCCGCCATGCCCTAGCACAAGCCGTACGTACAGGGCGGCGATGGTCCAGGTCTTGCCGGTGCCGGCCGACGCTTCGATCAGGCGCGAGCCGTGCAGCGGAAACACCAGGGGGTTGAGCAGATGGCTCGTCATTGTTCTTCTCCCGCGCCATCATCGGGCGCGCTGATCGGGTCGATCGTGATGTGTTCCTGCAGCCAGTCGGCCAGCGGACCATACAGCTCGCGCGTGCAGTCTTCCCACGCTTCCTCAGCGGCCAGCGCGGAAAACTCGGGCCACAGGCGGGCCAAACACAGTTCCGCGCGCTCGCCAGTCATGTCAAAACCGCCATCGTAGACGGCGCGCGGGTCGCCCTGCCGCACCAGCGCCAGGCCCGTCTTGCACGCCGTCGGCAGCGGATGGTTCATGCCTTCGCGCCACAGCGCCAGCAAAGTGGCCAGCGCGTCGCGCGACGTGGCCGGATCGAGCGGCGCCATGCTGACGATCGCGTCACGCGCCACCAGGTAACCGGTGACGGGAAAACCGAGGGCCGCGGCAGCCAGCTGGCGCAGCCACATCAGCATCAGCTTGTCGCCGCGCGCCAGGCCGCTCTTGTCCGTCACTTTCGAGGAAATCTGCATCAGCCAGGCCGTTTCCTGCCCGTTGCTGCACAATTTGTCGAGCCAGTCGTCGATCTGCACTTCGCCAAACGGCAAGTTGATGGCGCGCTTGTCGGCCGCGTACGGGAACGAGGCACGCAAGGACAGCCATGCGCTGCGCACGGGCACCAGCGCCTCGACCAGCTGCGCCTGCACTTGCCGGCCGATCAGGCCGATGGGCAGCACGCCTTCGCGCGCCAGCTTTTCCGCGCACGCTTCCAGCCTGGCGCGCACGTCGTCCAAGGCTTCCACGGCGCCGCCGTCGTCCAGCATGGTGTCTTCCAGCAGATAGCGTTCGAGCGCATTCAGGCCGAACGGTTCTTCATCCTCGCCCAGCATGGCCGCATCGGCGAAGTGCACGCTCAAGCGGCGGCGGAAAAAGTACTTGACGGGCTGGCGCAAGAAGCTGGCCAGCTCGCCCAGCTTCAAGCGCGTGCCGGGATCGAGCTCGTAAGGACCCAGCGCCAGTTCCCCGGACTGCACCTGCGTCTCCGCATCGGCATGCGCGACGCGCCATTCGCGCGCGTAGGTCAGCAAGCCATCGGCCTCGAAATAGCGGCGGCTGAACGGCTGCAGCGCGTGCTCGGTGGTCAGCGAGACCAGGTGCCGGTCCAGCGACCAGCCGGCGGCCAGGTAATCGCGCAGCTGCGACACGAGCACGGACGGCGGCTGCTCGGAATTGTCGCGCACATTGCGCCCCACCCAGCTCACGTACAGTTTATCGCGCGCGGCCAGCAAGGCTTCGAGCATCAGGTAGCGGTCATCGTCGCGGCGCGAGCGGTCGCCCGGGCGCGCCATGCCGGGCAGCGCCAGCAAATCGAAATCGGCCTTTTGCGCGCGGCGCGGAAAATCGCCATCGTTCATGCCCAGCAGGCATACGACGCGGAACGGCACCGCACGCATCGGCATCAGGGTGCAAAACGTCACGCCGCCGGAGACGAATTGATGGTTCAGGGTCGGCTCGTCCAGCGCGCCCAGCCACGCCACGCGCAGCACGGACAGCGGCACCGGCTCGACAAAGCCAGCATGCTCGCAGGTTTCCAGCCAGCCCTGCAAGGCGCCTTCCAGCTGCGCCAGGGTCAGGCGGTCGCCCTCGTCGTCGGCGTCAAAGAAGGCGGCCAGCAGCGCGCGCGCCTGCACGCCCCACTCGGCTGGCGTGCGCGTGCCGGCCAGCACGGTGCGCCAGTGCAGCAGCGCCTCGACCAGCTGCGCCAGCGAGCCCGCCAGCGCCGCGTCGAGGCCGCCCACTTCCGCATACGGCTCGATGCCGCCGAAGCTGGCGCCACTGCCGCTGGCATAGCCGAGCAGCATGCGCCGCACGCCGAAGATCCACGCATTCTGCTCGCCGGCCGCGCCCAGCCCCAGGCCGCTGCGGTGATGCTGGTCCAGGCCCCAGCGCACGCCCGCCCCTTCGATCCATGCGCCCAGGGTGACCAGGTCGTCCGGCTGCAGGCCGAAGCGGGCGGCCAGCGCCGGCACGTCGAGCAGATCGCGCACCTCGCTCTGGCGGCAGCGCTGCTGCGGCAGCTGCAGCAGCCACTCGAGCGCCACGAGCAGCGGGTTCACGCTGCGGTCCTTCACGTCGCCGATCTCGAACGGGATGAAACGCTCGTCGTTGCGCCGGTACTGGCCGAAGACGGCGTGGATGGCGGCCGTAAACGTGTCAATGTCGGGCACCATCACCACCACGTCGCGCGGACGCAAGAGCGTCTCGGCGCTGTGCGCGAACATGGCCAGCAGCTGGTCGTGCAGCACTTCCACTTCGCGCTGCACGCTGTGCGCCACGTGAAATTCGATCGAGCGGTCGCCGGCATCGGGCGGCGTTTGCTCATGCTCGGCCAGCGGGCGCAGTTCGCGGATGGCCACCTGCACCTGCTGCAGCAGGGTCTCGCCCGTTTCCTCGCCAAACAGGTCGATGCGCAGGCTGTCGTCGCGCCCCTCGGCTTGCGCGTGTTCGTCGAATTCGTCGAGCATGCGGATGAAATCGCGCCCTTGCCTGCCCCAGCTGGCCAGCAGCGGGTGGCTGTGCGCATGCAGTTCTTCCAGCGGAATCCCGGCCAGGTCGGTGCCGTTGCGCTGGCGCTGGCGCTTGTTTTCCGCGCGCAGCAAGTCACGCCCATCGATGATGTCGCCCCAGTAGAACTGGCACGGGTTGGGTACGGCCAGCACCACCTGCGTGTGGCGCGCCAGCGCGGCCAGCGCCTGCAAGGTCTGGTACGGCAAGGCCGACACGCCAAACAGCACGACCCTGCGCGGCAGCTTGCCTACCGGCGCGGCGTCGGCCGCGATCGCCGCCAGAAAGGCGTCGTGGATGTCGGCGCGGCCCGTATCGCGTTCGAACTCCTCGACGTCGGCCGCCACGGCGCGCCACAACTGCGCCTGCCAGCGCTGGTCGTCCTTCAAGGCGATGGATTCACCGCGCGCCGTGCGCAACTGGTCGCGCCCCGCCGCCCAATCGACCAGCCAGTCGGCGCGGTAGACCTGGTACTGGTCGAACAGGTCGGCCAGGCGCTCGGCCAGCTGCAGCCGGCGTTCGCAATCGCCATCGGCCAGGAAATAGCGCAGCGGTGCGAACACGGGGTCGGCCAGCAACGACGGCAACAGGCGCATCAAACGCCACGTCAACGGGGACTTGTCGAACGGCGACACGCGCGGGACTCTGTCGCGTCCCAGCATGCCCCGGTAGCTTTCCCACAGCAGGCGCGCCGGCAGCGCGATGCGCGTGGCGGCGCACACGCCCATTTCCTCGGCCAGGGCGATCTTCAGCCATTCGGCCACGCCGTTCGACTGCACCAGGAAGATGTCCGTTTCCAGCGGCGCCAGCGGATGCTGGCGCAGCCACTGGAAGACAGCGGCGCGCAGCTGTTCCAGCTGGTTGCCGTGCAGGATGAGGAGGCCGGGCGTGACGGGTGTATGCATGCTGATCCGATGGGTTGCCGCGCCTCCGGCCCGGTGGCCGGAGGCGTCAAACGCCTATTATCGCCGCTGCTTGCGTCAGAGGGTGTCGCTGGCGGCAAATTCCATGGAAATTTGTTCCGCCACCTGCGCCAGCGCCGGCCTCAGGGCTGTCAGCAAGACGCGCGCCTGCTGCCCGTCGCCGCCGACGCGCAAGCCTTCGATCGACGTGCACAGGCCCGCAAAGGCATGGGCGCCCACGGCCAGCGCCGACGATTTGCTGCGGTGGCCCAGGTCGGCCAGGCGCCCCAGGTCTTCCAGCGCCATGGCCTGCTCCATTTCGGCGATGCCGTCGCGCGCCGTGTCGAGAAACAGCTGGGTGTATTTGCGCATCTTCACGGCGTCATTGCTGAAAGTGAGGGCCAGGGTGGCCAGGTCGAGGATGGCCGTGTCGCGCAATTCCGGCGCGGCTGCCGATGACGGCGCTGCCGGCGCCGCCGCCTGCCAGTCGCTTGCGCGCATGCGGCCGATGTTGCCGATACCGCCGCGCAGACGGAACCATTTCGCCAGCAGGTGAAACAGCAGATTCGGGGCGATCGGCTTGGTCACGAATTCATCCATGCCCGACGCCAGGCAGCGGGCGCGGTCTTCGCTGCCCGCGTTGGCCGTCATGGCGATCACCAGCAGGCCTGTGAGTTTCGGGTCGGCGCGGATGCGGCGCGTCGTCTCGAAGCCATCCATCTCCGGCATCTGCACGTCCATCAGCACGCAGTCGTAGCGCTGGCGGGCCAGCAATTCCAACGCTTCGCGGCCATTGCCGGCGACGCAGACCGTGGCGCCGGCGTCTTCCAGCAATTCGCAACCCACCTGCTGGCTGAAGACGTTGTCTTCGACCAGCAGGATGGATGCGCCGCGTATCACGCCCAATACTTCCGGCTCGACTTCGGCGATGCGCTCGTCGGACGCCTGCGCGCTTTTCTCCAGGCGCGCCGTAAACCAGAAGGTGCTGCCCAGGCCCGGCTGGCTGTACACGCCCACCTTGCCGCCCATGAGCTCCACCAGCTGCTTGCTGATCACCAGCCCCAGGCCGCTGCCGCCATACTTGCGCGTGGTCGACGGGTCGGCCTGGTGGAAGGAACGGAACAGCTGCGCCACCTCTTCCTGCTTCATGCCGATGCCGCGGTCCTGCACCTCGAAGCGCAGCATGGCGTGGCTGCCGCGCTCCTCGGACTGGCGCACGCGCACGAAGATGCTGCCGTTGTCGGAAAACTTGATGGCGTTGCTGGTCAGGTTCAGCAAGACCTGCTCCAGGCGCAGCGGGTCGCCGCGCCAGCGCTGCGGCAACTCCGGCGCGATATCGAACTGCAGCGCCAGGCCCTTGACGGCGGCCGCGTCGCCCAGCTGGCTGGCGATGTTCGCCAGCAGGGTGTCGAGGCGGAAGTCCAGCACCTCGAGTTCCAGCTTGCCCGCCTCAATCTTGGAAAAGTCGAGGATGTCGTTGATCAGGCCCAGCAAATGCTGGCCCGAATGATAGATTTTTTGCAGGTAGTCGCGCTGGCGCGCGTCGGCCACCGATTTCAGCGCCAGGTGCGCCATGCCGATGATGCTGTTCATCGGCGTGCGGATTTCATGGCTCATGTTCGACAGGAAGTCGCTCTTGGCCTGGCTGGCCGCGTCGGCCTGCTCTTTCAGGCGATGCAGTTCCGTCACGTCGGTGGACAGGCCGATCAGGCCCGTGACGGGACCGGGCAAGCCCAGCGGCACCTTCACGCTCCACAGGTGATGCACCTGGCCCTGCGCATCGACGAAGCGTTCCTCGCCGACGAACTTGGCGCCGCTGTCGAAGACCTGGCGCTCCGTGCGCTGCGCGGCGGCGGCCGCATCGCCGAGCATCAACTCGCCATCCTGGCGGCCGATCAGCTGCTCCGCCGGACGACCCAGGATGGTGGCCGTGCGCGCATTCACGTAGCGGTAGCGCAGGTCGGCATCCTTCATGTAGACGTAGGCGTCGACGCTGTCGAGCACCGTATCGAGCAGGGTGCGCTGCGCCACGGCGTTGCGGCGCGAACGGTACAGGGTAAAAATGTAGCCGTAAATGAGCAGGGTGCCGGCCACGCCGACGGCCAGCGCCAGCCATGGAAAATAGCGGTCGAAGGGGCTGTACAGCTCCGCCTTGCGCACGCGGAAATGGGCTTTCCACAGGCCGCCCTGGTAAGCGACGGGCAGCACCTGGTCGAAATAGTCGGCATCGCTGCCCGGTTGCGGCGGCGCCGCCGCCAGGTCACCGTCATCGTTGAACAGCAGGCGGTCCTGCGGCGTGATGGACAGGGCCCCGCTGGCCGGCAAAGGGCCGGCCGCGCTGTACAGGGTCAGGTGCAGCGGTTCCAGGGCGCTGCGTTCGAGCGCGCTGTGCACCAGCTGCGCCACGCCAAAGCCGATGCCGACGGAACCCTGGTAGGCGGCGCGGCGCTCGGCTACGCTGCCCTGCGGCATGCCATTGCGGTACACGGGCAGGCGCATGCCCAGGCCCACATGCGCGGGCGGCCCCTTGATCATGATCACCTGCCCCGACGCGCCGACCTTGCCGCTGTCGCGCGCCTGCGCCAGCGACTGCGCCACCAGCGGGTTGGCGCCGATGTCGACGCCCATGCGTTCGGACAGCAGGGAATCGGGTTCCAGGTAGGTGAGCACCGTGTATTCCGGCCGCTCCCCCGCGGGCCGGATGGTGAAGCCGGGATAGCCGCGCGGCGCCAGGCTGGTGTCTTTGCGCACGGCTTCGATGAAGGCGGCGCGCTGTGCCGACGGGACGGCCGCCGCGTAGTTGACCGATTCGATGGCCGGGAACTGGCGCACGATATCGAGGCCGGCCACGTAATCGTGGAACTGGCGGCGCGTCAGATGCTCGCTGGTGCGAAACAGGGCTTCAAGGCCGCGCAGCAGGTCGGAATAGCTTTTTACGCGCGTGATCAGGCTGTGCTGGGCACTATGCGTGAGATTGTCGAAACGCTGTTCGGCATCGTCATTGACCGTGCGCGCCGCGCCCGCATACAGGGCGCCGCCCACCGCCAGGGCCAGCAACAGGCCGCCCGCCCATATCCTGATACCTGATCCCGCCCCGCCCTTGCTCAAAGTGTGCATTGTCGATCGCTTATTCCGGTTTCCTCGAATGGGCGGCGCTGCAGCCGCCCAGCAAGTACGAGGATACTATCAAAGCTCATGCCCGACGCGCTTGTGGAAGAAAAAAAGCGCGCACGGTGCTTGCATTGGAAAACACCGGGTGTTTAAGCCTCCCGCAGCGCCCCAGCCTGCAATGTACTTGCGCCATGGTCGTCCCAGGCATCGGCGCAGCGCACCACGTCGCCGACGACGATGATGCTGGGACTGCCCAGGCCGCTGGCCAGCAGGTCGTCCGGCAAGCGCTGCAAGGTACTCAGCAACTGGCGCTGGGCGGCCAGGCTGGCCGATTGCACCACGGCCACGGGCGTGCCGGGCGCCATGCCGCCGGCCAGCAAGCCGGCCTGGATGGCCGCCACACGGGCCACGCCCATGTAGATGACGAGGGTGAGCTTGCTCTGCGCCAGGGCCGACCAGTTCGGCTCGGACGCGGCATCCTTGCCGTGGCCCGTGACGAAGATGGCACCCTGGCTCCAGCCGCGGTGCGTGAGCGGCACACCGATGGACGATGGCGCGGCCAGGCCGCTGCTGATGCCCGGTATCACCTCGACGGCCACGCCGTGGCTGCGCAGGTAGGCGCGCTCTTCGCCGCCACGCCCGAACAAATACGGGTCGCCCCCTTTCAGGCGCACCACGTGCAGGCCGGCGCGCGCCTCGGACAGCATCAGGCGCTCGATGAACGCTTGCGGCGTAGACGCGCAGCCGCCCCGCTTGCCCACCTCGACCACGCGCGCGCCGTGTGCCGCATGCGCGAGGATGGCCGGATTGACGAGGTCGTCAATCAGCACCACGTCGGCCCGTGCGATGGCTTTCACCGCCTTGAGGGTCAGGAGGTCCGGGTCGCCGGGACCGGCGCCGACCAGGGTCACGCTACCACATTGCGCCATGATGCACTCTCCAATCAGAAAAAATGGCCGATGGCAAACGATGCCGCGTACGCTTCCGGCGCACTGCCGTCCCACACGACGCCGTCGCACAGGGTCGAGCTGCGCATGGGGGATTTTGGTACGGGCGTAGCCGTCATTTCCGCCGCCTGGCGGTACAGGTCGATGCGGTTGACCTGGCGCGCCACCGCCAGATAATCGGGTTCGTCGCGCAGCAAGCCCCAGCGCCGGTGCTGGGTCATGAACCACATGCCATCGGACAAATACGGGAAATTAACGGCGCCATCGGCGTAAAACTTCAAGCCGTGCGCCTCGTCCCAGGTCTTGCCCAGACCATCCTGGTAATGGCCGAGGATGCGCGGCGCCAGGGTTTCCTGCGGCGTATGCAGGTAAGCGGGCTCGGCCAGGGTGGCCGCCATGGCCAGCCGGTTGGTGTCGCTGGCGTCGATCCAGCGCCCCGCCTCGAGCACGGCGGCGATCAGGGCGCGGCAGCTGTTCGGATACCGCTGCGCAAACGCGGCGCTGGTGCCCAGCACCTTGCCCGGATGGTCGGGCCAGATGTCGCCGCTGGTGGTGGCCGTCACGCCCACGCCATCGACGATGGCCTTGTAGCCCCACGGTTCGCCGGCGCAAAAGCCATCCATTTGGCCCGCGCGCAAGGCGGCCACCATCTGCGACGGCGGCACCGTCATCACGCGCGCGTCGCGCAGCGGATCGATGCCATGCGCGGCCAGCCAGTATTGCAGCAGCATCGCGTGGTTGCCGGTCGGGAAAGTATGCGCAAACGCAAATGGCCGCGCCGCAGCGCGCATGTGCCGCGCCAGCGATGGTCCATCGTGAGCGCCCTCGCGCGCCAGCGCCGCCGACAAGGTCACGGCCTGGCCGCTGTGATTGAGGTTCATCAGCACGGCCATGTCGTGCTGTTGCCCGCCAATGCCCATCTGCACGCCATACACGAGACCATACAACACGTGGGCAGCGTCGAGTTCGCCGCTGTTCAATTTGTCGCGCACGCCGGCCCACGACATCTCCCGGCTCAGTTCGATCTTGATGCCGTATTTTTCATCGAGACCCAGTTTTGACGCCATCACCAGCGAGGCGCAATCGGTCAGCGGCAGGTAGCCGATGCGTATCGTCTGTTTTTCCGGATGCATGGAGCGCATCGCGTGGGCACTCGTGCCCGCTTGCTGTGTCATACCATTCCTTGCTGATAAGTACTGTTTTGCCGCGCCGACATGGGCAGGGCCATAGCCATCCAGCAGCAAGGACCGTGCCTGTGCATGGCCCGTCCCAGGCAGCCAGAAATGCACTGGAATGGTGCACTGCACCAGCATGTGTCAGGAAATGCGCGTTTCATCCCAGCAAGTCCTCCACGTCGAGGATGCGCTGGGCAATTTCCGCCAGTCTGAGTTTCTTGTTCATGGCCATGCTGCGCAAGCGCTGGTAAGCCTGCTCTTCCGTCAAACCGTGATGCGTCATCAACAGGCCCTTGGCCCGTTCGATCACCTTGCGCTCAAGCAGCTTGTGCCGCGTGTCGAGCAATTCGGCGCGCAGTTTTTCTTCCTGGCGAAAGCGCGCGAGGGCCACGTTCAGCACGGGCAAGATGCGCTCGGCATGCAGGCCGGCCACGATATACGCGGACACGCCGGCCGCCATGGCCGCATCGATGCTGGCCGTGGCGCCGTCTTCGGTAAACAGCACGATGGGGCGGCGCTCGTCGCGCGTGGCGATGACGATGTGCTCGAGCACGTCGCGCGCGTCCGATTCGGCATCGATGATAATGAGATCAGGCTGCAGTTGCGCGATGCGCTCGGGAAGGTAGAGGTCGGCTGGCAGCGAGGCGACGATGTCGAAGCCCGATTCCAGCAAGCCGATGCGCAAGGCATTGCCGCGCTGCACCTGGGCAGCCAAGGCCGCATTCTCGTGCACGCCGTGCTCGACAATAGTGTTGACGACAACGATGCGCAAAGGCTGGGTACGGCTGGACGTCATGGGAGCGATCTGCAATGGCTAAACACAACCATTGCAGTAAGCAAGAAGCGAACCAGCCGGGTTTACACGGTACTTTACTTCAGGGTCGGCATCGCAAACTCGGCGCCGGCAGCCGTCGATGCGGGCCAGCGCTGCGTGACGGCCTTCTGTTTCGTGTAGAAGCGTACGGATTCGGGGCCATGCGCGTGGTGGTCGCCAAACAGGCTGCGCTTCCAGCCGCCGAAACTGTGGAACGCCATCGGCACGGGGATCGGCACGTTCACGCCAACCATGCCCACCTGCACCCTGTGCGTGTATTCGCGCGCGGTATTGCCGTCGCGCGTGTAGATGGCCGTGCCGTTGCCATATTCGTGGGCATTGACCAAGTCCAGTGCGGTGGCGAAATCGGGTACGCGCACGATGCATAGCACGGGGCCGAAGATTTCTTCTTTATAGATCGTCATGTCCGGCGTGACGTGGTCGAACAGGCTGCCGCCGAGGAAAAAGCCGTGCTCATGGCCGGGCAGCACGAAACCGCGCCCGTCGGCCACCAGCTTGGCGCCCTCTTCCACACCCTTGGCGATGTAGCCGGCGATCTTGTCCTTGTGCACTTGCGTGACGACCGGCCCCATCTCGGCCGACAAATCCATGCCTTGCGTGATTTTCAGGGCGGCAATGCGCGGCACCAAGGCTTCCACCAGCTGGTCCGCCACATGGCCCACCGCCACGACGACGGATATGGCCATGCAGCGCTCGCCGGCCGAGCCAAACGCGGCGCCCATCAGCGCGTCGACCGTCTGGGCAATGTCCGCGTCGGGCATGACGACCATGTGATTCTTGGCGCCACCGAGCGCTTGCACGCGCTTGCCCTGCGCACAGCCGGTCGCATAGATGTATTCGGCAATCGGCGTGGAACCGACGAAACTGACGGCACGCACGTCCGGGTGGTGCAGCAAGCCGTCCACGGCTTCCTTGTCACCCTGCACCACATTGAAGACGCCATCGGGCAAGCCCGCGTCCGTCAGCAATTGCGCCAGCAGCAGGCTGGCCGACGGATCGCGCTCGGACGGTTTCAAGACAAACGTATTGCCGCAGGCAATGGCCATCGGGAACATCCACATGGGCACCATAACGGGGAAGTTGAATGGCGTGATGCCGACGCACACACCGAGCGCCTGGCGAATCGACCAGGCATCGATGCCGCCGGCCACCTGTTCCGAGTATTCTCCCTTCATCATTTGCGGGATGCCGCAGGCAAACTCCACCACTTCGATGCCGCGCGTGACTTCCCCTTTGGCATCCGTGAAGACTTTGCCGTGCTCCGCCGTGATCAGCGCGGCCAATTGATCCGAGTGCTCTTCCAGCAATTCCTTGAACTTGAACATGACCCGGGCGCGGCGCAGCGGCGAGGTTTGCGACCAGGCGGGAAACGCCGCATGGGCGGCGGCCACGGCCGCGTTCAGTTCGGAAGGCGTGGCCAGCGCCACCTTGGCCGTCACGGCGCCGGTGGCGGGATTGAACACATCGCTCGTGCGCTCTGAGCGCGAAGCCATCGGGTTGCCACCAATAAAGTGGCCAATCATCGGGGTTGTCATTATCTTATCCTAGGTTATTTCGTCATCAGCCAGTCATGGGCCGGGTCGTTCTTGAAATGCCAGACCCGCTTGGGGCCCGCCATCACGTTCAGGTAATAGCCGTCGTAGCCATACGGCACGGTCACGGGGTGGTAGCCCCTGGGCACCATTACCACGTCGTGGTTTTCCACGGCCATGGCTTCATCGATGGAGCGGTCGTCCGTGTAGACCCGCTGGTAGGCAAAGCCCTGCTCGGGATTGAGGCGGTGGTAATAGGTTTCTTCGAGCGAGCTTTCCAGCGGCACGTTGTCGCTGTCGTGCTTGTGCGGCGGATAGCTCGAGGAATGGCCGGACGGCGTGACCACCTCGACCACCAGCAAGCCATCGGCCTCGGCCGTCTGCGGCAGGATGTCGCACACATAGCGGGTATTGGCGCCCTTGCCGCGCACGGAGCGCGTCATGCTCGATGGCTCGATCAGGCGTGCCGGACGGTGGGTCGCGGCCGGCGCGCTGCACAGCGCCACTTCCGCGTTGTTCACTGCCGTGATGCCGACCGTTGTATCCAGCGGGACATACACGGCGTACGGCGAACGGTCCTCAAACACGCTGGCACGTTCGCCAATAGCTTCCCAGACTTGACCGCCGGCCTGTACGGTGACCGTGCCCGTCAGCACGACGATGCACAGCTCGCGCTTGCCCGTGTCCAGCTGCAAGGACTCGCCCGCCTGAAGCCGGTGCGCGGCGAAACCGACATGCGTCCAGCCAGCGGACGCGGGCGTGACTTCAACGATCTTGCCGCCGGCCTTGTCCGCTTTCACCAGCAGCGGGCTCATGCCGCCTCCCGGCCCAGGCGCGGAATGGCCGCGACGAGCTTGGCCAGGTAGTCATGGCCCATCTTCGCGTATTCGTAGCTGGGGGCCACGGCCGGATCCTGCTCCGCCTCCACCACCAGCCAGCCTTCATAGCCGTGCAGATACAAGCGGGTGAGGATGGCCGGAAAGTCGATGCTGCCGTCGCCCGGTACGCTGAAGGCGCCATTGATCACGGCCTGCAAGAAACTCCAGTGGCCATTGCGCGCCAGTTTCACCACGTTGGGGCGCACGTCCTTGCAATGCACGTGGCAGATGCGATCGATGTGCTTATTTAACACCGCCAGCGCATCGCCGCCGGCAAACGTGATGTGGCCCGTGTCGAACAGCAAGCCGACCTCGGCTCCCGTCAAAGCCATCAACTGGTCCACATCGGCCGGCGTTTCCACGTAGGCACCCATGTGGTGGTGGTAGGCCAGGCGCACGCCGTGCGCGAGCAGATGGGCGGCAAAGGCCGTCAATTTGTCGGCGTAGTTCTGCCACTGCTGCTGCGTCTGGAAGCGCGGGCGTTTGTACAGCGGCCGGGCTTCGCCCTGGATGGCGTCGGCCACTTCGCC
Organism: Janthinobacterium sp. EB271-G4-3-2; assembly: GCF_020858035.1. NCBI lineage: Bacteria > Pseudomonadati > Pseudomonadota > Betaproteobacteria > Burkholderiales > Oxalobacteraceae > Janthinobacterium > Janthinobacterium sp. EB271-G4-3-2. The sequence continues at coordinate 27,803 of NZ_JACYMG010000001.1, read as the reverse complement.
GTACACCATGACGGTGGCGCCGCTGTCGGCAAGCAAGCGCAAATGCGGACCGACGGAGGCAATCTCTTCTTCCACAGACCGCTGCGCCAGCCGGCCCGAATACCAGCCCGAGACACACGCCAGATTGTATTTTCCCAGCACGGCGTTCAGGGACGGGGCATCTTTCGGAAACTTGTTGCCCAGCTCAAAACCCACATAGCCAATCTCGGCGCCTTCCTTGAGGGCCGTTTCCAGCGGGGTTTCGCCACCCAGGCTCGGCAAATCGTCGTTCATCCACGAGATCGGATTGATGCCGATCTTCACATTCCATGTCGGTGCGTTCATTGTTGTTGTCCTTGGCGGTCAAGTTCATAACGGGCGCGCGCAGCTTGCACGGCTGGCTGCGTGGAGACCTCGGGCACGGCCACTTCCCACCAGCAACCGCCGTCTTCGGTCGTGCGCGTGTCGTCCGTGTCGATGCAAATCAGATAGGTACGCGGTGCGGCGCGGGCGCGCAGCATGGCTTGCTCCAGCTCGGCAATCGAGGCCACGTGCTCGGACAGCGCGCCCAGCGATTGCGCATGCAGGGCAAAGTCGATGTGCGGTGCGCTGTCGGGCAACATATTGTTGAACGAAGGGTTGCCGCAGGCCTGCTGCAGGCGGTTGATGCAGCCATAGCCCCGGTTGTCGAGCACGACGATGATGAGTTTTTTGTCCAGCATGACGGACGTGGCGATTTCCGAATTCATCATCAGATAGCTGCCGTCGCCCACCATGACGATGACTTCCGATTCCGGTTTGGCCATCTTGACGCCGAGGCCGCCGGCGATCTCGTAACCCATGCACGAGTAGCCGTACTCCATGTGGTAGCCGCCCGGCGCCGACGTGCGCCACAGTTTATGCAACTCGGTCGGCAAGGTGCCCGCCGCGCAGACGACGATATCGTTGGTGGTCGAGTCCGCTGAAGAACGTTGCACGGCGCCGATGACTTCGCCGTCGTACGGCAAGCCGGCCACGTCGCGCCGGCCCGTGATGCTTTTGACCGTCTCGCGCCACGCGTCCCCTGCCTGCTGCGCCCGGTCCATCCACTGGCCCGCGCTATTCCAGCTGCCCAGCAGCCGCGACAGGCCTTGCAAGCCGAGTGTCGCGTCCGCCTGCAGGCCCAGGCCGCGGCGTTTCAGCGCATCAAAACTGTTGACGTTCAGGCTGACCAGTTGCGCCTGCGCAAACAGGGAGTTGGAACCGGTCGTGAAATCCTGCAGGCGCGTGCCGACGGCCAGCACCACGTCCGCGTCCGCCGCCAGACTGTTGGCCGCAGGCGAGCCCGTCACGCCGATGGCGCCCAGCTGCAGCGGATGGTCCCACGGCAAGGCACTTTTGCCCGCCTGGGTTTCCGCCACGGGTATGCCATGGCGCTCGGCAAACGCCCGCAAGGCGGCGCTGGCCTGGCCATACAGCACGCCGCCACCGGCCAGTATCAGCGGCTGCTTCGCGTGCTTCAACAACGCTGCCGCCTCTTCCAGTTCCTGTTCAACAGGCGGCACGGCGCGGAAACGCACGACTCTCGGTTCAAAGAAATCCACGGGATAGTCATGCGCCATCGTCTGCACGTCTTGCGGCAGGGACAAGGTGACGGGACCGCAAGCGGCCGGGTCCGTCAAGGCGGCAATGGCGCGCGGCAAGGCCGTCAGTAGCTGTTCCGGATAGACGATGCGGTCGAAATAGCGCGATAAAGGCTTGAACGCATCGTTGACCGACACGCTGCCATCCGTGCCGTCTTCCAGTTGCTGCAGCACCGGGTCGGGCGCGCGCGAGACGAAGACGTCGCCGGGCAGCAAGAGCACGGGCAGGCGGTTCACGTGCGCCAGCGCGGCGGCCGTCAGCAAGTTGGTCGCGCCCGGGCCGATGGAACTGGTCACGGCCATCATGCGCCGGCGCATATGCGCTTTGGCATAGGCGATGGCCGAGTGCGCCATCGCCTGTTCGTTATGCGCGCGGTAAGTCGGGAAGCTGTCGCGGTACTGGTACAGCGCTTCGCCCAGTCCCGCCACGTTGCCGTGGCCAAAGATGGCGAAGGCGCCGCCAAATAAAGGTTCGCCCCCCTCCACCCGTAAGGCGGCCAGATAGCGTACCAGCGCCTGGGCCATGGTTAAACGAATCGTACTCATGCCGCACGCTCCAGACGGTTGCGTGTACGCTGCCACAGGGCAATGAGCTGTTCGAAGTTGGCGCGCACGGCGGCGATCAGGCCGGCATCGTCGAGTTCGCCCGCCAGCCAGCGGCGGCTCGGTTCCTGGAAGATGGTGCGGCCCACCATGAAGCCGCGGCATGTCGTGCTGGCGCTGGCTTGCTGGAAACTGTCGGCCAGGGCGGCGATCGGTGCGTTCAAGCCAAGTAATACGACGCCACGGCAATACGGGTCGCGCTCGTGCACGAGGGCATCGATGGCTTGCCATTGCTGGGCCGACATGCTTTCCAGCTTCCACCATTCGGGATAAATACCGAGGTTGTACAGACGTTTGACGGCGCGCAAGACCGTGTCGTCACCGTGCGGCAAGGCTTCCGACGGTATGACTTCCAGCAACAGTTCGTGACCGCTCACTTGCGCCGCGTCGTACAGGGCCTTGATTTGCGCTTCCTGTTCCAGCCGGTTTTCCACGGCGTCGTCCGGGTGCAGCTGCACCAGGCACTTGATCACGTGTTCCTTGGGCCAGCTCAGCAGGTGCGAACCGATGGAACGGCCCCAGTCGAATTGCAGCGGGTTCGATCCCGGCAATTCCACGGGACGGCCTATCCACCAGCCGCGCCCCGTCGCATCGTTGAGGGCGTCGACGCCATAGCGGCCGTCGATCAGCACGCCCGTCTTGCCGGCCAGCTGCAAGGCCGTTTCCGTCTGCGCCACGGCTTGCACCATCAATTGCTTCAGGGCCGCAATGGCGGACTCGGGCGCACCTGTCTGTTGCGCCAGTTCAAAGAATTGCGTGCGGTGGTCAAAGGCAAATACGCACAACTCATCCCATTGCTTGCGCGCCACCGTCGTGCGGTGCAAGCGGGACAAGGTCGCGTCCTGGTCCGGCTGCGTGAGCTTGGCCGCATTGGCGAGGAAATAGTCGAGCTCGACGGGCGACGGCATGGCCGGCGCGCAGCCATGGCGCGACACGACGAGGGCGCCGCAGCCGTTCGCGTAGCGGCAGCACGCCTCGTAATCCTCGCCGCGCAGCCAGCCTTTCAAAAAGCCGGAGAGAAACGCGTCGCCCGCGCCCAGCACATTGAGTACTTCCACGCGCACGCCGCGGTAATTATATGCATCGTCGAGGCTGTGCGGCACCACATTGTCGATGACGGCGCTGCCCAGCGGCCCGCGCTTGACGACCAGGGTGGCCAGGGTGGCGGCCCGCACGGCGCGCAAGGACGCCATGATGTCGGCGCCGCCGCCGGCGATCATGAATTCCTCTTCCGTGCCGACGATCAGGTCGAACTGCGGCAGGATGCTTTGCAGATGCTTGGTCACCCCTTCGTTCGAAACGAAACGCGTTTCGCCATCGGCCTTGCCCGACAGGCCCCACAGCACGGGCCGGTAATCGATGTCGAGCACGGTGCGCACGTTGTTGGCACGGGCCAGCTGCAGCGCCTGCGTGCTGACGGCGTGCATGGCAGCCGTGGAGAAATGCGTGCCGGTGATCAACAGCGCCTTGCTCGAGGCAATGAAAGCCGCATCCACCGACGATGCGTCGATGGCCATGTCGGCGCAATTTTCACGGTAGAAAATCAGGGGAAACGTGTTCTTGTCCTTGATGCCCAGCATGACTAAAGCCGTGAGGCGGTCGCGGTCGATGCCCACGTGGCTGACGTCGCAGCCCTCTTTCGACAGGGTGTCGGTGAGGAAACGACCCATGTGGTCGTCGCCCACTTTCGACAGCATGGCCGACTTCAAGCCCAAGCGGGCCGTGCCGAAGGCGATATTCGCCGACGAGCCGCCCAGGTACTTGGCGAAACTGGTCGCGTCTTCCAGGGGGCTGCCGATCTGCTGCGCGTACAGGTCCACCGCCAGGCGGCCCAGGCAGATCACGTCCAGCGCGCGGCCCTGGGCAAATTGTGTGGAATTATTCATGGCTATCCTTAAATCGTGACACCGTCGAGTTCACTCATCAGCGTTTGCATTTCCGCACCGCCCGCCATCATGTCCAGCAAGGCATCCTTGCTCACCGTATCCTTGGTGAAGGTGCCCAGCGACTTGCCCCGATTCAACAACGTGAACGAGTCGCCGACCGGATACGCATGGTGCACATTATGCGTAATAAAGATCACGGAAATGCCCCGCTCGCGCGCCTTGTAAATCAGTTTCAGCACATTGAACGATTGCTTCACGCCCAGGGCCGCCGTCGGCTCGTCGAGGATCAGCACGCGGGCGCCGAAGTGGATGGCGCGGGCAATGGCCAGGCACTGCTTTTCGCCGCCCGACATGGTGCCGATGGCCTGGTGCGGGTCGCGCACCATGATGCCCATCTCGGCCAGCTTGTCGCGCGCCGTCTCGGCCGCATAGTCGATATCCATCACGGGCACCAGGCCCAGCAGCTTTTTCATCGGCTCGCGGCCCATGAAGAAATTGCGCGCCACGGACAGCAACGGCACCAGCGCCAGATCCTGGTAGACGGTGGCCACGCCCATGTCCAGCGCTTCGCTGGGCGAATTGAAGACGACGGGCTTGCCATCGACCAGGTATTGGCCATCGGTGGGCTTGTGCACGCCGGCCAGGGTCTTGATCAACGTCGACTTGCCGGCGCCGTTATCGCCCAGCAAACAGTGCACTTCGCCTTCCTTTAGGCGCATGGTGATGTTTTGCAGGGCCAGCACGGAGCCGAAACGCTTGCTGACATTTTCCAGGGCAAGAATATGCTCGCTCATGATTTATCTCGCTTCCGTGACGCGTGAGCGTACAAAGTTATTGAACAGCACCGCGATCAGCAGCATGACGCCGAGGAACACGCGGAACCAGTCCGAATTGATGTTGGTATAAGTGATGCCGATCTGTACCACGCCGAAGATCAGCGCGCCGAAGCAGGCGCCGACGACGGAACCGTAGCCGCCCGTCAGCAAGGCGCCGCCGATGACGGCCGCGATGATGGCTTCGAATTCCTTTTGCATGCCGCGGTCGGCGGCGGCTGAACCCACGTCGCATACTTGCAAAGTCGCAAACAAGCAGGCGCAGAAGGCCGTGAAGACGAACAGCGAAATTTTCACTTTGCGCACCGGCACGCCCACGTTCTTGGCCGCGTTGGCGTCGCCGCCCACGGCGAACATCCAGTTGCCGAAGCGGGTACGCGACAACACGAACGCGGCGCCGGCGGCCAACACCAGCCACCAGGCGATGACTTTCGGAATGCCCTTGACCAGCGGCGAGCCGTCGTCGAGCACGGCGATCCAGCCATGCGCGCCCATCCATTGGAACAGGCCGGTGGCCACATTGCCGTGGAACAGCAGGCTGGCCAGCCAGTCCTGCGCCGCCAGGTCGCCCACGCCGCTGACGATGGTGCGGTTGGCGAACATGATCGACAGGGCCAGGGTCAGGCCGCGCAGGATGAACAGGAATGCCAGGGTAACGATGAACGATGGCAAGCGCGTCTTGATGACGATGTAGCCGTTGAGCCAGCCCAGCGCCATGGAACCGGCGAAGGCGAACAGGATGGCGGCCCACAGCGGCCAGTGGAAATAGATGGTCGGGATGGCGATCATCATGCCGGCAAAGCCGATCATGGAACCGATCGACAGGTCGAATTCACCGGCGATCATCAGCAGGCAGGCGCCGATGGCGATGATGCCCAGGTAGGACGCCACTTGCATCCAGTTGACGACGCCATCGAGGTTGAACATGCCGGAGTCGCCGGCCGTGATGACGAAGAAGGCAAACACGAGCACCGCGCCGGAAATCGAGGCGAACTCGGGGCGGCCAAAAAACCGTTTGACCCAGCTGGTCGTGCCCACGCGCTCGTCGGCGGCGGCAACTGGCTTGCGGGAGGCGCCGGGAGGCGGAGGAGGATTCATGCCGGGGCTGGCCAGGCTGGTTTTGAGCGCAGTCATACGATGTCCTTTCAGTGATACTTGTTACCAATTCCAATTACTTTCCTGCCAGCATCGCTGGCGCCAGGCGTGTTCTTCCCATGCGCCGCCCGCAAGAGGCGGTGCGGCGCTGGGCAAACCCGGGGGCGACTGTGTGGATTAGCGGTATTGGCCGGCGTATTTTTCGACCTTGGAAATGTTTTCCTTGGTCACGAAACCAGGGCCGGAGCTGATGTGGCGTGGGCCGTAGATCGGGGTCAGGCCGTATTCCGCCAGGCGCGCCTGGTATTTCGGATTGGCGATCAGGATTTCCTTGACCTTGGCCAGGTCAGTGATCTTTTGCTGTTTCATGATGGCCATCACGGCGACCGGAATGTAGCCTTGCAGGTAGGGCTGCTGATCGATGGCGAACTGGATGCTGCCATCCTTGATGCCCTTGGCGATTTCTTCCGACAAGTCGAAGCTGGCGAAGTACATCTTGCCTTTCAGGCCCAGCTTCTCGACGGCGCGCATGGCGGCCGGCGCCGAATCCGGTCCCAGCGCCAGCACGGCCTGGGTCTTCGGATTGCTGCGCAGATAGGCGCTGACCTTGCTTTCGATCACGCCAGGGTCGACGCCATTGGTGTCGAGCGTGGACGATTTGAAGTCGACGCCGAGCGCATCGGCAAAACCGCGGCAGCGTTCGAACGACGACGCATTCATCGCATAGTGATTCACGCACACGAACGATTTGATGCCCGCTTCCTTGGCCCGCTTGCCGGCGCCCAGGCCCGCGTCATACTCGGGCTGGCCCACGTGCATGATGGCTTTCAACTGTTCGCTTTGCGCGATGGTGCCCGAATTGATGGTCACGAGCATGATTTTCTTGGCCACTACCGTGCCCAGCGGTTTTTGCAGCACGCTGAAGTCGGCGATGTCGGCGATCAAGCCATCATAGTTGCGCGCGGCCGACTGCTCGATCAGGCGCGCCATGTCGGCCAGGTCGCCATTCGGCGGATTGCGGTAGTCGACGGACACGTTGAAGTCTTCACCGGCTTGCTTGATGGCGTTCTTGATGGTGTTCCACCAGGAATCGGAGTCCGGCGCGTGGCTGACCATGACGAATTTCTCGCCGGCAGCATGGCTGGCGCCCGTGCTCAAACCCAGGCTCAGGCCCAGGCTGGCGATGGCCAGGCACTTCATCAAACCCTTGCTTTTATTGCTATGCATGAATGTCTCCTAGACGGATTAATTTTTATAGTTGCGAGCTTTTATGAAGGGTGTCACCGGCCTGGCCTTGCGGCACACGAACCGATGCACTGCGCACAGCTTAGGCCACAAAAAAGACAAATGCAATAAAATTTTCAAAATAAATATAAATAGAAATTCATTTCTATTTTCGAGATTCCCTCCTATAATTCTCGCCAGAACCAGCCGCACGGAGACAGCGGCCCAGCAAGTACACCAAGGAAAAAATCATGGCAGCCACCGCCCCCATCGAACAACTGATGCAGCACATTGCCGCCGAGTACGACAACCTGTCGCGCCAGTTGAAAGTCATCGCGCAGTACATTGAAAAGCACCGGGCCAGCCTGATGCTTGAGCGCATCAGCGACATCGCCGCCGCCTGCGACGTGCAGCCGTCCGCCATCGTGCGTTTCGCGCAGCGCTTCGGCTACACGGGCTTTTCCGAAATGCAAGACGTGTTCCGCCAGGCTTATACGGACCAGGCCGGCGCCACGCCCGACTACCAGCAGCGCATCCGCAAGCTCATTTCCACACGCGACGCGGCCCTGAGCGCGGGCGACCTGACGCGCGAATTCGTCGGCGCCAGCCGCGCCGGTCTCGACGACCTGGCGGCCGGACTCGACGACGCGCAGCTGGAAGCGGCCGTCAACCTGCTGCTGAAAGCGGAAAATATCTACGTGATCGGCGTGCGCCGATCCTTCCCGATCGCCTCCTACATCGCCTATGCGCTCGAACACACGGACAAGCGCGTGCACCTGATTAGCGGACTGGGCGGCATGCACCGCGAACAGATGCGCAGCGTGCGCGAACGCGATGTGGCGATCGCCATCAGTTTCTCGCCTTACGGCAAGGAAACCCAGCAGTGCATCAAGGCGGCGCAAGACAAGGGCGCCAAGGTCCTCGTGATTACCGACAGCAAGCTGGCCCCGCTCGCGCGGGCCGCCGACGCGCTGCTCACCGTCACCGAGGGCAGCGCCTTCGCCTTCCGCTCGCTGACCAGCACCATCTGCCTGTGCCAGGCGCTGTTCATCGCGCTGGCCTACAAATTAGAGCTCGACATCGAAGAAATCCACACCCCAGGAGAACATGATGATTGAAGTAGCGTTGTTCGGCGCCGGACGCATCGGCAAAATCCACGCGGCCAACCTGGCTGCCCAACCCGGCGTGCAGTTCAAGTACGTGGTCGACGTCAACCAGGAAGCGGCCGCCGCGCTGGCCGGCCTGCATGGCGGCAGCAGCGCGACTGTCGAGGCGGCATTGGCAGACCCGGCCATCAAGGCCGTCGTCATCGCCTCGAGCACGGACACGCACGCGGACCTGATCCTGCGCTCGGCCGCCGCCGGCAAGGCCATCTTTTGCGAAAAACCCGTCGACCTGACCATCGACCGGGCGCGCGCCTGCGCCGCCGCCGTCAAGGAAGCCAAGGTACTGTGCATGCTGGGTTTCCAGCGCCGCTACGATCCCACTTTCAATGCCGTCAAGACACGCATTGAAGCGGGCGAGATCGGCACGCCGGAATTGCTGGTCGTCACCAGCCGCGACCCGGGTCCGCCACCGGTCAGCTACATCAAGGTCTCGGGCGGCATCTTCAAGGATATGCTGATCCACGATTTCGACATCTTCCGCTGGATACTCGACGATGAAGCCGTCAGCGTGCACGCCACGGGCAGTTGCCTCGTCGACCCGGCCATCGGCGAAGCGGGCGACCTGGACACGGCCGTCGTCACCATCCGCACGGCCAAGGGACGCTTGTGCCAGATCAATGCCTCGCGCCGCGCCGCCTACGGCTACGACCAGCGCTTCGAAGTGCTGGGCAGCGCCGGCATGCTGCAGGCGGGCAACCACAAGCCGACGGAAGTGACGGCCTATGGTTCGGTGAACGTCAGCATCGACAAGCCGGAAGATTTTTTCCTGGAACGCTACCGCGTGGCCTACGCGCAGGAAATGGCGCACTTCTTTGACGCCCTCACCCACGGCACGCCGCTGCGCACGACCGTCCACGATGGCTTGAAGGCGCTGGAACTGGCCGAAGCGGCGACGCTGTCGTGGCGTGAACAGCGCGTGGTCACTTTATAAACCAATAATAAAAATATCTGGAGACACCATGTCATCCCCAACATTAAAAGTCGGCATCGTCGGCCTGGGCCGGCTGGGCCAGCGCCACGCCATCAACCTGGCGCAGCGCGTGCCGAATGCCGAAGTCGTGGCCGCCTGCAGTCCCGTGCCAGCCGAACTGGACTGGGCCGCCAGCCAGCTCGGCATCACTACCGGCTATGCCGATTACGAGGCCCTGCTGGCCCACCCGGGCCTGGACGCCGTCTTCCTCGTCACGCCCACCTCGCTGCACGCGGACCAGATCATCGCCGCCCTGCGCGCCGGCAAGCACGTGTTTTGCGAAAAACCGCTGTCGCTGGACCTGGCCGACTGCCTGAAGGTGGAAGCGGAAGCGGCGCGCCACCCGCAGCTGACCATCATGATCGGCTTCGTGCGGCGTTTCGACGCCAGCTACCATGACGCGCAGCAAAAGATCGCCCAGGGACTCATCGGCAAGCCGTATCTGGTGCGTTCGCAAACCTGCGACCAGAACGACCCCAGCGGCGCCTTCATGCGCTTCGCCCCCACCAGCGGCGGCATCTTCCTCGATTGCAGCGTGCACGATATCGACCTGGCGCGCTGGCTGCTGGGCAACCCCGCACCCAAGCGCGTGTATGCGAGCGGCACCAACGCCATCCACACGGGCTTGCAGGCGTTCGGCGACGTCGACAATGGCCTGGCGACAGTCGAGTTCAGCGATGGCAGCATGGCCAGCTTCATGGCCTCGCGCACCATGGCGCATGGCCATGAAACCCTGACGGAAGTGTTCGGCACGGGCGGCCGCCTGGCCGTCGGCAGCAATCCGCGCCTGAACCGGGTGGAAATTTCGGATGCGCACGGCGTGCGCAATGAATGCACGCCGGACTTCTATGCCCGCTTCGCCGACGCCTTTTTGATCGAGGCGCAGGAGTTCACGGACGCGGCGCTGGGCCGGCGCACCCTGTCATTGACCTTGCACGACGCGACGGCAGCGACGCGCATCGGCCTGGCCATGACGCAAGCGATGCGCGAGGCACGGCCCGTGGAGTTTTAAACCCAAGGCAGGGACTCAGGCAGCCGGTGCGGGAAATGGCTGCTTGGGTTCGACGGCCAGCCGCAAGCCCATGGCATCGAGGATGGCCGTCAAGGTGCTCAGGGATGGATTGCCATCGGGCGACAGGGTGCGGTACAGCTGGGTAGGATTGAGCTTGGCCGCCTGCGCCACGGCGGGCACGCCGCCAAAGGCGCGCGTCAGCTGGCGCAGCACGCTCAGGAGTTCGCCGTGGTCGCCATCGACGAGGATATTGTTGATCAGTTCAAGTGCGAAGGCGGGATCGTCGCGGTACAGTTCAGCCATCGCTTCGTCATGCGAGCGGTCTCTTGGTGGTTTGCTCATGACCTCTTTCACGTCCTCTTTCATGTCCTCTCTCCTTCCAGTCGTGCCAGCAGGCACAGGCGTATTCGATATCTTTCGACTGCGTGCGCTTGTCGCCACCACACAGCAATAAAATAATCTGGCCCTCGTCGATGGCATAGTAAATACGATAACCGGCGCCCACATCGATGCGCAATTCCCACACGCCGTCGTGGCAAAATTTATGGTCGCCAAAATTACCGGGAATCATGCGCAGCACGCGTCGTACGATGGCCACTCTGGCCGTATTGTCGCGCTGGCGCTTCAGCCATTCCGTATACAAATCCCTGCCCGATGACGTCAGATAGTGCCGGATCTCGTACATCATATTCGTCCATAAACGAAGAAAAATCAAGGGGAAAATCACGTGTATGCGAAAAAAGAAGACCACGTCATCTTGCGGCGAAACCGCGTGACGCAGGTGCCGAATGCCGGAATCACTGATGTATATCAAGATGCGTTTCCCCGGTTACTGTAGAGAAATGATGTGGCGCGTACACGCCTCACGCGCATCCGATTGCGCTATACAATAAGCGCTGCCCAACCGCGAAAAACCCTGCCGCCATGACAAACAACGACAGCAACTCCCCTACTCTCGCCGGCGTGGCCGAACACTACGTCAAGCTGGTCCTGGCCATGGGCCAGCACGATGCCTCGTATGTGGACGCCTATTACGGCCCGCCCGCATGGCAACAGGAGGCGCTAGACCAGCAACTGAGTTTGAGCGACATCAAGGCCGCGACGGACAAGGCGCTGGCCCTGCTGGCCGACGCCCCCTGCCTGCGCGCCGCCAACCTGCGCAAGCAGCTGCAAGCCGTCATGGCGCGCGCGGAGATGCTGCAGGGATCGCGCCTCGATTTCGATACGGAAAGCGCGCGCCTGTACGACGCCGTCTCGCCCCATCACAGCCGCGCATACTATGCAGCACTGGTGGCGCAGATCGACGCCCTGCTGCCTGGCGACGGCACGGTCAGCGACAGGGTCAACGCCTTGCGCGCACAGCTCATCATTCCCGCCGGCAAGCTGCACGCCGTCATGGATGCGGCCATCCGCGCGGGACGCGAGCGCACTTTGCGCTACATCGCCCTGCCCGAAGGCGAAGATTTCATATTGGAATTTGTCACCGACAAGCCATGGAGCGGCTACAACTGGTACAAGGGTAACTACCAGAGCGTGATCCAGATCAATACGGACTTGCCCGTGTACATCGACCGCGCCGTCGATCTCGGCTGCCACGAAGCCTATCCGGGCCACCACGTCTACAACGTGCTGCTCGAGCGCGACCTGGTGCGCGGCAAGGGCTGGATGGAATACTGCATCTATCCGCTGTATTCGCCGCAATCGTTGATCGCCGAAGGCACGGCCAATTACGGCATCGAACTGAGTTTTACGGATGAAGAACGGCTGGCTTTCGAACAACAGGTGCTGTACCCGCTGGCCGGCCTCGACCCGGCGCTGGCGCCCCGCTATGCGCAACTCAACGCGCTGCTGGCCAAACTCGGCTATGCCGACAACGACATCGCGCGCCACTACCTCGAAGGCAGCCTGAGCCGCGAAGAAGCGCTGGAATGGCTGGTCAACGTGCGCCTGTACCCGGCCGAGAAATCCGCGCAGCGCCTGCAGTTCTACGACGCCATGGGCGCGTACGTCATCAATTACAACCTGGGCCAGGACATGGCGAAAGCCTATGTCGAGCGCCAGGGCGCCACGCGCGCCGAGCACTGGGCCGCCTTCCGCGACCTGATGTCCTCGCCGCGCGTGCCCAGCGCACTGCTGGCCGGGTAAAGCTGACGTCGCTTACTGGGCCGGCAGGCGGATGGTCGCTTCCAGGCCGCCGTCGCGGTGGTTGGCCAGGGTCAGCTCGCCGCCGTGGGCCTGGACGATGCTGCGCGCGATACCGAGCCCCAATCCCATGCCATGCGCGTTTTGCTCGCGGCCATGCTCCAGGCGCACATAGGGCTGGAACAGGCTGGCGAACGCCTCTTCGGCCACGCCGGGGCCGTCATCGCGGATGCGGATGACCACGTCGGCGCCCTCGCGGCACGCCGACAGGTGGGCCGTCTTGCCGTAAAACAGGGCATTGTCGAGCAAGTTGCCGATGGCGCGCTTCAGGGCCAGGGGCTTGGCCTTCACGCTCAGGTCCGTCTCCACGTAATGCACGACATGGCCGGCCAGCTGTGTCCCGCGCACCATGCGCCGCAGCAAGGGGTCCAGGCGCACCTCGGTGGCGTTTTCATGGATATCGCTATCCTTCACGCATTGCAGCGCACCCTTGACCATCATGTCCAGCTCATCGAGGTCATCGTGGAATTCGTTGCGCTGCACATCGTCGTCGAGCAATTCCGTGCGCAATTTCAGGCGCGTGATGGGCGTGCGCAAATCATGCGAAATCGAGACGAACAGCCGTTCGCGGTCTTCCAGATAACGCTGGATGCGTTCGCGCATGCCGCTGAAGGCGCGCGCCGTCTGCACGAACTCGCGGCTGCCCGTCTGCGGCAGGGGCGGCGGCGTCTCGCCACGGCCAAACGCTTCGGCCGCGTCCGACAGGGCCGCCAGCGGCCGTGTTGTCCAGCGTACGACGAGAATCGACAGCAGCAGCACGGCCGCCAGCGACAACGCTTGCAGCAATACCCGGTCGAGTGTCCACGGATTACTGCTTTGCAAGAAATACGGGTTGGGCATCAGTGCCGCCAGGTACAGCCAGTTGCCCGGCTCCAGCTCGGCCTGGATCACGAGGACGGGCGCGGGATTCGGTTTCAGCAGCAAGATGTGCTGGACCCAGTTTTCCGGCAAGTCGCCGATGTGCGCGCCGCTGTCGGCCACCACCAGGTCGCTCGGCCAGGCGAAGCCCACGCGGTAGCCGGCCAGCTGCGGCAAGTCGCTCTTCAGCGCCGCGCCCACCGTGGCCACCACCGTATCGGCCAGCGCGTGCGGGGCGATTTCGCGGATGGCCAGCGGCCTCTGGTTGACGTTGACAAAGAAGCGGGTGCCGCCCATCTCGCGAAATTGCTGGATCAGGATGGGGCGGTAGTTGGCCGGCAGGCTGAGGAAGAAACGGATGGTGCTGGCGGCGCTGCGGGCCAGGTGCTGCGACGCCATGCGCGCCTCCACGGCCGAATCGCGGCGCAACTGCGTGGCCCAGATCAGGTTGCCCACCAGTTGCGTGGCCAGCACGCCGGCCACCATCACCACGGACAGGCGGCCCAGCAGCGATGGCGGCAGCAGACGCTCGAGCAGACGGCGCACGCCCCGCTCAGGCATGCCCACTGCTCACGTCGGCCGAGAACACATAACCGGCGCCGCGCACCGTCTTGATCAGCATGGGCTGCTTGCCATCGTCCTTCAGGCGCAGCCGCAGCCGGCTCACCTGCACATCGAGCGAGCGGTCGAGCGGCCCCGCGTCGCGCCCCCGCGTCTGTTCGCACAGCACGCTGCGGTCGAGGATATCGCCCGGATGCTCGACAAAGTAGCGCAGCAGCTGGAAATCGAGGCCCGTCAGCTGCAGCGCTTCGCCATCGGCATCCGTCACCGTGCGCTCCAGCGTGTCCAGGGTGAAGCCGACGAAGCGGTAATAGCGGGGCGGCGCGGCCGCGTCGATGCCCGTGCGGCGGTGGATGGCTTTGATGCGCGCCAGCAATTCGCGCGGGCTGTAGGGCTTGGCGATGTAGTCGTCGGCACCCAGTTCCAGCCCCACCACCCGGTCCGTCTCGTCGGAGCTGGCCGTCAGCATGATGATGGGCACGTTCGAGCGGGCGCGCACCACCTTGCACAGGGCAAAGCCATCCGTGTCCGGCAGCATCACGTCGAGGATCACCAGCGACAGGCTGTCGACGTGGCGGTGGAATTCGGCCAGGAAGGTGGCGCCATCATGCGCCAGGCCCACCTCGTACTGGTTCTTTTCCAGGTAGGCCTTCAACAGCATGCGGGTCTTTTGATCGTCGTCAACGACGAGGATTTTGCGTGACATGGTCTCGTCCTTTTTTATTCAGCGCCTGCAACATGCTGCCGATGCGGCGCTGGGCGTCGGCCGCGCTGATCGTCTCGTTCAGGAAATAGCGGTGCACTTCGGCGATGATGGCATCCTTGCTGGTTTCATCGGTGGCCATGCGGTGCACGAGGCTGGGCGCCTGGAACGCGGCGCCGCGCGCGAATGCCTGCGCCGAGGCGCGCGCGCAGCTGTCCAGGCGAGACAGGTCGGCCTGGCGCAAGGCGGGAATCGACCCCTTCACCTGGCTGTACTCGAGCTGCACGGGCGGCGAAGCGACCACCTGCGCCAGCTTTTCCTGCGCGCCCTGGTGCGTGTAGTCGGACGCGAACATGGCCAGGGTATCGATGCTGTACAGGTGGTAGTCGCCCGTGTCGGGCGCGGCGGCGCAGCCGAATACCTCGTCCGTGGCGCGGCCCCAGGCGTTCAGCTCGCCCTTGACCCAGTCGCCCATGATATACATGGCCGCCTCGCCATCGCCCACCTGGCGCGCCATCTCGGGCCAGCCCTGTTCGCGCAGCGGCGTGCCCATCCATTGTTTCAGCGACCTCAAGCGCTGCAAGGCGTGCCGCAGGCGCGGATCCGCATACGCCTCGGCTTTCTTGTCGACAAACAGGGCGCGGTAATACGCGGGCCCCGATTCAGCCAGCACCAGCGTTTCAAACAAGGTCGCCACCTGCCACGCTTCGCTGCTTTGCGCCAGCGGCGTGATGCCGGCCTGGCGCAGCTTGCCGGCCACGCGCTCGAAGTCGCTCCAGCTGCGCGGCACGGCCAGGCCCAGGCGCTGGAAGATCTTGCGGTTGTAAAACAGGGTATTGATGCGGTGGATGCCGGCCGGCACGCCCATCGTATGGCCGCGGTTTTGCAACAAGCCCCACACGGTGGGATACATGGTTGCGCGCCAGTTGTTGCTGGCGGCGACGCTGTCGAGTTGCAGCAGCAAGCCCAGGTCGCTCCACTCGCCCAAGGTATAGCCGATCAGCTGCATGACTTCCGGCGATTTGCCGGCCAGCACGCGGCTCTTCAAGACCTTGCCCGCGCCGACCCCGGCGCCGCCCGCGATGGCCGCGTCACGCCATTCGACGCCTTCCTGCGCCAGGCGCGCCACCAGCACGTCGGCGGCGCGGCGTTCGCCGGCGGAGGTCCACCAGTGCAGCACCTGCAGCGCTTCGGCCCGCGCGGGCACGCCGCTGCACATGAAGGCAAGCAGCGCCAGCGCCGCCACGCCGCGACGGCGGGCGGCCCCGGCGTGGCGGTCGGCGGTGCTGTGCGGCGGCGTCTTCAATCCTGTCCCCTTGTTCTTGTCGCGACAAACTATAGCCCAACTACAAAACAGCAGGTTGGTAATTTAGTCCCCTGATTTGTAAAGAAACGTGAGCTTTTGTTGCGCTACCTTGCGCACCGCACAAGGAGCCCCATGCGCCCGACGCCCCGCGCGGTGCGCCACGGCAGCGGACATCGGTAAGGAAAGGTAAGCAGGCAGATGTGCGAAGTATGAATTTATGCTTTTAAATCAACAGGATAGGCGAGAGTCGCCGGTGCAATGCCGGACGCTGGCGTCACATTTCCCCCGATGCTACTGTCCGCCAACTGCAGCGTAACAGGCAGCCAAACAAGACCAACACCAACAAGGAGACGACATGCAACTGCATGCAAAAGGCGGCGTGGCCGCGCGCAATACATTGCTGGCCCTGCTGCTGGTCAGCGGCACCGCACAGGCGGGCACGCTCACCATCGAAAGCTGGCGCGTGGATGACAAGACCCTGTGGGAAACGGTGCTCATTCCCGCCTTCCAGAAAAAACATCCGGGCATCGAGATCAAGTTCTCGCCCACGGCCCCGACCGAATACGATTCCACCCTGAACGCGCGCCTGAGCGGCGGCACGGCCGGCGACTTGCTGGCCTGCCGCCCGTTCGACGTCTCGCTGGCCCTGTACAAGCGGGGCCAGCTGGAAAAGCTCGACGGCAAGGCCGGCATGGACAACTTCCCCGCCTCGGCCAAGGTGGCGTGGCAGACGGACGATGGCAAAGACACCTTCTGCATGCCGATCGCGTCCGTCATGCATGGCTTCCTGTACAACAAGAAAATCTTCCGCGAACTGAAACTGCAGCCGCCCGCCACGGAAGAGGAATTCTTCAAGGTGCTGGAAACGGTCAGAAAGAGCGGCAAATATGCGCCCTTGGCCCTGGGCACGGCCGACCAGTGGGAAGCGAACCAGGTGGTGTTTACCAGCATCGGCGCCAATTACTGGAAGGGTGAAGAGGGCCGCAAGGCGCTGATCGCCGGCAAGGCCAAATTTACCGATCCGCAATTCGTCGCCGCCTGGGAATATGAGGCCCGCCTGGGCGGCTACCTGTCCAAGGGCGCCAGCGCGCAAACCTATGGCGACAGCCAGAACCAGTTTGCGCTGGGCAAGGCCGCCATCTACCCATCCGGCTCCTGGGACATCGCCTACTTCAAGCAAGACCCGGAACTGGAACTGGGCGCCTTCAACCCGCCCGTGCGCAAGGCCGGCGACAAGTGCTATATCTCGGACCACACGGACATCGGCATGAGCGTCAACAAGAAGTCGAAGAACAAGGAAGACGCCTACAAATTCCTCGCCTGGCTCGGTTCGCAGGAATTCGCCGACATCTACACCAACAAGGTGACGGGCTTCTTTTCGCTGTCGAACCACCTGATCTCCATCAAGGACCCGCTGGCCAAGCAAATGAACGGCTGGCGCGCCAGTTGCGCCTCGACCATCCGCCTGAACGCGCAAATCCTCAACCGTGGCGAGCCGAGCATGGAAAACGAGCTGTGGAACGTCAATGCCCAGGTCCTGAACGGCAAGCTGGCGCCGAAAGACGCGGCGCGCCAGATCCAGTCCGGCTTTGCCAAGTGGTACAAGCCGCAACAGTAATCACCACGTCTACCCTCCCCGAGCAACCGGCCTGAGCAGTGCGATGCGGCAGCCGGTGGCACGGTTTTGCCGGCGGCCTCGCCGCCGGTGCTTTTCTTCGTCTGGAGTTTCGCCGTGAAAAAAACTTTCCCATGGCACGTGCTCGTGTTCCTGGCCCCGGCGCTGGTCATTTACTCGCTGTTCAGCGCCCTGCCCCTGGCCGATACCCTGCGCCTGGGCCTGTACACGACCGATGAGAGCGGCCAGCACCATTTTGCCGGCCTGGCCAACTACGCCACCATCCTGTTCGACCCGCAATGGTCGCAAAGTTTCTGGAATGCGATGTGGAACAACTGCAAGTTTTTCCTCATCCACATGCTGCTGCAAAATCCCATCGGCCTGCTGCTGGCCACCCTCTTCAGCCTCAAGGGTTTGAAGGGCGAGCGCAGCTACCGCACCCTGATCTTCCTGCCCACCCTGCTGTCCGTCGTCATCATCGGCTTCATCTGGCAGCTGATCTTGTCGCCGCTGTGGGGTGTGGGCCAGTCGCTGATGGATGGCGTGGGCATCGGCAGTTACTTCGCGCCGTGGCTGGGCCAGGAATCGACGGCCCTGCTGACCATCGCCCTCATTTCCGTTTGGCAATACATCGGCATCCCCATGATGCTGATCTATGCGGCCCTGCTGGCCGTGCCCGAGGAAATCATCGAGGCGGCCCACGCGGAAGGCGCCGGCGCCATGCGCATCTTCTGGCAAATCAAGCTGCCGCTGATCTGGCCCACCCTGGGGCTGGTGACCATCCTCACCTTTGTCGCCAACTTCAATGCCTTCGACCTCGTGTATTCCGTGAAAGGCGCGCTGGCGGGACCGAACTACGCCACCGACATCCTCGGCACCTTCTTTTACCGCACCTTCTTCGGTTACCAGGCCCAGCTGGGCAGCCCCACCATGGGCGCTGCCGTGGCCACCATGATGTTCCTCGTGATCCTCGTGGGCGTGGGCGTGTATTTCTTTTTCGTGCAGCGCAAGCTGACACGCTACGAACTGTAAGGGCCGCCATGCGCAATGTTTCCATCCGCCCCCTGGGCCGCGCCGCCGTGCATGCGATCCTGGCCGGCTACACCATCATCGCCCTGTTTCCCATCGTCTTGATCCTGATCAACTCAGTCAAGACGCGGGCCGCCATCTTCGACAATCCGCTGGCCTTGCCCACGCCCTCCACCTTTTCGCTCGTGGGCTTTCACAAGGTGCTGGCCAATTCCGACTTCCTGCTGTACTTCGGCAACAGCCTGTTCGTCACCCTGCTGTCGCTGCTGCTGATCGTGCTGTTCGGCGCCATGGCGGCCTGGGCCTTGTCCGAATACACGTTTACGGGCAACCGCCTGCTGACCCTGTACCTGGCGCTGGGCATCATGATCCCCATCCGCCTGGGCACGGTCTCCATCCTGGAACTGGTGGTGCGGCTCGACCTGATCAACACCTTGACGGCGCTGGTGCTCGTGTACACGGCGCAGGGCCTGCCGCTGGCCGTGATGATTCTGTCCGAATTCGTGCGCCAGGTGCCGCGCGAATTGAAGGATGCGGCGCGCTGCGACGGCGTGGGCGAATTCGCCATCTTCTTCCAGGTGATCCTGCCCCTGATCCGCCCCGCCATCGCCACGGTGGCCGTATTCACCATGATTCCCGCCTGGAACGACCTGTGGTTCCCGCTGATTCTGGCGCCATCGGACCGCACCAAGACCGTCACCTTGGGCGTGCAGCAATTCATCGGGCAATACGTGACGGACTGGAACTCGGTACTGGCGGCGCTATCGCTGGCCGTCATTCCCGTGCTCGTCATGTACGTCATTTTCTCTCGTCAACTGATCCGCGGCCTGACGTCCGGCGCGGTCAAATAATAGGTGCGCCATGGCCCATGTAAGCCTGCAACAACTGACCAAATCCTACGACGGCCGCCACAATGTGCTGGCCGGCATCGACCTCGACATCCGCGACGGTGAATTCGTCGTGCTGGTGGGCCCTTCCGGCTGCGGCAAATCGACCTTGCTGCGCATGCTGTGCGGCCTGGAAAGCATTTCGCAAGGCACCTTGTCCATCGGCGGCAAGGTTGTCAACGACTTGCCGCCGGCCGAACGGGGCATCGCCATGGTCTTCCAGAGCTATGCGCTGTATCCGCACATGAGCGTGTACCGCAACATGGCGTTCGGCCTGAAGATCGCCGGCGCCAGCAAGGAAGCCATCGCCCAGCGCGTGCGCCACGCGGCCGCCATCCTGAAGATCGACCACCTGCTGGAACGCCTGCCGCGCGAACTGTCGGGCGGCCAGCGCCAGAGGGTGGCCATCGGCCGCGCCATCGTGCGCGAACCGCAGCTGTTCCTGTTCGACGAGCCGCTGTCGAACCTCGACGCGGCCCTGCGCGTGCAGACGCGCCTGGAAATTGCCAAACTGCACCGCCAGTTGAACGCCACCATCGTCTACGTCACGCACGACCAGGTCGAGGCGATGACCCTGGGCGACAAGATCGTCGTCATGCATGGCGGCCATATCCAGCAGGCGGGCACGCCTTTGGAACTGTACCAGCAGCCGGCGAACCGCTTCGTGGCCGGCTTCATCGGCGCGCCGATGATGAATTTCTTCGAGGGCAAGGTCGTCGCCGCGCAGGACGATGGCGTGCGCGTGGCCCTGGCCAGCGGCCAGGAAATCACGGCCCTCGTCGATCCGGCCGACCTGCTGCCGGACGACGCCGTCACGGTGGGCCTGCGGGCCGAACACATCCTGGAAAACGGCGACGGCAGCGCCCGCTTCCAGGGCGTCGTCAGCCTGGTGGAACACCTGGGCGAAGCCAATTTTATCTACCTGGCGCTGGACAACGGCCAGGAACTGGTGATACGCGGCGACGGCAACAACCGCGTGCCGCTGGGCCAGCTTTTCACAGTCTCGGCCGCCAGCAGCGCCTTCCATTTGTTCGATGCGCAAGGCGTGGCGCGCACGCGGCGCCAGCCCGGCAACCTGATTTCATCGAAACAGATATTGGCCGCCTGAGCCTTTCCGCCCAGACAGCTCCCCGATTGGATCGGCAGCGATCCGGTACGACGTGCCCAAGCACGCATTTTGATAACGACAAGGAGATTGTATGCAACACCCGATGAAGACCTCGCTGGCCCTGGCCTGCGCCATGCTGCTGGCCTGCGGCGCCGCCCACGCCAGCGATGCCGAAGGCGAATACCACGGCTACTTCCGCGCCGGCCTCGGCTCGAGTACGGACAGCCGCGGCCCGCAAAGCTGCTACGGCCTGGGCGGCAACACCATGCGCTACCGGCTCGGCAACGAATGCGACACCTATGGCGAATTCGAATACCAGAAGGAAATGGCCAAGTCGGCCAACGGCGTCAGCTTCGTCGGCCATATCATGGTGGCCGCCTATACGCCCAGCTCCGCCGTCAGCGATTCGGACCTGAGCATGTCGAAGATGTACGTGGAAGCGAAAAACATCGAAATCCTCAACGGCGGCACGGCCTGGATCGGCAAGCGCTACTACATGCGTCCCGACATCCACATGCTGGACTTGCAATACATCAATATGAACGGCACTGGCGGCGGCATCGACCAGTACAAGCTGGGACCGGGCCGCATCAGCTATGGTTTCTTCAAGGATAACGACAAGCCCGGCAACTCGGCCATCCGGCAAAACCTCGTCTACCAGGGCATCCCCATCAATCAGGATGGCACGCTGGAAGTGCTGACCACCCTGATCACGCCCGACAAGAAGGACAGCACCTCGCACAGCGGCTGGCAAGCCACCGTGCTGCACAAGCAGGATAAAGTGTGGGGCGGCGCCAACACCTTCGGCATCCAGTACGGCGTCGGGCCGGGCACGGGCGCCGGCGGCCAGTGCTGCAACCGCATGGGCACGACGGGCTCGATCCGCAACGGCAGCGACGTCACGCGCTTGCGCATCTTCAATTCGCTGTGGATACAGCCGACGCCGGAATGGAGCGCGGAAATGATCGCCATCGTGCAGCGCGACAAATCCGACGCCACGGGCGGCAGCTCGACCTGGACCACCCTGGGCGTGCGCCCCGTATATGCCGTCAACGACAACTTCAAGCTGCAGTTCGAACTGGGCACGGACCGCGTGACCTCGCCCACGGGCGGCGCCGCGCAGCGCCTGACCAAGCTGACCTTCGCGCCCACCCTGACGGCGGGCAAGGGTTACTGGTCGCGTCCCGAGCTGCGCGCCTTTGTCACCTACGGCAAATGGAACGACGCCGCCACGGCCGCCGTCAACAAGGCCAATGAATCGGGCCCCGTGTATGGCAACGCCACCAGCGGTACCTCGTTCGGCCTGCAAGTGGAGACGTGGTTTTAGGAAGCTGTCTTGATATGGCGCAGTGCACGCGCCTATCGGACTGCGCGAAATCGCGTGCCGCGCTATGCTGCACGCCATACCGCTCACTTCGGAGGCCGCATGCACGCCGCATTCCCCCGGGCCGCCGCCGCGCTGGCCCTCGTTTTCACCAGCATGGCCTGGGCCCGCGACGCCGCCGTCGCGCCGGCACCGGTCCTGAGCGCGCGCCAGCAGGCGCTGATGGCGACCGTCGTGGGCAGCGCCGCCCATCCGCGCATCCTGCAGGTACGCCTCGATGAACTGCATCCGACCCAGCCGGCCATCGGCTACGACCAGGTGTATTACAAGCTGGGACGCTATGCGGCCGAGGAAAAGCACCTCGCCGACATCGCCAAGCCGAAGAGATTCGCCGACCTGTGCGAAGCCAATGGCCAGGGCGACGTCTTGCCCAACACGGCCAATGTGCCTGGCGCCACCCTGGCCGCGCCACCGGCCGGCTACCGCTGCAAGGCGGCCGTGGGCAGCCGTCCGGGCGACATGAAGACCGTCGTCATCGGCCCGCGCGGCATCGTGTACCTGACCGATGGCCACCACACGTTTTCCACATTTTGGGAGGCCGACGGCGGGCGCAATCGGCAAATGAAAGTCTGGGTCAAGGTCAGCGACAATTTCAGCGCGCTGGGCGAAGCGGCGTTCTGGACGCGCATGCGCGAGGAAAACAAGGTGCGGCTGAAAAATGGCCGCAATCAGGCCATCACGCCGCGGCAGCTGCCGTCCGCCATCGGCCTGCAGTCCCTGGGCGACGACCCATACCGCTCGCTCGTCTACTTTACGCGCGGGATCGGCTACGAGCCGCCGGAGCACGCCACGGAATTTCTCGAGTTTTACTGGGCCGACTGGCTGCGCGGCATGCCGGCGCTGGACCTGGTACGGGTCGACCTGCGCGATCCCGCCGCGTATGCGAATGCGGTCCTGCTGGCCGCGCAGGCGATGGTGGCGCTGCAACCGGACGATATCGTCAGCGGCGGCAAGAGCGCGCGCGAACTGGGCGCCCTGCGGGAAGTCAACCGGGAAGCGTTCGATGAGCTGATCGACGACAAGGGCAAGCTGCGCCACGCCATCGCCTATAAAAAATCGCTGGCGCAATAAGCGGCTGCGTAAACGACAACGGCCCGCCTGTCATGCGACAAGCGGGCCGTTTCTGGATACAACGCTTAGGCGATGCGTTCGCCGTTGGCCGGATCGAACAGGGCCGCTTTCGACAGGTTGAACGACAGCTGCATGGTCTGTCCCGGCAGCACGGCTTCGCGCGGATGCGTGCGGCAAGTCACGGCCGCGCCGTTCAAACGCGTCGTCAGCAAGGTGTCGGGGCCGGTCGGCTCGACCAGGTCGATCAGGCAACCGAGTTCCTGGCCCACGTCGCCGTGCGCGCTGCTCATGTCCGTGATCTGTTCCGGACGCACGCCCAGGATCACGTCGCGGCCCGCATAGCTGCGCAGCTTGTCGGCGGCGAACGGCAAGGCCAGGCGCAAGCTCTTGCCCGCGTTCTCGATGGCGACAAACACCTCGCTCCCCTCGATGACAGGCTTGACGGTAATGAAGTTCATCGATGGCGAGCCGATGAAACCGGCCACGAACAGGTTGGCCGGGTTGTCGTAGATTTCCTGCGGCGTGCCCAGTTGCTGCACCACCCCATCCTTCATGACGGCGATCAGGTCGCCCATGGTCATCGCCTCGATCTGGTCATGCGTGACGTAGACGATGGTGGCCTTCAGGCGCTGGTGCAGCAGCTTGATCTCGGCGCGCATTTCCACGCGCAGCTTGGCGTCCAGGTTCGACAGCGGTTCGTCGAACAGGAACAGCGACGGCTTGCGCGAAATGGCGCGGCCCATGGCCACGCGCTGGCGCTGGCCGCCAGACAGCTGCGCCGGACGGCGATCCAGCAAATGCGTGATCTGCAGGGTTTCGGCGACGCGGGCGACGATTTCTTCCTGCTCCGCCTTCGGCACTTTTTTCACGTTCAAGCCGAACGCGATGTTTTCGCGCACCGTCATCGACGGATACAGCGCGTACGACTGGAACACCATGGCGATGTCGCGGTCCTTCGGCGGCAGGTCGTTGACGACCTTGCCGTCGATGAGGATTTCGCCCGAGGTGACGCTTTCCAGGCCGGCCACCATATTGAGCAAGGTCGACTTGCCGGAGCCGGAGCCGCCGACGAGGATCAGGAACTGGCCGTCCTTGATCTCGATGTCGATGCCCTTGAGGACTTCGACGCCATTCGTGTACACCTTGCGGATGCTGCGTATCGATAAACTGGACATATTCTTTCCTTAACCTTTGACTGCGCCTGCGGTCAGACCGCGCACAAAATAACGGCCTGCGACCAGATAGACCAGCAGGGTCGGCAGCGCGGCAATCACCGCGGCGGCCATGTTGACGTTGTATTCCTTCACGCCCGTGGACGTGTTGACCAGGTTGTTCAAGCCCACCGTGATCGGCTGCGAATCGCCGCTGGCGAAGACGATACCGAACAGGAAGTCGTTCCAGATCTGCGTGAATTGCCAGATGATGCAGACGACGAAAATCGGACCCGAAATCGGCAGCACGATCTTGCGGAAGATCAGGAAGAAGCCGGCGCCGTCGATGCGGGCCGCCTTGATCAGTTCTTCCGGCACGCCGATGTAGTAGTTACGGAAGAACAGGGTCGTGAACGCCGTGCCATACACCACGTGCACGAAGACGAGGCCCGTGGTGGTATTGGCCAGGCCGAATTCGCCCAGCAAGCGCGCCATCGGCAGGATCACGACCTGGAACGGAATGAAGCAGCCCACCAGCAAGGCGGCAAACAGGATTTCCGAGCCGCGGAAGCGCCAGTGCGCGAACACATAGCCGTTGAAGGCGCCCAGGAAGGTCGAGATCAGCACGGCGGGAATCACCATCTTGATCGAGTTCCAGAAGAACGGCTGCATGCCGTCGCAGGTGACGCCCGTGCAGGCCGAAGACCAGGCCTTGGACCAGGAATCGAACTGCCATACGTGCGGCAAGGCCAGCAGGTTGCCGCTGCGGATCTCGTCGAGCGACTTGAACGACGTCGACAGGGTCACGTACAGGGGCACGATGTAGTACACCGCGAACAGGATCAGCAGCAGGTATAACACCACCCGTCCCAGGGTGAGTTTGTTGTTACGTGTAGGAGTGTGTGTCATCTCATCGCCTTTGCGCTGCGCGTTTCCAGATACATCAGCGGCACCAGCACGGCCACGATGGTGGCCAGCATCATCATTGCCGATGCCGAGCCCAGGCCCAGCTGGCCGCGGGTGAAGGAAAACTGGTACATGAAGATGGCCGGCACGGACGACGAGTTGCCAGGTCCGCCAGCCGTCAGTGCGATGACCAGGTCGAAGCTCTTGATGGCGATATGCGCGAGGATCAGCAGCACGCTGAAGAACACGGGACGCATGGCGGGAATCACGATGCGCCAGTAGATCGTCGGCAAGGATGCGCCATCGACTTGCGCCGCCTTGATGATTTCATCGTCGATGCCGCGCAGGCCGGCCAGGAACAGGGCCATGACAAAACCCGACGACTGCCATACGCCGGCGATCACCACCGTGTAGATGGCCATGTCGGAGTTCACCAGCCAGTCGAAGGTGAACGACGTCCAGCCCCAGTCGTGCATGACCTTTTCCAGGCCCAGGCTCGGATTGAGCATCCATTTCCACGCCGTGCCGGTGACGATGAAGGACAGCGCCATCGGATACAGGTAGATGGCGCGCAGCGCGCCTTCGGCGCGGATTTTCTGGTCCAGCAGGATAGCCAGGAACAGGCCGATGGCGATGCTGCAACCGATGAACAGGACACCGAAGATGCCGAGGTTCTTGAGCGAGGTCCACCAGCGCTCGTTGTCGAACAGCTCGACGTATTGCACCAGGCCGGCGAACTCGTAGTTCGGCATCAGCCGCGATTCGGTCAGCGACAGCCAACCGGTCAAAAAGATAAAACCATAGACGAATACCAGGCTGGCGATGAGCGTGGGGCCCAGCACCATCTGCGGTATCCACCGGTCGAATTGCTTGCGTATGGACATAGGACAGCCGTAGAAGTAAAAACTGCGTGTGGCGCCGGCCTGGCCGAAGCCAGGGCGGACGCCTGCGATGCATGCGATGCAGCGGGCGCCGGCGGGAGTGCCGGCGCCGTCGTGATTACTTCACTTTTGCCGCTTTGGCCAGGGCGGCAACCGCGTCTTTCGAGCTCATGTTGGTATTCATGAACTTGGCGATGACGTCGGTCACGGCGCCTTGCGTGGCCGATGGCAGCGCCATGCCGTGGGCAAACGACGGCACCAGGCCGCCGGACTTGTTGGTGGCGTCCATGTCTTCCATCGATTTCAGGGCGCAAGCGTCAAACTTGTCCTTGGAAACGCCGGAACGCACGGGGATGGAACCCTTGTTCAGGTTGAAGATCGACTGGAACTTCGGATTCATGATGGCGTTGGCCAGCGCGATCTGCCCTTTCTTCGCATTCGCATCCTTTTGCGTGAACATGGCAAACGAATCGATGTTGAAGGTGTAGGCCTTGTCCGTGCCAGGCGCTGCCACGCACAGGTAGTCCTTGCCCGGCACCTTGCCGGCGGCCGTGAACTCGCCCTTGGCCCAGTCGCCCATGAACTGGAAGCCGGCCTTGTTGTTGATGACCATGGCGGTCGCCAGGTTCCAGTCGCGGCCTGCCGCATCCTTGTCGATGTAGGTCTTCACCTTGCCCAGAGTGTCGAACACCTTGAGCATCGTCGGGCCGGTCAATTCCTTCTGATCCAGCTTGAGGATGGCTTTCTTGTAGAACTCCGTGCCGCCCACGCCCAGCGCGACGGATTCAAACACGGTGGCGTCCTGCCAAGGCTGGCCGCCGTGGGCGATCGCGATGCCGCCCGACTTCTTGATTTTCTCGGCCGCGTCGAAGAACGCATCCCAGGTCGTCGGGGTGGTGGCCACGCCGGCTTTTTTCAGCACTTCCGGATTGACCCACATCCAGTTGACGCGGTGGACGTTGACGGGAGCGGCAACGTAGTGGCCCTTGTATTTCATGATGTCGGCGACGACTTTCGGCAGCACGGCATCCCATTTGCCTGGAATGGCGGCATCATCGATATTGGCCAGCACGCCTTCAGCGCCCCATTCCTGGATCGATGGGCCCTTGATCTGGGCGGCCGTCGGCGGATTGCCGGAAATGACGCGGGTTTTCAGTGCGGTCGCGGCATTTTCGCCAGCGCCGCCAGCCACGGCGAAGTCTTTCCAGCCGAAGCCGCTTTCCTTCACGATTTGCTGCAACTGGCCCACGGACTTCGCTTCGCCGCCGGAAGTCCAGTAGTGCAACACTTCCACGTCGGTCGCAAAGGCGCTGCCGGCGAATGCCAGGGTGGTCAATGCGGCCAGTTGGGTAATCTTGAATTTCAGTTTCATCTCCACATTCCTTTTTTGATCAAGCTTTTAGGGGGCTTCGGCATACGGGGGCCGAAAAAGGTGAAATCTGCGCCTGTGCCGGCGCTCTTGTGCTCAGACCCGCTTGCAAACGGGCATCATCTTGGTGTAAAGACGGCGCCGTGATCCATGACATGCTTACTGCGTATTTATATCACGGGACGGCGCCAAAAACGCATCCGCGAAGGATGCGCCAGGTTGATCTGCACTTACAAACGTCAACACTGAACAAAACCGTTTGGTTCGGTGTTTAGAACCAGGTTTCGACTTGGAAGCCGTACGAGGTGCCGCTGGTATTGTTGTTGTAGATCGGGCCGCCGTTGTTCGACGCATTGACCGAGGCGGTGGCCGCATCGTTCCA
>NZ_JACYMG010000019.1:0-68128 GCF_020858035.1 Janthinobacterium sp. EB271-G4-3-2 | reverse complement strand
GTGAAAGTAGGTTATCGTCAGGCTTGTTATTCGCAGTAGAGAAAAACCCGATCAGCAATGGTCGGGTTTTTTTTCGTTTGGCGGTTTGAGTGTCAGCCCAAGCGAAGGCTGGGGGCAGACCCCCTCGTCCGTTAGCAATGACCTTTGCATTAGCGGCATTGAGGGTCTGACCCCGGTTGTTATTTACGTCCAATGGTTTTATGCATGGCATCGATCGCGTGCTACCTTGAAAGGGATATCTTGTCTGCTGTGCATACACTGGAACAATTACGTGCTGGTCAGCTGGCCGGCCTGCGCCGCCTGAAGCTGTCCTGCGGCTTGACGGCATTCCCCCGCGAAATCTTCGCCCTGGCCGACAGTCTGGAAATCCTCGACCTGTCCGGCAACGCGCTGTCCACATTGCCCGACGATTTGCCGCGCCTGCACAAGCTGCGCATCATTTTTTGCTCGGATAACCTGTTCACCACCTTGCCGGCCGTGCTTGGTTCATGTCTAGCCCTGGAAATGATCGGTTTCAAGGCGAACCGGATACGCCACGTACCGGCCGCAGCCTTGCCGCCGAGGCTGCGCTGGCTGACCCTGACCGACAATGCCATCGAGTCCATGCCGGATGAACTGGGCAAGTGCAGTCAATTGCAGAAACTCATGCTGGCTGGGAACTGCCTGAGCCACTTGCCCGCTACCCTGGCGGCTTGCCATCGGCTGGAGTTGGTGCGCATCGCCGCCAACCGTTTCACGGCGCTGCCCGAGTGCCTGCTATCCTTGCCACGCCTGAGCTGGCTCGCGTATGCGGGCAATCCCTTTACGGAAGCGCGTGAACTGGCGGCCCTGGCTGGTACGGGGGCTGCGGGTGTGGCATGGCAGCGCCTGCAACTGGCGCAGCAGCTGGGCGAGGGCGCATCGGGCGTGATTTACCGTGCCCGTCTGGATGGCGTGGATGACGTGGCCGTCAAAGTGTTCAAGGGAGCGATGACCAGCGATGGCTTGCCACGCAGCGAAATGGCCGCCTGTGTCGGCGCCGGCGCGCACATGGGCCTGATTCCCATCCTCGGCATGCTCGATGCGCATCCGCAAGGGGCGCTGGGGCTCGTCATGCCGCTCATCGACGCAGCCTACCGCAATCTGGCCGGCCCGCCGAGCCTGGAGTCTTGCACACGCGACGTGTATGCCGATGGCGCGTGCTTTGATCCTCCGCAAGTGTTGGCCATTGCCCACGGCATCGCCTCGGCCGTGTGCCAGCTGCATGCGCACGGCATCGTGCACGGCGACCTGTATGCGCACAATATCCTGCATGCGGACGCCGGCGCCTGCCTGCTGGGCGACTTCGGCGCGGCGTCGATGTTTGCGTCCGGTTCACCGCATGGGGAGGTACTGCAAGGCATAGAGGCGCGTGCCTTTGGCGTGCTGCTGGGCGAGTTGGCCGCGCATTGCACGACGCCCTTGCCCGGCCTGCAGGCCATGCTGGATGCTTGCCTGCAGGACGAGGTATTGCGGCGGCCCAGGTTCGACGCGATCGAACGGGCATTGCGGCACATGCTACCCACATAAAAAAATGGCGCAGCCTTCGCAGGCTGCGCCATTTTTATATCAGGCTGACAAGATTCAGCTTGCTACCAGGATTTCTTTTTCAGGCAGGGCGATCTGGTTGTCGACGCTGAACTGGTAATCCTTGAAGACGTGTTCGGCCGTCAGGATCTGGTATTCGCCGTTGTCGAGCTTGTGCGTGGTGTCCTTCAGGCGATACGTGTAGTGGCCGCAGGTCCAGCAGTTGAAGTTGCGCATGTGCGTGCACAGGCAAGTCTTGTCCATCACGACGACGGTTTTTTGCTCGGGATGGGCTGCCACTTCGCGGTTGTACGAGTTGATGTACGCGCAGTTACCCGTCGCATCGAGCAGGTAGCCATACGATTCGCAGCCTGGACGGATGCCGGCGCCGATGGCGGGCGTGTTCTTCAGCATGCGCATCGGGTAGCCCGTCGGCGAGACGCCATTGACGATGATGTCTTCTTCCGAGGCCTTGTAGTATTCCTGCTTGACCTTGTTTGGCAAGCCGCATTCCTTGGTGACGGTAAAGCGCGTCGCCACTTGCACGCCAGCCGCGCCCGCTTCCAGAAAGGAAACGGCGTCGCTGCCCGTGAAGATGCCGCCAGCGGCGATCAGCGGGATATCCAGCTGTTCTGCCTTCAGGTAGGCCAGCAGTTCCGCCGTGATCGTGTGCAGGTCGTAATTGGCCCAGTCCATGCCGAAACCCAGGTGGCCGCCGGCCAATGGTCCCTCGACGATGATGAAGTCGGGCAAGCGGTCCAGCTTGGCGTTCTTGCGCAGGAAAATCTGCAAGGCGCGGACGGACGAGACGATGATGCCCAGCTTGGCGTCGCGGAAACGCGGATGGTCGGCCATCAGGGCAAACGAGCCGAAGTGCAAGCCGGCGGACAGGGTGATGCCGTCGATGCCGGCGTCGAGCGCCGCGTTCAGGCGCACGCGCAAGGTTTCACGGGGGCCGTTCATGGTCAGCTTTTCCATGCAATTGACGAAAATCAAGCCATCGCCTTTTTTCGCTTCCATGGTGCGGCCGATATGCAGGCGCTGCGCTTCCGCCAGGCGGCCCAGGTCGAACTGCACCACGGCCTTGTCGCTGTTATTGATGTTGAACTTGTACAGTTTCGTCTTGTCTTTGACGAAGGTGGTGTCGAAACGGCGATCCGACACGTCTTCCACCATGGCATCGGAGATATGCCCGATGCCGTTCAGCCGGGCCGCTTCCAGGGCCAGCTCCGACGTGGAAATATCCACACCCATTCCGCCTATCATGATGGGCACATATTCTTTTTTGCCAAATCGCAGGCGGAAATCATCAACACGTTTCATTGCTATCCTTAGACTACCGTGGTTATCACTGAGCCAGATGTACGGTCAAGCCCGCTGCCGGTCAGGCGCGCGGGCGCATGTAGCTGTGCGCAGCTTCAATTCTACCCCAAGCGGGCAGGTGCTCCGAGGCAGCTTGCCGCCACGCCGGTGCAAGCGCAGGCCGGAGCGTGCGCATCATCGAAATTAATCGCGGAAATTGTTAAATTCCAGCGGCATGTCGGGCACGTCCTTGCGCAGCATGGCCATGGCCGCTTGCAGGTCGTCGCGCTTGGCGCCCGTGACGCGCACGGCTTCACCCTGGATGCTCGCTTGCACTTTCATCTTGCTGTCCTTGATGACGCGCACGATTTTCTTGGCATCATCCGATTCGATGCCATTCTTGATCTTGATGATCTGCTTGACCTTGTCGCCGCCGATCTTCTTGATGTCGCCTTCGTCGAGGAAGCGCACATCGACCTTGCGTTTGGTCAATTTGTTGGTCAGCACGTCGCGCACTTGGCTGAGCTGGAATTCCGAGTCCGCGAACGCGGTCAATTCGTTTTCCTTGTGTTCGACGCGGGCGTCGCTGCCCTTGAAGTCGAAGCGGGTCGTGATTTCCTTGTTGGATTGCTCGACGGCATTCTTGACTTCGATCATATCGGCTTCGGAGACTACATCAAATGACGGCATGGTCTGTTCCTTTTCTTGTTAAAGCGAGCGCGCGCTCGGCGCGCTGGGCCTTGGCGGCTGATTCTGCGCCATGGGACGGCCCTGTTAAAGATGCGACATTTTAACGGACAACGGGCAGGTCGCCCTTGTCCTGAGGTGGTTTTTTGTCGCTTTCGCTCTATAATCGAGCAAAATTTCCCTATCCCATGCATCCAGAGCTCACCATCGAACACAATTACAACCTCCAGCGCCTGAATACCTTCGGCATCACGGCCAACGCGGCCGCCTACGTACGCATCACTTCACAGGCCCAATTGCAGACCGCGCTGCAAGATCCCGTCTTGGCCGCCATGCCGCGCCTGATACTGGGCGGCGGCAGCAACATCGTGCTGACGGGCGACTTTCCCGGCGCCGTGCTGCACATGGCCACGCGCGGCATGCGCCTGGCGCAGGCGGACTTCGAGACGATACTCGTCACGGCCGCGGCAGGCGAAAACTGGCAC
This sequence comes from Janthinobacterium sp. EB271-G4-3-2, assembly GCF_020858035.1. Classification (NCBI taxonomy): domain Bacteria; kingdom Pseudomonadati; phylum Pseudomonadota; class Betaproteobacteria; order Burkholderiales; family Oxalobacteraceae; genus Janthinobacterium; species Janthinobacterium sp. EB271-G4-3-2. The sequence goes on along the minus strand of NZ_JACYMG010000019.1, from coordinate 64,109 downwards.
GACTTCGTGCAGTGGACCCTGGCGCAAGGCGTGGGCGGACTGGAAAACCTGTCCTTGATCCCCGGCACGGTAGGCGCGGCGCCTATCCAGAATATCGGCGCGTATGGTGTGGAAATCAAGGATTATCTGCATAACGTGAGCGTCATGCACAGCGGCAGCGGCATCGTTTTCGACATGGACCGCGATGCTTGCCGCTTCGCCTATCGCGACAGCATCTTCAAGCAGACGGACGGGCGCGAACTGATCGTGCTGGAAGTGACGTTTGCCTTGCCGGCCGAATGGCGGCCGAACTTGCGCTATGCGGAACTGGCGCAAGCCGTGGCCGAGCGCAATCTTGCCGAGCCGACGCCGCAGCAGGTGGCCGACACGGTGATGGCGATCCGCCGGAGAAAATTGCCGGATCCTGCCGTGATCGGCAATGCGGGCAGTTTCTTCAAGAATCCCGTGGTGTCACGGGAGCAATGTCTTGCTTTGTTGGAACGTTTTCCTGCCTTGGTGCACCATGCGCAGCCCGATGGCACGGAAAAGCTGGCTGCCGGCTGGCTGATCGATCAATGTGGCTGGAAGGGAAAAAACCTGGGGCCCGCGGGAGTGTATCCCAAGCAGGCACTGGTTCTGGTGAACAATGGCGGCGCTCGTGGCGCGGACATTACCCGGCTGGCGGAAGCGATACAGGATGATGTAGAGGCGAAATATGGCGTGCGCCTGTCGCCCGAGCCTGTTTTCGTCTGATTAATCGAAGTGGCAGACGTAATCGACGGTCTCCAGCGTCTCGATATCAAAATAGCTATTGCCCGGGATACTGAATTGCGTGCCCGCGCCATAGCTGTTCCACTCTGTCGCGTCAGCGAGGCGCACCTTGCACAGGCCGCCGACGACTTCCATGATTTCCGGCGCGCCCGTGTTGAAGCGCAGCGATGACGGGAAAATCACGCCCACGCTTTTCTTCGTGCCATCGGCGAGGATGACGTTGTGCGAGACGCATTTGCCGTCAAAATAAATATTCGACTTCTTGACGACGCTGACATTGTCCAGTTGTGTGCTCATGCTTCACTTTCCTTGCTGTTAAAAATCAGTCCGGGACGTCATTGGCGCTCAGCACGCTGTTGCGTCCGCCGCGCTTGGCCGCGTACAGGGCCTGGTCGGCGCGGTTGATCAATTGCTCGATCGTCGAGTCCGGCGATGGCACGACGGTGGCCACGCCGATCGAGATGGTGACGATGCCCTTGCTTGCCGCCGGGTTTTCGATCTGCAAGCCTTCCAGATGGCGCCGGCATGCCTCGGCGATCAGCAGCGCGCCGGCCGCTTCCGTTTCCGGCAGGATCAGGGCGAACTCTTCGCCGCCATAGCGGGCGGCCAGGTCGGCCGGGCGTTTCAAATGTTCCGTCAGCACGGCGGCGACTTTTTTCAGGCCCAGGTCGCCCGCCAGGTGGCCAAAATGGTCGTTATAGCTTTTAAAATGGTCGATATCGCAGAACAGCAGGCTCAGCGGCGTCTTGTCGCGCTGGCCCCGCTGCCATTCGAATTGCAGGGTTTCATCGAAGCGGCGCCGGTTGGCGATCCCCGTCAAGCCATCGAGGGCGGCCAGTTTCTGCAATTCAATATTCGCGTCGGCCAGGTTTTTTTGGCTTTCGCGCAGGAAACGAAAGGCCTGGTCGCGCTGCAATCGGCTGATGTGCGCGTTGGAATGGTGGCGTATGCGCGCCAGCAATTCCAGGCGGTCCGGCAGTTTCACCACATAATCGTTGGCGCCGACGGCAAAGCTGTGGGCCTTCAGTTTCGGATCGTCCTTGGCCGACATGACGATGACGGGCACATGCGCGAGCGCCGCGTTGTCGCGGTACAGCTGGATCAGGGCGAAACCGTCGATGCCCGGCATCACGAGGTCTTGCAGGATGACGCTCGGTTGCAAACGCAGTGCCGTGTCCAGCGCCTGCGTGGCGTCGGTCACGTAATGAAATTCGATATCCTGCTGGTCGCTGAGCATGCGCCGGACTGCTTCGGCGATGATCAACTGGTCGTCCACCAGCAGCACGCTGACCTTGAATTCGGTCAACGCGGGCTCATGCTGGGTGAAGTTGGAGGAGAATTCTGGCATTGCATTCTTTTCAGATGTTAGGGGAGGGCTCCCACCCATTGTTGAGTTTGGCGCCCAGGCGGCTGCGCAGGCTGGCGCCTATTCTATCCAATGGCAGGATTTGCTGCGCCGCATCGAGTTCGGCAGCCGCGCGCGGCATGCCATACACGGCGCTGCTGGCCTGGTCTTGCGCAATCGTCGTCTTGCCGGCGCGGCGCATGGCCAGCAAGCCATCGCCGCCGTCGCGCCCCATGCCTGTGAGCAATATGCCGATGGCATCGCCGCGCCAGTGCTGCGCCACGCAGTTGAAGAAGACATCGACGGACGGGCGGTAAACATAGTCGCGTGGTGCTGCATCGTAACCCAAACGATAATTTTGATCTAGCAGCAGGTGATCATTGGTCTTGGCGATCAGTACGGTGCCGGACACCAGTTCGTCGCCATCGGCGATCACGCGCACGGGCATGCTGAGCTGGTCATCGAGCCATTTGGCGAAGTGCGAGGCGAAGGTTTCATCGATGTGCTGCACCACGACGATGGCGCAGCCGGGCGGCGCCGTCCAGCCGGACAGCACCTTGGCCACGGCCGAGGGCCCGCCCGTCGAGGCGCCGATGGCCACCAGGGTCGATACCTGGCCGTCGCCCCGCTCGCCGCCATTGGCTGGCGCCTGGCGCGGCGGCGGTGCTTCGGCGCTGTGGCGTATCAGCTTGCCGATGGTCTTGATCTTGGCCAGCAGTTCGCTGTCGCCGCCCACTTCCCCCTGCAGCACGGGCGTGGCCGTGACGTCGAGCGCGCCCGCGCCCAGCGCGCGAAAGACCTGGTTGACATTGTCTTGCGGGCGGCCCGTGACGACCAGGATGGCGCATGGGCTTTGCTCCATGATCAGGCGCGTCGCTTCCACGCCATCCATCTCGGGCATGTTCAGATCCATCAGGATCAGGTCGGGACGGTTGCCCTCGCACATGCGCACGGCTTCGAGCCCCGTGCGGGCGATCCACAGCACCTGGTGTTCCTGCGTACTGGCGACCACGCGGCGCAGGGCCTCGGCGGCCATGGCGACATCGTTGGCAATGGCAATTTTCATGAATGACAGCTCATAAGCGGGCATCTCCTATCAGGTCGGCCACCGCGTCGAGCAAGGTCTCGTCGTGGAAGCTGCCTTTGGTCAAATAATAGTCGGCGCCGGCGGACAGGCCGCGCGCGCGGTCTTCCGGACGGTCCTTGTACGACACGATCATCACCGGCAGTTTGTGCAGGTGCAGGTCCTTCTTGATCAGCGAAACGAGTTCGATGCCATCCATGCGCGGCATGTCCACGTCGGTGATCACCAGGTCATATTCTCCGCTGCGCACCACGTTCCAGCCGTCGATGCCGTCGATGGCCACGTCGACGTCGAAGCCGCGCGCCAGCAGCAGCTTGCGCTCCATCTCGCGCACCGTCAGCGAATCGTCGACGACGAGGATGCGCTTGGCCTTGCGGCGTTCGGCGTGGCCCGCCTGCGCCAGCTGGTGCAGGCCGCCCTCGTGCAGCAGCTTGTCGATCGACAGCAGCAAGTCGGGCACGTCGAGGATCAGCACCGGCTCGCCGTCGTCGAGCAGGGCGGCGGCGGAAATGTCGCGCATCTTGCCGAAGATCGGGTCGATGGCTTGCACGGCCAGGCTTTGCTCGCCGCGGATGGCGTCGACCACCAGCGCATAGCTTTGCTTGCCCCGGCCGATCACGACCACGGGCAAGTCCTCGGCCTGGTTGGCCGCTTCGCCGAGTTCGAGCACCTGCGCAGCCGATACCAGGCCCAGATGCTCGCCCTTGAGTTCGAAGAACTGCTTGTTTTCCAGGGTATGGATGGCCGCTTGCGGCACGCGCACCACGCTTTCCACCTTGACGATGGGGATGGCGTAGGCTTCGCCATGCACGTCGACCACCAGCGCGCGCACGATCGACTGCGTCAGCGGCAATGTGATCAGGGCGCGGAAACCGCGGCCCGGTTCCGACTCCAGGCGCACCGTGCCGTTTTGCTGGCGTATCGTCTCGTGCACGATGTCGAGGCCCACGCCGCGTCCGGACAATTGATTCGCCTTTTCCTTCAGGCTGAAGGCGGGCAGGAACAAAAACTCCAGCAGCTCGCCCGGCGACAGCGCGGCGGCCATGGCGGGGCTGGCCATCTTGCGCTCGATGACGGACTGGCGGATTTTTTCCAGGTCGACGCCGCGCCCGTCGTCGCTGATCTCGATGCTCAGCATGCCGGCGCGGTGGCGCGCTTCCATGCGTATCGTGCCCAGCGCTTCCTTGCCCGCGTCGATGCGCTCGTACGGGCCTTCCATGCCATGGTCGATGGCATTCCTGAGCATGTGGTTCAGCGGACTTTCGATCTTCGCCAGGATGTCGCGGTCGACCAGGGTATCTTCGCCGTCGATCTCGAGCCGCACTTCCTTGCCCAGGCTGCGCGCCAGGTCGCGTACCATGCGGGGAAACGCATGGATGCCGTCGCGGAAAGGGCGCATGCGCAGGGCCAGCACTTCGTCGACCATCCCTTGCGAGACGGCCAGCAGGCGCCGTTCATAGGTTTCGATGTCGGCGATGTGTTCGAGCATGAACTGTTTCAGGGGCTGCGTCTTTTGCAGCGCCAGCAGGGACTTTTCCATCAGGCCCGGGTCGGCCGAACGGGCAATGGCTTCATGCAGGTGCTCGATGGCGGAAAACAGGCTGCTCTGGTTGCGTTTGAAGCGCTGCAGGGCGCCGACGAACGGATGCATCTGGTGCGCATTGATGCGCGATTCGCTGGCCAGCGACAGCAGTTTGTCGAAGTTTTGCGCCGGCGCCTTCGCCGGTGCAGCACCGGCACGCGGTGCCGGGGCTGCCGTTTCAGCTTCCTCTCCCGCCAGGCCGCTGGCCACGGGAGCTTGCGGTTCTGCCGCTTCCGGCGGCAAGGGCGCTGGCGCAGGCATGGGCGCAGGTGCCGGGGGCAGGGCCGGCAATTCGGGCAGGTCGGCGATGCCGGCGATGGCGTTCAGGGTCTGGTCGATCTGCACGGCATTCGCGGTCAGCCACGCTTCGGCGCCCGCGTCGTCCAGGCGCGACAGCTGCACGATCAGGTCGACGCCCGACAGCAGCACGTCGACCCGCTCGGGCGTGAGTTTCAAGCGCCCATGCTGGGCGGCGACAAAGCTGTCTTCCATACCGTGCGCCAGCTGCACCACCACTTGCAGGCCGACGATGGCGGCCGCGCCCTTGATCGAGTGGGCCGCGCGCATCATCGCTTCGACGGCGGCCGCGTCGCCCGCATGGCGCTCCATGGCCAGCAAGCCGTCGGTGAGAATCTGGGTCTGGCTATCCGCCTCCATGCGGAACAGGTCCAGCATGGAAAAGGCACTGAGGTCGCCGTGCTGGTCCTGGCTCATCGTAATAGTCTCGCAAGTTGAAAGCCGATCAGCGCCGTGTCGAGGCAGCCGATGCGCATGTCGCCTTCGGTGATCACGCCCGACAGGAAGCGCGACAGGCCCTTGTTGATGGTGGCCGCCGGCGCCTGCACGGCGACCGACGCGTAGCGCACGATGCCGTGCAGGTCGGCCACGGGCAGCGCGTAGGCCTGCTCTTCCCAGCGCATCAGCAGCAGGCGCGCAAACGTGTGGCGGCCCTTGGCTGGCGGCGCGCCCTGTTCGTCGATGCCCAGCAAACTGGCCAGCGACATGCACGGATACAGCTTGCCGCCGATATTGACGATGCCCGCCAGGCCGCCCCCGCCGCGGTGCGGCAGCGCGTGCGGCTTGGCCTGCGGCGCCACGGAGTCGAATACGCGCGTGGGCAGCGCCAGCCATTCGCGGCCGATGCGAAACACCAGCGCCGAACTGTCGCGTACTTCGCCGCCCGCATCGATCTGGCGGAAGTGGCTGGCCCAGTCGCGCCGGTAGTGTTCGTCCACGGGCCGCTGCAGGTTGCGCTGGGCGGCGCCCGCATACACGTCGCAGTTGCGGCAATGCACGTTGGCCGGCAGCTTGGGGCAGCTCTGGTCGCCGACCACGCCGATATGGTTCCAGCAGTCGTCGATGGTGGCGGGGGACTCGGTGGCGATGAGATTTGTCATGCTTGCCCCTTAGTTGGACGCCTGGCGGCGCTCGTAGATGCGTGCCGCGCGCGCCTTCAGGGTGGCGGCGGCCGTGTGGTTGCCATTGCGTTCGGCCAGCAGGGACAGGTGGCACAGCGCCTCGTAATGGTCGGGCTGCAGATAGATGCAGCGGCGCCAGTAGTCGTCGGCCAGGTCCATCTTGCCGGCCAGTTCATTGATGATGCCCAGCATGAAATACGCTTCCGCCGCCTCGGGCACTTTTGCCAGGTGGGCGTGGCATTTTTCGCCGGCCTCGCGCAACTGGCCACGGTCGGCCAGCAGGCGTGCCTCGGCCAGCAAATCAGCTTGCGCGGCCGGCGACGGCGGCGGCACGGACACGGGGCGCGCGCGCGGCGCCGCCGATGCGATGGGCGTGGCTGCCACTGCGGCGCGCCTTGGCGCGGGCGGCACGCTGCGCAAGGCGCGCAAGGCCGGCAGCGGCGCCAACTGCACGGGACTGGCCGGCGCCGCCGTTTCCTTCTTCAGGGCGAAAGCCTGGCGGAACTGCAGCGTCGTAAAGCCATTCTGGCAGAACGACGGCACTTCCGCATAGCCGGCCAGCAGCATGCCGTCGTCGGCCAGCAGGGCCGACAGATTCTGGATGGCCGCGCGCGTGGTCGGCTTGTCAAAGTAGATCAGCAGGTTGCGGCAAAAAATGACGTCGTAATGGCGGCTGTAGGTGGCCGTGTCGAACTGCAGCAGGTTGCCCTGCCTGAAAGTCACCTGTTCGCGCAAGGAGTCGATGATGCGGTAGGCGTCGTCGGCCACGTGCGTGAAATAGCGTTCGCGGAAGGCCACGTCCTGCGCGCGGAAGGCATTGCGGCCGTAGATTCCCGTCTGCGCCCGCTCGATGCAGCCGGGGCTCAGGTCGTAGGCGTCGATGCTGAACGCCTGTTTCGGCACGCCGCCGTCGCGCAGCGCCATGGCCATCGAATACGGCTCCTCGCCGCCCGCGCAAGGGATCGACAGGATGCGCGTGGCGCGTCCGCGCGCCCAGCGTTCCTGTACCAGTTCGACGGTGGCGTAGAACGCCTGCGGGTCGCGGAACAGCCACGATTCGGGCACCACCACCAGTTCGATCAATTGCGTCATTTCGGCCGGCGTGAGCGCCTGCAGGTAGGCTTCGCTATCGGCATATCCCGTTTGCTCCATGCGCTGGCCGACGGCCCGCTCGGCCACGGATTTGGAGACGGACAGGCCGGTCGCGCGGCGCAGCAGGGTTTGCGCCGTCATGCCGCGCCCGCGTCTTGGAACAGCAGCGCGCGCACGTCCGGCGGCAGCAGGTGTTCCAGTTCCACCAGCTGCACGATGCCGTCGGCGTCGCTGGCCACCTGGCCCAGGAAGGGCACTGTCGCCACGCCGCTGTCTTCAAGCTGGAGCGGGTCGATGTCGGCGATGCCGCGCACTTGCGAGGCCAGCAAGCCCAGCGCGTGCATGGTTTCGCCGCCAGGCGCGCGGTAGTCGACGACGACGATGCGCGTGTCGAACTGCGCGGCGGCGGCCGGCAGCCCGGCCAGGCGCGACAGGTCGATCACGGGCACGGGCGTGCCATGCAAGTCCATCAGGCCGGCCACGTAGTCTGGCGTGAGCGGCAACTGTTTCAGCTCCAGCAGCGGCAGGACGCGCACGATGCGGGCCAGGGGCAGGCCGTAGCGGTCGCGTCCGATGTGAAAGAGCAGCACTTTCATGGGATCAGATGGTGACGGCGAAAGTCGACACGCTCGACTGCAGGTCGCCCGCCGCATATTGCAGCTGGTGCACCGCCTCGCTGGTGGCCTTCAAGGACTCCACCGTCTGCTGGGTGGCGTCGTTGAGCTGCATCATGGTGTCGGAAATCTGCGAGGCGCCGAGGGCCTGCGACTGCATGCCTTGCAGCACGGCGTCGAATTGCGGCGTGAGTTTCTGCACCTGGTCCATTACGGACGACAGCTGCTCGGCCACTTGCCGTACTTCGCCCACGCTGCGGCGAATTTCTTCCGAGAATTTGTCCATGCCCATCACGCTGGCCGAGACGGCCGACTGCATTTCCTTGAGCATTTGCTCGATATCCCACGTGGACACGGACGTCTGGTCGGCCAGGCGGCGAATTTCGGTGGCCACCACGGAGAAGCCGCGGCCCGCTTCGCCCGCTTTTTCCGCCTCGATGGCGGCGTTCAGCGACAGGATGTTGGTCTGGTCGGCGACCTTGGTGATGGTGATCAGCACGCTATTGATATTGCTGGCTTTTTCCGACAGGGCCGCCAGCTTGGCGTTGATGGAATCGGTGGCCGAGACCATGTGCTGCATGGTCGAATCCATGCGCTTGAGGTTGTTCTGCGCCTCGGCCGTCGCATTCGTCGTGTAGTCGGCCACGGCGGTGGCGTCTTCCATGGTTTTGAGTAACTGGCTCGTATTGGCCGAGATTTCCTTGGTGGTGCTGAGAATTTCCACGCTCGTTTGCGCCTGCTCGATGCCGGTGGCTTCCTGCTGGCGCGCCGAGGCGGCGATTTCCGTGGCGGACGTCGTCACCTGGATGCCCGCCTTTTGCACATTGTTGAGCAGGCTGCGCAGGTTTTCAAACATCTTCGCCAGGCCATTGCCCAGCTGGCCGATGGCGTCGCTGCCCGTGATGCCGACCTTGCCCGTCAGGTCGCCCGAGGCGGCTTTCGAGACCACTTCCAGCAGCGAATCGACCTTGGCGCGCAAGGTGTTGGTGGCGGCTTGTTCATTGGCCTGGTTGTCCTGAATCGTTTGCGCCATGCGGTTGAATTCTGCCGATACCTTGCCCAGCTCGTCGCGCGAGAGGATGGTGGCGCGCGCGCGCTGGTCGCCGCTGGCGATGCGCCCGACGGCGTCCGTCAGGCTGTTCAGCGGGCCGAGGATGGCGCGGCCCAGCAGGTAGGAAATGCCCAGCGCCAGCGCCACGCACAGCAGGCCGCCCAGGGCCAGGGTCATTACCATGGTTTCCTGCAGTTTCTCCGTGTTGGCCGTGCGTTCGGCCAGCAAACGGGTTTCCTCGGCGGCGACTTCGTCGAGCAGCTTGTTCGCCTGCCTGACGGCAGGGTAGCCGCCGGCCGGCATGGTGCGCGCCACCGTTTCGGTGGCGCCCGGTGCATTGCCCAGCGCGCGGCGTTTTTCGATCAGCGGGGTGATCCACTCCTTGACCCAGGTGGCGGTCAGCGCGTCGATCTTGCGGAAGCGTTCCGACTGCACCTTGTTGTCGGCCGTCATGGCGATGGCTTTTTGCGTGTGCTGGCTCAGCACGTCCATTTCATTCGATTCCGGCGACAGCGACGTTTCACTGCCGGTCAGAACGAAACCGCGTGCTTCCACCTGGATTTGCAGGATGGAATTGTGAATCCTGTCGATCTCGCCCAGCACCTCCATCGTGTGGCGGTCCCACGCATTGGCTTCCGACAGGCGCGAAAAGCTGTTGTAGGACACGCCCAGCAGGATCAGGATGATGGCCACGATGGAGCCGAAGCCCAGGTACAGTTTATTCTTGATACTCAGGTCTTTGAACATGGGAGGGCTCCGGAAGCGGGATTTTTTCGAAAGAGCGCCTACAGAACCGTAGCGAGCGGCAGTGAGTTGCGGCTGAGAAGCGGAACTGTGCGCATGCACAGTGAGCATCTTAGGCCGCGAATCGCGACGCGCAGTAGGTTATGTTAGGTGTTTTAAATTGCACTGTAGCATTTTGCCACGCGCACAGCAAAATGGGGGTGATCCGGGCGCGCGCCGGGCCGTAAATCGTGGTCGAGTGCGTTTCAAATGTAAAAAAGCCGCCCATGGGCGGCTTTGGTTGGCGCGGGAGGCAGTGCCTCCCGGCAACTAATTACTTCTGGCCACGTTTTTCACGGGCGATGGCGGCGATGCGCATGCGCAAGGCGTTCAGCTTGATGAAGCCGCCGGCGTCGGCCTGGTTGTAGGCGCCGCCGTCTTCGTCGAAGGTGGCGATGTTCATGTCGAACAGCGAATCCGTTTTCGAATCGCGCGACACGACGATGACATTGCCCTTGTACAGCTTGATGCGTACCCAGCCGTTCACGGTTTCCTGCGTGTGGTCGATCAGGGTTTGCAGGGCGACGCGCTCGGGCGCCCACCAGTAGCCGTTGTAGATCATCGACGCGTAGCGCGGCATCAGGTCATCTTTCAGGTGGGCCACTTCGCGGTCCAGGGTGATCGATTCGATGGCGCGGTGGGCTTTGAGCATGATGGTGCCGCCCGGGGTTTCATAGCAGCCGCGCGACTTCATGCCGACGTAGCGGTTTTCCACCAGGTCCAGGCGTCCCACGCCATGCTTGCCGCCAACCTTGTTCAGTTCGGCCAGCACGGTGGCGGGCGACATGCGCACGCCGTTGATGGCGACGATATCGCCTTTTTCGTATTCGATGTCCAGGTATTCCGCTTCGTCCGGGGCGTTTTCCGGGCTGACGGTCCAGCGCCACATGGTCTCTTCCGCTTCGGCGCTCGGGTTTTCCAGGTGGCGGCCTTCAAAGCTGATGTGCAGCAAGTTGGCGTCCATCGAGTACGGCGCGCCGCCGTTCTTGTGCTTCATGTCGATTTCGATGCCGGCGTCTTCCGCGTACTTCAGCAGTTTTTCGCGCGACAGCAGATCCCACTCGCGCCATGGGGCGATGATTTTCACGCCAGGTTTGAGCGCGTAGGCACCCAGTTCGAAACGCACCTGGTCGTTGCCCTTGCCGGTCGCGCCGTGCGAGATGGCGTCGGCGCCCGTGGCGTTGGCGATTTCGATCAGGCGCTTGGCGATCAGCGGACGGGCGATCGAAGTGCCCAGCAGGTATTCGCCTTCATACACGGTGTTGGCGCGGAACATCGGGAAGACGAAATCGCGCACGAATTCTTCGCGCACGTCTTCGATATGGATGTTTTCCGGCTTGATGCCGAACTTGATGGCCTTGGCGCGCGCCGGTTCCAGTTCTTCGCCCTGGCCCAGGTCGGCCGTGAAGGTGACGATTTCGCACTGGTAGTTATCTTGCAGCCATTTCAGGATGACGGAGGTGTCGAGTCCGCCGGAATAGGCCAGGACTACTTTTTTAATGTCGCTCATATTGCTTCCAGTTGTCGTTGTCGATGTATGTATTGCGATGCTGCCAGGTTTTATGCAGTGCCGGGCGAATTATTGGATTTTACCGAGTAACAGGTATTCGATCAGCGCTTTTTGCACGTGCAAGCGGTTTTCCGCCTCGTCCCACACGACCGATTGCGGGCCGTCGATCACTTCGGCGGCCACTTCCTCGCCGCGGTGGGCGGGCAGGCAGTGCATGAACAGGGCGTCGGGCGCGGCGCGGGACATCTTCGCGCCATCGACGATCCAGCCGTCGAAGGCGGCGATCCGGGCCGCATTTTCCGCTTCGTAGCCCATGCTGGTCCACACGTCCGTGTTGACCAGGTGCGCGCCTTCGCAGGCGTCCGACGGGTTCGCGAAGAAGGTGTAGCGCTCGGTCTTGACTTGCGCCAGGTCGATGTCGTAGCCCTTGGGCGTCGACACGTTGACGTGGAAGCCGAATACTTCAGCCGCCTGCAGCCACGAGTACAGCATGTTGTTGGCGTCGCCGATCCAGGCGACAACCTTGCCGGCGATCGAGCCGCGGTGTTCGATGTAGGTGAAGATGTCGGCAAAGACCTGGCACGGGTGGTGTTCATTGGTCAGGCCATTGATCACCGGCACGCGCGAATTGGCGGCGAAACGCTCGATGATTTCCTGGCCGAAGGTACGCACCATGATGATGTCGCACATGCGCGACATGACCTGGCCCGCGTCTTCCACCGGCTCGCCGCGGCCCAGCTGGGAATCGCGCGTGTTCAGGTAGATGGCGGCGCCGCCCAGCTGGTGCATGCCGGCCTCGAACGACAATCGCGTGCGGGTGGAGTTCTTTTCAAAGACCATCACCAGGGTGCGGTCGATCAGTGGATGGTAGATTTCGTAATTCTTGAACTTGCGCTTGATCAGATGGGCGCGTTCGATCACATATTCATACTCTTCCAACGTGAAATCGGAGAACTGGAGGTAGTGCTTGATCGGTTTTTTTGTCGACATAATGACCACTTGAAGATGCGCAGGCCGCCGGCGGCGTGCCTTTCCCGCCGGGTTGCATCAGCGTACAACATCTCGTCTGATGACTGCCTCGCCCGGCGCGCTGCTGTGTTGATCGGTGCCAGCGCGACGCTTGTCGCGCGGGTCGATGCGGTTTGCCATGTTGAAAATAATGCAATGGCAAGTACTTCAGCCGTTCAATTATAAGGGTTTTGCTTTTAGATTGGAAAGACCGTCCGGGCGCGTACTTGTATAGGCAAGCCTGCGCCCGGGAAACGTCTTAATAGATGCTGGCGGGCGCGGCCCCGTCCAGCTGGGGCGCCACCAGGGGCAGATCCAGCGTGAAACGCGTGCCGGCGGGGCTGCTGGCCACCTGGATGGTGCCGCCCAGCAGGGCCGTGACGATGTTGTAGCTGATCGACAAACCGAGGCCGCTGCCGCCCTGGCCCAGCTTGGTGGTAAAGAAGGGGTCGAAGATGCGCGACAAATGCTGTTCGGCGATGCCGCCGCCATTGTCGGCGAAGACGATCCGCACGCGCGCGCCGTCCAGCGTGGCGGACAGGCGCATGCAACCGGTGCCGGCGGCGCCATCGTTGGGCGCGGGAGCGAAGGCGTGCAGCAGGGCGTTATTGATCAGGTTGGTGATTACCTGGCCGAACGGACCCGGATAGCTGTCCAGGGCGATGCCGAACGCGATGTCCGTTTCGATGCGGTGGCCCGAGCTGCGGATGCGGTTCATGACGGTGGCGATGATTTCATTGCTCACCTGTTGCAGGTCGAACTGGCGCCGCTGTTCGGTGGTGCGGTCGACGGCCACCTGCTTGAAGCTGTTGACCAGGTCGGCCGCGCTGTGCAGGCCGCGCATCACCAGCGCCGACGCCTTGCTTGCATCGTCGATGTAGGCGGCCAGGTCCGAGCGGCGCAGGCCGGGGCCGTTCATCAGGCGTTCCACGTCTTCCGTCTTTTGCAGCATGGTGCTGGCGATCAACAGGCTGTTGCCGATCGGGGTATTCAGTTCATGCGCCACGCCGGCCATCAGCGAGCCGAGGGCGGCCAGCTTTTCCTGCGATGCCAATTGCGCCTGGGCGTCCTGCAGTTGCCGGTAGGCGCTGGCATTGTCGAGCGCGATGGCGCCGTACGCGCACAGGGTGCGAAAGATCAGGCGTTCGCGTTCGCCGTAGGCATGGGCATGGCAAGCCTGCACCGTCATCACCCCCAGCACGCGCTCGCCCACCGTCAACGGCACGTACAGCACGCTCTGGTTATGCAGGGTGCCGGGCACCGTGTAGGCGTGGCGCTTCGGCGGCACCTGGTCGATATACACTTCGCGCCGGCCCAGCAGGCAGCGCACGGAATAGGCGCGCGGGTTGCTCAGTGGAATGGCGTTGTCGGACAGGGGCCGGCCCGCTTCCATGCCGTGCGCGCGGTGCAGCGCCGTGCCCGCCGCATCGAGCATGTAGACGGCGAAGGTGTTGACCGGCAGCAAGGCATGCACGTGGCGGTCCAGCACCTGGAACACGGCGCTGGCGTCGAGGTGGGTGGTGATTTCCTGGCCGATGGCCGACAACCGTTCCAGGGTGTCGCTGGTTTGCTGCAGCACTTCGGCACGCCGTGCTTCGGAGGCGGCCAGTTCGCGGTGGTGATAGCCTTCCGAGCGCGCATGTTCGGTCTGGTGGTAGACCTGCATGGCGGTGGCGCGGTTGCTCGCCTGCTGGGTGTGGCTTTTCTCGCGCGCCGCGCCCGCCGCCAGGGCGATATCGTAGGCGCGCGCATAGTCGCCCGCATGCGCGTATTCGCGCGCCAGCGCATCGAGCAGTTCGCCGGGCGGCACATAGCCGTCGATGGAGTCGGCCACCTGCAGCGCCTGGTGCAGGAAATGCAGGGCGGGATTGCGTTCCTGCATGCCTGCGGGCGGCGGCAGGTCGTGGCGCGCATGCAGCATGGACAGCACGCGCAGCGCCGCCACCTGGTGCATGGCGTCGCCCTGCGCGGTGGCCAGCTGACAAGCCCGCTCTGCCGCCTGCAGCGCTTCGTCCGGGCGGTCCAGGTAAGACAGCGCGTGGGCGCTGCCGCGCTGCGCCATGCTGCGGAAGTCGGCCTGGCCCAGCGCTTCGGCGCGCTGTGCCAGCCGGCTGAAGGCGTCGAGCGCCGTGTCGTAGTCGCCCTTGTCCAGGCTCAGTTCGCCCAAGTGGAACAGGGCGTTGGCATAGGTGCGCGCGCTCGCCACGGGGGCCAGGATCAGCAGCGCTTCGCGCAGCAAGTCTTCGGCCGTGGCCAGGCGCCCCAGCTTGCGCATGGTTTCGGCCGTATGCGTCTGGCAGGCGCCGATGCTGCGCGGCCAGCCGGTGGGGCGCGCCAGGTCCAGCGCGCACTGCATCCATTCGAGGGCCGATTCGTTGTCGTTGAGGCTGGAGAAACAGTCGCCGATATTGATGGCGGCCGTGATGGCGCCGCGCAACTGGCCGCTTTCCAGAGCCGCCTCATAGCTTTGCATGTAGTGGCCGGCGGCCGCGCCCAGGTCGCGCGAGGTGTGCGCCAGCAAGCCGCGGAAATCGTGCACCCAGGCGGCCAGTGGCGCGGGCAGCTTGCCGCTGGTGCCGTCGGCCTGGAAGTCGGCGCCCCAGCGGGCCTGGGCGGCTGGCGCGTCGCGCAAGACGGCCCAGCGCGCCGTGGCCGCGTCGGCCAGGCTGGCGCGCATCGCATCGCCGGCGCTGCGCGCTTGCTCCGCTGCTGCCAGCAGTTCGGCATCGCAGCGGGCATGGTCGCCGCGGTCGACGGCGATCGAGGACAGCAGCCAGTGTGCGTCGGCGCAGCCGGCGCCGTCGCCGTGTGCGCACAAGGTGGCGTGCGCCGCCATGGCCAGGCTTTCGGCCGTATCGAGCGCGCCTTGCAGCCACGCCACTTCCGCTTGCACCAGTTGCAGGCGCGCTTGCGCGATCGCCAGGGCGTGGGCCGGCAGTTGGGCCTGGGGCAGCAAGGCTGCCGCTTCGGCCGCATGGTGCAGCGCTTGTGCGCAGTTGCGCTGGCGTAAATGCCATGCCAGCAGCATCAGCAAGGGCAGGCGCTCCAAGGCGCGCAATGGCCGCAGTGTGTCTTCCCACTGTGCAATGTCATGTTCGAGCGCGAACATTTCCATCCGAAATCTCCTGCAAGGCGATGGTGTTGGCCAGCGGCCAGTGACACCTTATTGGATCGCATTGTAAGCTGCATTCGGATGCAGTTGTTTGGCAGGCTCGACAGTATTTTTTGCGCGCGTCATTTCAGGCTGCGCAAAGCAGGCGGGGCGTGCACCAGCCCCTGCCGGCTGATGCACGCCCCATGGACAGCGTGGCGACGGCGGTCGTTTGCTGTGCCGCTTGCTTTAGCGGCCAGCGAAGTGCACGGTGCTGGCCGTTTCGCCAGCCTTGGCCACGGCGCCCGGAATATTGTTTAGTCCGCTAATGGCGATGACGTCGCCATCGTTGCGAAATTCCATGCGGGTGCCGCCGGCCGTTTCAAAGACGCCCGGCGCGCGGCCGAACAGTTCTACTTCGGGCTGGCCCTTGATTTGCGTGAAATAGCGGTTCACTTGCTGGCGCAGCAGCAAGGTATCGCCCGTGTCGAGCTGGTAGCTATTGCCGTACTGGCTGAATTCCTGCGGGGCCAGTTTATAGACCTTGCCGGAGATCTGGACCTTGTCCTGTTCGCCGATTTCCAGTGCGCTGGCGCTGAGGCAAGACAGGCCGAGGACGAGGGCGGCGCTACCGAGGGCGAGGGTACGCGAGAACGATGCTGTCATGATTTCACCTTGTGATCAAAAATGCTGGTTGGAGTTAGACTGATGTTGTCTCCAGCAGGTTCGCTGGCGGGGACAATGCCAAGGTAGCAAGTGGACCGGTGCGATGCCAGCGCAAAGCGATGAAACGCAGGAATCCGGCGATGAAACGCGAAATCGGACGACGGACGGTTTTGGAATGAATGGCGGAAAGCGGGCTGTGCAGCGGAATTTAATTCTGTTTAATTCGTGGTGGTAATGTTTTTATCGGTTTGGCGCCCGCCCCGGCGGCGGGCGCCATGCGTGTTCAATACAAGGTTTGCGCCGATTCGTGCAGCAGCTGGCCGTACAGGGTATGGCGCATCTTGGCGATCTTGCCTTCAGACAAGGCCTGCAGGATGGCGCACTGCGGTTCGATCAGGTGGCGGCAGTTATAGAACTTGCACCCGCCAAGATACGGCTGGAATTCGCGGAAGGCCCGCTCCAGCATGCCCTCGGACAGGTGGTACAGGCCGAATTCCTGGAAGCCGGGCGAATCGATGATGGAACTGTTCGCGCCCAGTTCGTCGAGCTTGTACAGGCGCGTAAAGGTCGTCGTGTGCTTGCCCGTGTCGAGCGCGGCCGAGATTTCGCGCACGGCGATGTCGGCGTCCGGCACCAGCAGGTTGATCAGCGACGACTTGCCCATGCCCGACTGGCCGATCAGGATCGACGACTGGCCCGCCAGCAGGGGGGCCAGGGTGGCCACGGCGTGCTCGGGTTCGGCGCGCGCCGACACTTCATCGACGGGATAGCCCATCGAGGAATACGGCAGCAGGCGTTCGCGGGCGCGTTCCAGCGACGCGGTCACGTCCGTTTTGTTGAGGATGATGCGCGCCTCGATGCCGGCCGCGTCGGCCGCCACCAGCGAGCGCGAGATCAGGTCGTCGGCAAAGCCCGGCTCTGTCGCCACGACGATGAACAGTTGCGTCAAATTGGCGGCCAGCAATTTCGACTTGTACTGGTCCGAGCGGTACAGCAGGGTCTTGCGTTCTTCGATGCGGTCGATGACGGCCTGGTCGTTCGAGGTGCGCGTCAGGTGCACGATGTCGCCCACGGCCACATTGGTTTTCTTGCCGCGCGTCACGCATTGCAGTTTGGCGCCGTCCACGTCGGCCAGGTAGTGGCGGCCGTGGGCGGCGATGATGACGCCCGTCAACTTGCCTTCGCTCATGCGGTCACCTGGCTGCTCTGGTAGATGAGGTCTGCCTTGGCGGCGCAGATGAAGTCGTTTTCGGACAGGCCGCCGGCGCCCTGGTTGACCGAGTGCGTGTCGTAGCGCACGGCGCAGGTTTTGTAAGTAATGATGAGCTCCGGATGGTGGTCTTGCGTATGGGTCATATAGGCCAGGGCGTTCACGAACGCCAGGGTCTGGTAGTAATTCTTGAAGCCGAAGTCGCGGCACAGCTTGCCATTTTGCACCGTCCACTGGGGCAGCAGGGCATGCAGGGTGGCGATGTCCGTGTCGCCCAGCGCCTGCTGGCGCGGCGAGCAACTCAGTTGGGCGAGGTCTTGCGAAGTCGATGGCGTATTCATGTCGTAGCCCCTTTCAGGTGGCGGATGCGCACGCTGGCCGGCGGGTGGCTGTCGTAAAAGGCCGAGTGCAGCGGGTCGGGCGTCAAGGTCGACGCATTGTCTTCATACATTTTGACGAGGGCCGAGACGAGGTCGTCCGCCTGCGTGTGCGTGGCGGCAAAGGCGTCCGCTTCGAATTCGTGCTTGCGCGAGCTGAGCGACGTCAACGGTCCCAGCAGGAAAGTGAAGACGGGCAAGGCCAGCATGAACAGCAGCAGGGCCAGCGCGTCCGTCGGCTGGCCGGTGAGCGCCAGGGCGACAGGGTCGACACCGAGACCCGCATAGAACCATGGCTGCGTCTTCAGGAAGCCCAGCAGCGCGAGGAAACCCAGCGAAATGACGAACAGCATGGCGATGCGCTTGACGATGTGCTTGAGCTTGAAGTGGCCCAGTTCATGCGCCAGCACGGCTTCGATTTCCTGCGGCGCCAGGCGCGACAGCAGGGTGTCGAAGAAGACGATGCGCTTGTTGGCGCCAAAGCCCGAGAAATATGCATTGCCGTGGGCGCTGCGCTTCGAGCCATCCATGACGAACAGGCCTTTCGAGGCGAAGCCGACGCGCTGCATCAAGCCTTCGATGCGGCTTTTCAGCGCTTCGTCGGCCAGCGGCGTGAATTTGTTGAACAGGGGAGCGATGACAGTGGGAAACAGCACCATCATCAGCAACTGGAAACCGCTCCAGACGACCCATGCGTACAGCCACCACAGGTCGCCCGACTTGGCCATCAGGGTCAGCACGACCCAGATCAGCGGCAGGCCGATGGCCGCGCCCAGGCCCACGCCCTTGAGCATGTCCGTGAAGAACAGCTTGCGCGCCATGGTGTTGAAGCCGAAGCGCTGCTCCAGCACGAACTGGCGGTAGTAATCGAAGGGCAGGTCGATCAGGCCGGAAATGGCGGCAAAGGCGGCGATCAGGCCGATCTGGTACAGCATGGGCGAGCCCGGCCCCATCCATTCATTCAGGTGCAGCGCCAGCCATTGCAGGCCGCCCAGCAAGGTAAAACCGATCAGCACGGCGTAGTTGACCAGCAGGGTCAGCAGGCCGAACTTGGTCTTCGCCACCGTGTAGTCGGCCGCCTTCTGGTGCGCGGCCAGCGGGATTTTTTCCGCGAATTCGGGCGGCACCGCGGCGCGGTGGGCCAGCACGTGGCGAATCTGCCGCGAAGCGAGCCAGAAGCGCACGGCCAGGGTCAAAACGAGGACGGATACAAACAAAATCGAAAACGCGAGTGAATACATTCTGTGCCTGTGAGAAAATGGCTGATTATTTAGTTTGATTAGGCCAAGAGAGAATTATGTCACAAGCGACCGACTTAACTGCATCCACCCCCGCACCCGCCGTGCCGGCACGTCCAAACGAGATGAACCTGGTCTGGGTCGACATGGAAATGACGGGCCTGGAGCCCGATACCGACCGCATCATCGAAGTGGCGGTGGTGGTCACGGACATGCATTTGAACCTGCTGGCCGAAGGCCCCGTGTTCGTGATTCATCAGTCCGATGAAACCCTGAACAAGATGGATGCCTGGAACAAGGGCACGCACGGCCGCTCGGGCCTGATCGACAAGGTGAAAGCGTCGACCGTGACGGAAGCGCAGGCGGAAGCGGAGCTGATCGCGTTCCTGAAGAAATACGTACCGGCAGGCAAGTCGCCCATGTGCGGCAACACCATCGGCCAGGACCGCCGCTTCATGGTGCGCGGCATGCCGAAGCTGGAAGCGTTCTTCCACTATCGCAATGTTGACGTGTCGACACTGAAAGAGCTGTGCAAGCGCTGGAAGCCGGAAATCGCCACCGGTTTCAAGAAGCACCAGAAGCATACGGCGCTGGCCGATATTCTGGAATCGATCGAGGAATTGAAGTACTACCGCGAGCACTTCATCAAGTTGTAATGTGTTGTCGGCTTACGCGCTGCGCGCTAAGCCGACCTACGGGCCATCCACCGACGCTGGAGGAGGTCGGCGTAGGTCGGCTTAGCGCCCTTGCGCGTAAGCCGACGCATCCACCGGCTCGACATCGAGGGTGGACCACGCACCATCCTCGCCTTGCCACTCCAGCACAAACGGTCCCGTTTGCCGCAAGTCCGTAATCCAGCGCACTTCGCCAGGCTGGCGGTAGTATTCCGCGCACTGGCCGAACCCCTGTTCCAGCCGGCAAATTACCAATCCCTCGCCCGCCACGGCGCACCATTGCTCATGGACATCGATCAAGGCCACGGCCGGGTCGCCATAGAACGCGCCCACTCGGGCTTGCCTGCCATCGGCCGCGATCACGCTTGCCTGTTCGTACTCATGCTGGACAATATATGCGGCGCTGCGCGCCAGTTCCCTGCTCGTCATGCTGTCTCCACGGTGGGCCAGACGGTTTCCTGGTCGGCGCGCGCCTCGGCGATCAGCCATTCGCAGAATGCATGCACGAGGGGCCGCGTTTCCGCTTGGGGCGAGCGCAGCAGATAATAGCAGTGGGGGCCGCGCACGGCGTGTTCGAATACGCGCACGAGGCGGCCCGAGCGCAGGTCGTCGCCGATCAGGGGGCTGGCGGCAATGGCCACGCCCTGGCCGCTGGCGGCCGCGTCCAGGCACAGATAGGTGTGCGAAAAGCGCGCGCCGCTGTTGCCGCTATTGCCGCTGTAATGCACGCCGCAGCTGTGCAGCCAGCGCGTCCAGTCGATTTCGCCGGGCAAGTGCACTTCCGGCTCGTCGTGCAGCAGCGGGTAGCGCAGCAGGTCGGCCGGCTGGCGCAGGCTGGCCGCGTTGGCGCGGAAACCGGGGCTGCAGACGGCGGAAAACCATTCTTCCATCAACAAATCGACTTTCAGGCCCGGATAGCGGCCCGGTCCCAGGCGGATGGCCACGTCCACGCCGTCGCGCGCCAGGTCGACCGGGTGCATCGACGCCAGCACGCGCAGCTCGATCTGCGGATAGCGGTCGCGCAGCCGGCCCAGGCGCGGCATCAGCCAGCGCGAGACGAGCGAGCTGGTGGCCGTCACCGTCACCACCTTGTCATCGCCCTGGCGCCTGGCCTGCTCGGACACGTCGGCCAGCTGGTTGAGGATCGGCCCCAGCGAGGCCGCATAGCGCTGGCCCGCGCTGGTGAGCACCACGCCGCGCGGCAGGCGCTGGAACAGCACGATGCCCAGCCACGCTTCCAGCTGTTTCACGTGGTGGCCGATGGCGCCGGCCGACACGTGCAATTCTTCGCCCGCGCGCTGGAAGCCTTCATGGCGGGCGGCCGCCTCGAAGGCGTGCAGGGCGGCGAGTGGGGGCAGGGGACGTGACATGGCATTCTCAAG
The DNA here is from genome assembly GCF_020858035.1 of Janthinobacterium sp. EB271-G4-3-2. Classification (NCBI taxonomy): domain Bacteria; kingdom Pseudomonadati; phylum Pseudomonadota; class Betaproteobacteria; order Burkholderiales; family Oxalobacteraceae; genus Janthinobacterium; species Janthinobacterium sp. EB271-G4-3-2. Next base: position 43,234 of record NZ_JACYMG010000019.1, on the reverse strand, counting down.
AGAATTGAGCCTCAGTATTATTTGGCCTATCCGTGAAGAATATTGGTTTGTTTCATTTTGCGCAAGCGAATATGATGCCATCATCGCGTGAAGTGACCCGCAACAGGATTCACGCATGCACATCTCCCGGCCTGGCAGGGCATTTATATTTACAACGTTACAACGCCTGGAAAACCGTCGCGCTACGCAGCAGGTTTGCCCAGGCGTACTCAAAGAGGTTTAGTCATGTCTGATCGCCGCGCTGTTGCGCTGGTGTTGCTGTCGGCCGCCGGTTTCGGCAGTTCCGCAGTGTTTGCCAAGGCGGCATATGCGTCCGGGGTCAACCCGTCGACCATGCTGGCCTTGCGTTTCGTTATCGCCGCCATGCTGTTGCTGCCGCTCGTGTGGCTCGGCGGCTGGCGCTTGCCGCGTGGCCGCCTGCTGGCCGGCTATATGCTGATGGGCCTGATGTACACGGCCCAGTCGCAAGGCTATTTCAACGCCCTCATGTATGCCAGCAGCGGCCTGTGCGGCATGTTGCTGTACGTGTATCCCGTGCTGGTGACCATCCTCGCGCTGGCGCTGGGCTGGGAAAAGCTGGACCGCCGCATGCTGGTGCTGATGGCGCTGGCCATTGCCGGCATGGCCATCACCCTGGGCGGCAAGCTGCAGGGCCAGCCCATCGGCATCGCCCTGGCATTGATGGCCGCCGGCGTGTATGCCGTGTACATCCTGTTTGGCAACAGCCTGTCGAAAAGCCGCGAGAATATTCATCCATTGGCCGCCTGCGTCGTGATTTTGGGCACGGCCGGCCTGTCGAACAGCGCGATCGCCCTGTGGCAGGGCGTGTCCTTGCCAGGCACGGCGACGGGCTGGCTGGCCGTCAGCGCCATCGCCCTGTTCTCGACGGCCATCGCCATCGCCGCCTTCTTTGCCGGCGTGGCGCAGATCGGCGCGGCCAAGGCATCCATCATTTCCACGTTCGAGCCCGTGATCACGATGGCCTTCGGCGTGACCTTGCTGAAGGAGTCCGTCAGCGGCACGCAATTGCTGGGCGGCGCCATGGTGCTGGCCGCCGTGGTCTTGCTGGCGCAGCGGCCCACTGCCAAGCCGGTATCCATGCCGGCCGTGCAAGCGAGCGCCTGACCTTTTTTCCCGAACTGATCGGTTGTATCGATCGGTCTCCTTTGCGCCGCGACGGGTTTCCTGTCGCGGCGCTTTTTTTCGCGCGTATTTTCTTCATATAAATAACACTTGATTGCGAATGATTCTCATTTATAATTGACTTCAAGATTCCCCCACCACCAGCCAGCCCGTGCCAGCCAGTGTTCGCCTTGAAAGGAGACACCGTGTCGAGCATGCCCCCTATTTGCAATACCGAGCTGGTCACCAGCGAATTTACCCGCCTGCGCCGCGAGAAAAAAGCCCGCCACCGCGACATCGCCGAAGACCTGGGCATTTCCGAAGGCGAGCTGATCGCCGCGCATGCCGGCCTGTCGCTGGCCAATGGCGCCTTGCTGGGCGCCGAGCGCCTGCAGGCCGACTGGCCCGCCATCATCGCCGCGCTGGAACCGCTGGGCGAAGTCATGGCGCTGACGCGCAACGCCTCGTGCGTGCATGAAAAGACGGGCGTCTATCGACAAGCCAGCCACAACAACCACGTGGGCCTGGTGCTCGGTGGCGACATCGACCTGCGCGTGTTTTACCGCCAGTGGGCGCACGGCTTTGCCGTACGCGAGATGGGAGAAAAGGAAGTGCAGCGCAGCCTGCAGTTTTTCGATGCGGCCGGCCAGGCCGTGCACAAGATTTTCCTGAAGCCGCAAAGCGACCTTGCCGCCTATGACGCGCTGGTGGCGCATTTTGCCGACGCTGATCAAACGGCCGGCATCGCCGTGATGGCGCCAGCGCCGGCGCCGGCCGAATTGCCCGACGCGCAGATCGACGTGGCCGGCTTTCGTGCCGCCTGGGCCGACTTGCGCGACACGCATGAATTTTTCACCGTGCTGAAAAAATATTCGGTCTCGCGCCTGCAGGGCCTGCGCCTGGCGGAATCCCGTTTCGTGCAGCAGCTCGACAAATCCTGCGTGCTCGACCTGCTCAAGGACGCCGCCCTTGAAAAAGTATCGATCATGGCTTTCGTCGGCAATGCCGGCATGATCCAGATCCATTCGGGCCCCGTGCACAAGATCGCCGTGATGGGGCCGTGGATCAATATCCTCGACACGCGCTTCAACCTGCATTTGCGCGAAGACCATATCGCCAGCGCCTGGGTGGTGAAAAAGCCCACGGTCGATGGCCTGGTGACGTCCGTGGAACTGTTCGACGCGAAGGGCGACACCATCGTCATGTTCTTCGGCGAACGCAAGCCAGGCGTGCATGAATTGTGCGAATGGCGCCATATCGTCGACCGGGTGGCGCAGGAGGGCGAACTATGCGCCGCATGATCGCCGCCAGCGTGGCGCGCCGCATCGCGCTGAAAAAGATGGGGGCCGGAGCATTGGCCCTGGCCGCGCCGATGCAGGTGCTGGCCGCCGTGTCGGACGCGGGCAAGCCTGTGGCGAAAGCGCGGCGCATCGTCAGCGTGGGCGGCGCCCTGACGGAAATCGTCTACGCGCTCGAGGCGCAGGGCGAACTGGTGGGCGTCGATACGACCTCGCTGTATCCGGCCGTGGCGCAACAGCTGCCGCAGGTCGGTTATGCGCGCGCCTTGTCGGCCGAGGGCGTGCTGTCGCTGGCGCCCACGCAGCTGATCGCCACCGAGGAAGCGGGGCCGCAAGCCGTGCTGCGCCAGGTGCGCGACGCGGGCGTGCCGGTGGCGGTGCTCAGCGCGAACAACCAATTCGAAGGCTTGCTCGAACGGGTAAAACAGGTGGGCCAGATCACGGGCCGCGCCGACCCGGCCGCGCGCCTGGCGCACACCCTGCAGCAACAGTGGAACGGCGCCCTGGCCAAGGTGCGGCAGCGCCAGCATGCGCCCGTGCGCGTGCTGTTCATCCTCGCCCATGCGCCGAACCAAGTGATGGTGGGCGGGCGCGAGACGGGCGCCGACGCCATGCTCGCGTATGCGGGCGCCGTCAACGTGATGGGCGGGCAGGGTGGATTCGCCGGCTATAAGCCGCTGACGCCGGAAGCCGTGATCGCCGCGCGGCCCGATATCGTGTTGGTCACGGACCAGGGCTTGAAAGCGTCGGGCGGCGTGGACGGCATCTTGAAGCTGCCTGGCTTGGCGCAGACGCCGGCCGGGCGCAAGCACCGCATCGTCTCGCAGGAAGCCATGCTGCTCTTGGGCTTTGGCCCGCGCATGCCGCAGGCGCTGGCCGAACTCGACGCCGCATTTGTCAAAGCCATGGCCGCATGAACGTGCGCGCGATGACGCCGGCATTGTCCTGGCCACGCTGGGGCGCAGGCGGGCTGCTGGCCGCCGCCCTGGCTTGCGGCTTGCTCGTCGCCGTGCAGGCGGGCGCCGTGCCCGTGACACTGGCCGACTGGCTGGCGCCGTTTCAGGCGGGCGGCGAGGCATTGTCCGGCGGCGCGTACGTGCTGTGGCATATCCGCTTGCCGCGCGCCCTGTTCGCCGCCCTGATCGGCGCCGCGCTGGCGCTGGCCGGCGGCCTGACGCAAGGGCTGTTTCGCAATCCGCTGGCCGACCCGGGGCTGCTGGGCGTGAGCAGCGGCGCCGCCTGCGCGGGCGCGGCCACCATCGTCTTTGCCGCCAGCTTGCACGTGGCGCCCGAGCTGCGCGTGTGGCTGCTGCCGGGGGCCGCGTTTGCCGGCGCCATGCTCATCTGCGTGCTGCTCGACAGGGTTGCCCGCTGGGCCACGCCCGGCTCCATCGTCGGCCTGCTGCTGACGGGCGTGGCGCTGAACGCCATCACGGTGGCCGTCATGGGCCTGTGCATCTACCTGGCCAGCGACGACCAGTTGCGCACCCTGACTTTCTGGACATTGGGTTCGCTGTCGGCCGGCAGCTGGCGCCAGGTGGCGGCCTTGCTGCTGGTGCTGGCCGGCGCGCTGTGGGCCACGCGTTACCTGATGCGTTCATTGAACGCGCTGGCGCTGGGCGAGGCGCAGGCGCTGCACGTGGGCGTCGATGTGGGCCGGCTGCGCACGCAGGTGATCGTGCTGGTGGCCGTGCTGACGGGGTTTGCCGTCGCCTGGTGCGGCGGCATCGGTTTTATCGGCCTGATCGCGCCGCACCTGGTGCGCACCTGGCTGGGCGCGGACCAGCGCCGCGTGCTACCGCTGTCCATGCTGGCCGGCGGCTTGCTGCTGCTGTTGGCCGACACCCTCGCGCGCACGGTCGCGATGCCCGCGGAAGTCCCCGTCGGCATTTTCACGGCCTTGCTGGGCGGGCCATTTTTCCTGATGCTGTTGCGGCGCTTCCGCCACGGCACCGCCTAGAGGTGAACATGACGCCACTGCTGGAACTCTCCTTCGCCACGACACAACTGGGCCAGCAGTATTTCGGCCCGTTCAATCTGCAGGTGGCACCCGGCGAGCGCGTCGCCATCCTCGGTCCCAGCGGCGCGGGCAAGTCGACCCTGTTGAAACTGATGGCGTGCGAATTGCAGCCGCAGGCGGGCCAGGTGATGCTTGCCGGCCGCCCCCTGGCGCAGTGGCCGCTGGCCGACCTGGCGCGGTGCCGCGCCGTGCTGCCGCAAGGCGCGAACATGGCCTTCGGCTTGCAGTGCGAACTGGTGATCGGCCTGGGACGGGTGGCGCGCCTGGTCGATCCGCAACTGGAACGGATCGTGCAGGACGCGGCCGCGCTGGCGCACGCCGCCCATTTGCTGGGCCGCCGCCTGGATACTTTATCCGGCGGCGAACAGGCCAGGGTGCAGCTGGCGCGCATCTTCGCGCAGATGTGGGATGTGCGCGATGGCTTGATACTCGTCGATGAACCGCTGGCGGCGCTCGATCCCGGCCTGCAGTTCGATCTGCTCGACAGCCTGCGGCAGTTCTGCGCCGCGCGCGGCCACGCCGTCATCGCCATCCTGCACGACATCAATCACGCCTTGCTGGGTTTCGAGCGGCTGCTGCTCGTGCGCTCGGGCCAGCTGGTCGGCGACATCGCCAGCGATGCCGGCGCCGTGCCCGCCCTGGCCGCGCTGTACGGCATCGCCCTGACGACGGCGACCAGCAGCGACGGCCACGTGTGCGTCATCCCCGCCAGAAGCGCGGTGCGCAGGGCCGCCTGATCGATCCATTTACCAGACGTCCGCCGCGCGCGGCCGCGCCATCTGGCCGCTGCCCAGCAGCCACACCATCAGGGCGTCGGCCTGTTCGCGCGTGGCCGCCACCTCTTGCACGATGCCGAACGCTTTCATGGCGCCGGCCGCCATCGCCTGCAGGCGCGCGCGCCGTTCCGCGTCCGCCTCGATGGACACTAGGCCGCGGCAAATGGCGGCCAGCGCCACCTTGTTGTGCTTGAGCCACAGGCCGCGCCGCTTGCGGTCGACGTGCGCTTCGTCGCTGCGTTCCTCTTCGAACAGCATGACGAACGGTTCGCCGTGGCGCAGCAGCGCATCCATGTCGTTTTCCCACAGCGGGGCATAGCCGGCGACGGCCGTTTCAGGGCGAAAGCGCACGATGGGAAAGTCGCTGACGTCGTGGATGGAAAAATGTGCGGGGTTCGGTTTCATTGGGTACTTTCTTGCGAGGTGCTTGAAAAGGCTTGCCAGCCGCCGCCCAGCGCCTTGTAGACCTGGACCAGCGACAGCGACGCGGTGGCGCGGCTGTCGACCAGCGCCGCTTCGTTGTTCAATAAAGTGTTTTGCACGTGCAGCACGTTGATCAAGTCCGTGCCGCCCTGGCGGTACTGCAGTTCCGCGCTGCCCAGCGCGCGCCGTCCCTGTTTGACGGCTTCATCGAGGCTGGCCTGGCGGCGGGCGTTGGCCTGGTAGCCGGACAAGGCGTCTTCCACCTCGTGCCAGGCGGCCAGCACCGTCTGGCGGTAGGCGATGGCCGCTTCCTGCTGCTGCGCCTCGCGCAATTGCAGGCTGCCGCGCAGGCGGCCGCCATCGAACAGGGGCACGCTGAAGCCGGGACCGAAGGCGAAGCGCTTGGCGTCCCAGCCGATATCGGACAGCTGCATCGCTTGCAGGCCGACGCTGCCCGAGAGCGTGATGCGCGGATAAAAATCGCCTTGCGCCACGCCGATGGCGGCCGTGGCCGCGTGCAGCTGCGCTTCGGCGCGGCGGATGTCGGGACGCCGCTCGGCCAGGCAGCTGGGCACGCCCAGCTGCACTTGCATGGCCACGGCGGGAATGTCCTTGACCGCCGCCAGCTCCGCCTGCAAGGCTTGCGGCGGCAGCGCCAGCAAGAGGGCGAGGGCATTGCCCAGGCGCGCTTCGCGCTGCTGCAGCGGCGGCAGGCGCGCTTCGATGGTGGCCACGTGGGCCGCCGCCTCGGCCTCGTCGAGCTGCGTCGCCGCGCCTTCGCGCAGGCGGATGCGGGTCAGCTCCAGGGTATGGCGGGCGATGTCGAGCAGCTGCTGCGTGATGGCCAGGGTTTGCTGCGCGCCGCGCAGCTCGATGTAGTCGCGCGCCGTCTCGGCCAGCACGGCCAGCAGCACGCCGCGCTGCGTTTCCTGGGCCACGTCGATCCGCGCGTCGGCCGCTTCCACTTCGCGCCGCACGCGGCCCCACAGATCCAGCTCCCAGGCCGCGTCAAGATTGCCTTGCCACAGGCTGTAGGCGGATTGGCCGTTGTTGCGCGACGGGTCGCTCAAGCCTTGTTCGCTGTTGCGCGCGCGGTTGTAGCCGCCATTCGCGCCCAGCGAGGGGCCTTGCGCGGCGCCGGCCACGCCCCGTGCGGCGCTGCTTTGCTCGAGCCGGCTGGCGGCCGCCAGCACGTCGAGGTTGGCGCCGGCGGCGCGCCGCAGCAGGGACGACAAGGTCGCGTCGCCAAAGCCGTCCCACCAGCGCTGTTCGATGGCGCCATCCTGTGCCGCCGCGAATCGGGCATCCTGCGCCTGACGCCATTGCTGTCCCAGGTCATTGCGCGGGCGCTGGAAGTCGGTGCCGACGCTGGCGCAGCCGGCCAGGCCCAGGGCCGTGATCAAGATCAGTGCTTTCATCGCGCGCTCACCTGTGTCAATGCTTGACGGCGCATGGCCGTATCGATGCGCACTTCGGCCGACATGCCCACGCGCAGGCGAGTGCCCCGGTCCCGGTCGCCATCCTGCTCCGGGTCGAGCGCGATCCGGACGGGGATGCGCTGCACCACCTTGGTGAAGTTGCCGGTGGCGTTTTCCGGTGCGATGGCGGCAAACGTCACGCCCGTGGCGGGCGCGATGCTGTGCACGGTGCCGTGCAGGAGCATGCCCGGATAGGCGTCGACGGCGATGCTGGCGCGCTGGCCCTGGCGCACGTGCGTGAGCTGGGTTTCCTGCAGGTTGGCGACGACGAAGCTGCGGTTCAAGGGCACCACGGCCATCAGGCTGGCGCCGGGCGCCACCAGGGCGCCGACGCGCACGGCGCGGCGTCCCACGATGCCGTCGATCGGGGCGCGCAGCTGCGTATGCGACAGATCCAGTTCGGCCCGTTGCAGGCTGGCGCGGGCGCGCAGCAGGGCCGCTTCGGCCGCGCCTTGCTGCGCTTGCAAAATGTCCGTCTGCTTGCGGGTGGAGACGAGGGCGGCGCGGTTTTGCGCCAGGCGCGCGCGGCTCACGTCGTAGCGCGATTGCGCCTGCTGGGCGTTTTGCACGCTGCCCGCGCCCTGGCCGGCCAGGTGCGTTGAACGGGCCAGTTCCTGCTGCGCCAGTTTGTCTTCCGCCTGGTTGGCCTCGACCAGGGTGCTGGCTTGTTCGATCACCGATTGCTGGCGCTGCAAGGTGGCGCGGGCATAGTCCAGCTGCGCCTCGGCGCCCGCGACTTCGGCGCGTGCCGAGGCGGCGGCGGCCTGGTAATCGCGGTCGTCGATGCGGGCCAGCAGCTGACCCGCCTTGACAGCCTGGTTGTCTTCCACCAGCACTTCCCGCACGATGCCGCCCACCTTGGGAGAGAGCACGGTGTAGTCGGCGCTGACGAAGGCGTCGTCCGTGCCTTGTTCGTCGCCGCGGGCGAACAGCAGTTGCCAGGCGCAAAAGGCGAGGGCGCAGGCCAGCAGGGCCAGGCCGAGGAGGAAAGCGCGCGAGCGCAGTATGGTTTTTTGCATGGGGATGCTCTTTCGTAAAAATGAAAATTCAAGCGGCGCGCGGCGGATAGACGCGCGTCGGCAGGATGGGGATGATCACAATCATGGCCAGCGCGATGGCGGCCACGCAGAGGTACAGGTCGGACGAGGTCAGGGTGACGACTTGCGCATGCATGCGCGCACTCAGGCCAGACCCCAGGCCTGGCATGTCCATGCCGCCCGGCAGGTTGCCCAGGCGGTCGCTGAGCACCGTCGAATGGAAATGGTTGCGGCGCGTGATCAGCGCATCGAGCACGCCGGTGGCGACGACGGCCGACATGCCCTTGATGGTGTTGAACCAGGCCGAGGCGAATGGGCCATCCTGCGGCGCCAGGCCCGTGGTGGCCAGCAGCAGCAAGGGAATCACGGCCATCGGTTGCGCAAAGATCTGCACCGCTTGCAGCAGGTAGAAATGCGTGCGTATCCAGTCGGGCGACATGCGCGCGCCGAACACGCAGGACAGGGCCAGCAGGGCCAGGCCGATGGCCAGCACCCAGCGGCAGTCGACGGCGCGCAGATTGCACAGGGCGGCCACCAGCGGCAGGGCGATCAGCTGCGGCAGCGCCACCATCAGCATCACGGGCGCCGTTTGCAGCGGGCGGTAGGCGTGCACCTGTGCCAGGTAGGACGAGGGGATCAGGATCACGGCCAGCAGCACGAACAGCACGCCGCCCAGGGTCAGCAAGGCATGGCTGAGATTGCGCCGCGACAGCAGCTGCAGCTTGAAAAACGGCAGCGGATGCGACCACTCGTTGATGAAGAACAGTACCAGCAGCACGGCGCCGCCGCCCAGCAGCACACAGACCAGCGGCGAGGCGAACCACGCCAGGCGTTCGCCCTGCAGCATGCCCACCACCAGCATGCTGATGGCGGGCAGGCCAAGCAGCAGGCCGCGCCAGTCGAACTGGCGGAAACGTTCGAGGCGCAGCGGGTCTTGCGGCAAGCCCCAGGACACCATCAGCAGGGCGACGATGCTGCCCGGGACGACTTGCCAGAACGCCCATCGCCAGCCCAGATACTCGGTCCAGAACGCGGCCAGCGGCGTGCCCAGGCTGGGGCCGAAAGTGGCGCTCAGCGCATAGCCGCCCAGGCCATACAGCTTGATGTTCGGCGGCAGGAAGCGCAGCGCCACCGTCATCAGCATGGGCGGCAGGGCGCCGCCGGCCGCGCCCTGCACCACGCGCAGGAACATCAGCACGGACAGGTTCGGCGCAAACGGGCATAGCAGGCCGGCGGCCATGCAGACGATGATGGCGGCGGCCGTCAGGCGGCGCAGCGAAAAAGTGACGGAACACCACGGCGCGAACGCCATGGCCGACACCGAGGCGGCCGCATACAGGGCCACGAGCCAGCTGGCGTCGTCGCGCGCGATGCCCATGGCGCCGCGGATGTCGGCCAGCGCGACCTTGGTGATGTTTTCATTCAGGCCGGACACCAGCACGGCCAGCAGCACGCCGGTCAGGCCCGTGGCCAGGCGCAGGCCGAAAGCAGGGGGAGCAGGCGGCGCGGCCGCGGGGGCGGCGCCGGGAAGCGGTACAGCGGACACAGGGAACTCCGTGGATAAGGATCAGTCCACGCAGTATAGGTAGCCGTTAATCTTGTGAAAATTGATAATTAAGGAAGTGTGAATTGCGTCTGGCGCAATGGTGGTTGAGCTCAGCCCTTAGGTGCCTGGCGGCGTGCCGCCGCACAGCTCCTTGATCATCCGGCGCAGCCAGCGGTGCGCATGGTCGTGGTCGAGGCGCGGGTGCCAGGCCTGCATCACGTCGACGCTGTCGACGGGAATCGGTAGCTCGAAGGTGCGCAGCTTCAGGCCCAGGCGCTCGACGATGGCCAGCAGCGGCGTGGGCATCAAGGGCAGCAGCAGGCGCGAATCGGCCACGGCGAAGATGGCGGACTGGAAGTTGGGGCTGATCAGCGAGACGCGGCGCGTGTAGCCCCGCTCGGCCAGGGCCGTGTCGAACGGGCCGCGCGCCAGGCCGCGCCGCGAGACGCTGATATGTTCGTACTCGGTAAAGCTGTCGAGATTGACGGGGCCGTCGAAGATCGGGTGGTCGCTGCGGGCGATGCCGACAAAGCCGCTGGTAAACAGCTGCTGCAGCTTGATGTCGGGTGCAAAGGCGCGCCGCGCGCTGATGTACAGGTCGATGCGGCCCGCGTGCAGGGCGTCGTTTTCCGTGGCGCCGTCGCCTTCGGGCACGAAGCGCAGCACCGTGTGCGGCGCGTGCACTGCCAGCAGGTCGCGCAGCTTGCCGCCGTAGGCGCCGACAAACACGTCATTGGCGCACAGGCTGAACGTGCGTTCCAGGGTGCGCAAGTCGACTTCGCGGCCCGACGTGAAGATGGCGTGCGCCTGCTCCACCACGCCGCGCACCTGCTCGCGCAACTCCAGCGCGCGCGGTGTGGGCGCCAGGCCGCGCCCGGAGCGCACGAAGACGGGGTCGCCGATGGCGTCGCGGATGCGCGCCAGAGTGCGGCTCATGGCCGGCGCGCTCAGGTTCATGCGCCGCGCGGCGGCCACGGCGCTGCCTTCCTCGAGCAGGATGTCGAGGGCGACGAGCAGGTTCAGGTCGGGGAGTTTCATGCGGCGATTATAGCCCGGGGGCCAGCGCCGGCGCTGCGCCGGCAGGATGCCGGCGCAACAGGGATGCTACTGCGCGATTACTCGGCTGCCGGCTCGGCGCCGCAGCATTTCTTGAACTTCTTGCCGCTGCCGCAAGGGCAGTCGTCGTTGCGGCCCACTTTCGGCTCTTCGCGCTTCATGGTTTGCACCGGTGCCTTGCGGCGCGGGACCCAGAAACGGTGGATGGCCGGCAGGTTCGCTTCCAGTTCCTGCGCCAGCTTGTGCGCCTTGACCGGGTCTTCCACCAGTTTCAGCTCTTCTTCCTTGATTTCGTCGGCGCCCAGCAGGTAGATCGGCTGCATCAGTTCGGCCACTTCGGAATCCCAGATCTCATTCCACGAGCCCGGACGCAGTTCCATGCCGTCCCAGAAGCCCCAGCACCAGGCTTCGGCGTCGATCAGGGTCTGGCCTTCGTAGTCGTGTTCGACGAACAGGGCTTCGAACTCCTTCGGCGCCACTTCAAACGTCACCAGCACTTCGTTCATGAAGCGCATGATCAGGTTGACGATGCGTTCTTCTTCCTTGCTGTTCTTGAATTTCGGCGCATCTTCGGCATCTTCGCCCCACACGCGCGGCAACCATTCGGCCGGCATGATCGGTTCCGGGCCGATGGCGACGGCCGTCAGATAGCCGTGCAGCATATCCATGGTCATCGCGTCTTCGGAGCAGCGCTCCGACAACAGGAATTGGTCTAATTCGTCAAATTCTTTTTCTGATAATGGCTGTTCGAGTTGCATGGCTTGCTCTTTTATGAATGTAAGGCGCCAGTATACGCCTTGCGGCGCTTCATCACCGAAGTGTTTGCACCTGCGGCCCGCGCGCGCCTTACAATGTCGCTTATGCACAATGAAAACCAGCCGCACGAGGACGACCGGCCCGTCCATCCCTTTTCCGCCCTGAGCCCCGATTGCGTGCTCGACGCCCTCGACAGCGTGGGACTGCGCGGCGATGGCCGTCTTCTGGCCTTGAACAGCTATGAAAACCGCGTCTACCAGGTCGGCATCGAAGACGGCGCGCCGCTGGTGGCCAAGTTTTACCGTCCCGCGCGCTGGAGCGATACGGCCATCCTGGAAGAACACGCGTTCGTGTCCGAGCTGGTCGAGCGTGAAATCCAGGTGGTGCCGGCGCTGGAAATCAACGGCAGCACCCTGCACCAGTACCAGGGCTTCCGCTTTGCCGTCTTCCCCCGCCACGGCGGCCGCGCGCCCGAGCTGGACGACCCGGCCACCCTGGAATGGATAGGGCGCTTCATCGGCCGCATCCACGCCGTCGGCGCGCTGTCGGCCTACAAGGAACGGCCTGCGCTCGACCACCAGACGTTTGGCGTCGAACCGCGCGAGTTTCTATTGGAAGGTAATTTCCTGCCGCCCGAACTGCTGGCCGCCTATTCCAGCGTGGCGCAGCAGGCGCTCGATGGCGTCAAGCGCTGCTATGACCGCGCGGGCGACGTGGCCATGCTGCGCACGCACGGCGACTGCCATGGCGGCAACGTGCTGTGGACGGACGCCGGCCCCCATTTCGTCGATTTCGACGATAGCCGCATGGGACCGGCCATCCAGGACCTGTGGATGATGCTGTCGGGCGAGCGCGGCGAGATGGTGCGCCAGATGAGCGACATCCTGGCCGGCTACGAGGATTTTTGCGATTTCGACCCGCGCCAGTTGTACCTGGTCGAAGCGCTGCGCACCCTGCGCCTGATCCATTATTCGGCCTGGCTGGCGCGCCGCTGGGACGACCCCGCCTTCCCCGTCGCCTTCCCGTGGTTTAACACGCAGCGCTACTGGCAGGACCGCATCCTGGAACTCAGGGAGCAGGTGGCCTTGATGGATGAGGCGCCCCTCTGGCCCATCTGAATGCATATTTTGCCAATAAAACCGTAGCGAGCGGCAGTGATTTGCGTCCGAGAAGCGCAACTGGGCTGACGCCCAGTGAGCATCGCCGGACGCAAAGCGCGACGCGCAGTAGGTTTGATTGGTGAAATGATGAAAAGGGCGGTAAAACAGGCTCTTCTTGCCGCGCTGATTTGCGCATGCCTGTTCGATAATGGTGCTAATAAATTCCTAGAAGCAACGGAATTCACCCGAACAAGCGAGAAATCATGCAAGCACAGCAAAATCAGCGCCAGGCCGCCTCCCTCACCGTTGCGTATTCCGCCGACGACGAGTTCGACCAGGACAGCATCGTTTCGCTGCATGATTTCAAGGACCTGGAGCGCAAGGCGGAAGTGCCAGCTGCCGCCATCGCGTCCGAACCGCAAGCCGAACCGCAAGCCGAGCCGGCAGCCGAAGCCGATACCAAGGCGCCCGCCGTCGAACGCCAGAAAATGGAATTGAAAGCCATCCACGAGGCGATTGCCCGGGTGGAAGCGGAAGCGAAGGCCACGTGCGCCGCCGAAAGCCGGGCCCTGGCCGAGGCGCGCGTGCGCTCGCTGGCCGAGGACCGCGCCGCCATCGACGCGGCGGCCGCCGCCGCCGCCCAGCAAAATGCGCAGGCAGCCGAGGAAGCGATTGCCGCCAACCGCGAACGTCTCGATACCATGCGCGCCGCCGCGCAAGCGAGCGTGGCCCGCCTGGAAGCCGTCAAACAGGAGACGGCCGAACTGCGCGCCCGCGTGGAGTCCGACAATGAAATTCGCCTGGCCGCCGAACAGCGTTCGCGCGCCGAGCAGGAAAGCCGCTTGCGCGCCAGCGAGCAGGTGGCTGTGCAGTCGGAACTGGCCGAGCAGGCCGCCCGCGCCGCCGAAGAATTGCAAGTGCAGACGGAGCAGGCGCGCCTGCAGGCCGTCGAGCGCGTCGCCGCCGTGCAGGCGGCCAAGGAAGAAATGGTGGGCATCGCCTCGGCCGATGCACGAGTTGCCGTGCTGGCCCGTGAACGCGAGCGCCATGCGCACGGCGCGCGCCAGACGGCGCAGATGCTGGCCGAAGCGGAAAGCGAAGCGCTGGACTTGACGGTGCAGCGCGAGCGCGCCGACCAGATCGCGCTGGAATCGGCCTTCAACCGCGCCGCCGCCGAAGTGCGCGCCCTGGAAGAAGCGCGCGCGCTGGCGCATCTGGAACAGGAGCGCGAAGCCATCGCCTTGGCGCAGGCGGAATCGGAACGCCATGCGGCGCAGTCGCTGCGTTTGCGCCTGCAGACGGAAAAAGAATTGCGCGACGCGGCCATCCACCGCGAGCGCCTGGAAATGGTCGCCGTGGCCAGCGCGCAGGCGCGCCGCGATGCCGACGTGCGCATCCTTGCCGCCACCGAAGCACGCATCGAGGTGGACCGCCAGCTGCGCGCCGTGGCGCTGGCCCGCGTGACGGCCGAACAGGATGCGGAAATCGCCGGCCACGCCAAGCTGGAAGCGGAAACGGCGGCCCTCGAAGAAACCAAGGCACGCGAAGCGGCCGAGCAGGCCGCCGCCGTGGCAGCCGCCCGTGAACTGGAAGAGCAGCAGCGCGCCGCCAGCCTGGCGCAGGAACGCGCCGAACTGGCGCGCCAGGCGTCGGAACTGGCCGCCAGCCAGAATGAAGCCGAGCAGGCCGAAGTCGATGCCGGCAAGGCGACATTGGCCGCGCAGGAACAAGCGTCGCAACTGGCGCAGGAAAAAGCCCGTCAGGCAGAGCAGCTGCTGCAAGCGGAGCAGGAGCGCCTGGCCGCCGAACAAGCCGCTATCGCCGCTCTGAAAGAAAAACTGGAGGCGGAAGCGCTGGCGTTCAACGCGGCGCAGGAACGCATCGCCGCAGAAGGCGCGCAAGCGGAACTGCTGCGCGGCCAGCACGCGGCCGAACAGGCTTTGCGGGAAGCGGCGCAAAAGGAAGCGGACGCCATCCGCATCCTGATGGACCAGGCCCTGGTCGAAGGCGAAAAAAAGGCCGCCGCAGCGCTAGCCGTGCAGGCGCAGGCACGCCTGGCCGTGGAGCTGGGCCAGGTGCATAGCGAGCGCGCCCGCGTGGAAGAAGACAAGGCGCAAGCAGCCGATGCGCTGCTGGCGTCCGAGCGCGATTTCGTCGCGGCCGAACGCGAGTCGCTGGCCCTGATCGCGCAAAAACTGGTGCAGCAGCGCCAGACCAGCAGCGCGGAAGAGCGCGCCTCGCAAGCCATCGCCGGCCGTCTGGAAGCGGAAAAGCAGGCGACGGCAGCCGCCGAAACGCGCGCCGCGATGGAACAGCAGGCGCTCGACGCCATGCGCCAGCGCGAGCAGCTGGAACTGGCCGCGCAGCAGGCCGCCAGCGAGAAACTCGACGCGCAGCAAGCCTTGCTGGCCAGCGCCCAGGCCCATGCGGCCCTGCAGCGCAAGGCGGCCGAGACGACGCGCGCGATGGCGGCCGCCAAGCAGCAATTGCTGGAACGGGAAATGGAGCGCGCGCAGCAGCAAGAGCGCGAACTGGCCGCTCTGCGCGCCAGCCTGGAACAGCCGCAAAGCGCGTTTTCCAGTTCATTGACCGCCGCCCGCGCGAAAGCCGAACAGGTCAGCTCGGCCAGTTTGACGCGGGAAGTGATCGAGAGATTGACGCAGCCGAACGAGTCAGCCGGCGCCGTCTGGCGTTCGCGCTAGGCAGGATACCGAACCAAACCTACCGCGCGGCGCGCTTTGCGGCCACAAATCACTGCCGCTCGCTACGGTTTTGTTCGATATCGTTATTTTAGTGGAGAGCAAGATTTTTTACGTCTTTCCATCAGAATTTTCTCCCCACCCCCACCAGCAGCACATCCGCATCGCGGTGATAATCGGTGATGACCCGGTTCCACGCCACTTGCGCCAGCCAGTCGCGGTTGACGTGGTAGCGGGCCACGGCTGACAGCAAGCCTGTCAGGCGCGTGTCGTGGCCCTGGGTGTTGCGGCCGTCCCACGCCACGTACGGCCCGGCGCCCATGCCGAATTCCACCTTTTCATTGAGCGAGCGGATCAGCCACAGCTGGGCGGCCGCGCCGCGCCGGTGCGCCAGCGCCGTGCTGCCTTCGTCGATGAGGGTGGCGCTCCAGTCCACGTATTTTCCCGCCGCGCGCCGGTATTCCAGGGTGAACGGGCGCGAGGATTCGGAGCGGAAGCTGTTGACGATGGTGTGGCCTGTCGACAAGGTCAAGGTGTCGTCGTATGCCCAGTTCTGCAGGTGCAGCTTGGCGCCCGGCACGCCGTCATAGCGGTAGCCGGCGCCGATCAGCAGGTGCGTGGTGGTGTCCTTGCCGCTGGGGCGGATGCGGTTGACCTGGGCCAAGGCATACCAGCGGTTGTCGAACTGCCAGCGCGCCTGCAGGCTGGCGATGGAACCCCAGCCGTGGTCATTGTCGAAATTGTGCGGCGCTTCGTCCGTCTTGGCCGTGTCGAAGAAAAAATAGCGGCCGATGCCGGCGCCCAGCATCAAGCCCTGCTCCACGTTTTTCGTGCGCAGCCAGACCTGGCCCGCCATGCCGTCGCGGTGATGGTTTTCCGGATGCCCTTCGTTGATATACGACAGGCTGACCGCATTGTAATTGCCCACCGGCTGCGTGTAGCTGATGGCGCCGACAAAGGTGCGTTCATTGGTCGAGTTGACTTTCAGGGAACCTGCCATGCCGGAGATATCCTGTGCCTGGGGGGACAGGGGGAGAGCGGCGGCCAGCAGGGCCAGGACGGTGTATGGCAGGCGCATGGCGTTTCCAGTGACAGAGGTGAATACACGCTAACGGTCGTCTGGCGCAGTGTCATGCGATTGCGCAAGCTTCTTGCACATTGACTACATTTGTAAACTGTTTCAGCCAGAACTCATCACGAGTGTATAAGAAAGCGAGAATGCGTGAGGCGCGCCATGCATCGATGGCTGGAAGAGGGGCGGTAGCTGGAGGAGGGAATGGCGCCGGCGCGAGAAAGGCTGGCCGGCGCGATGCTGCGACATTGCGGTGTTACTGGCTCAATACGACCTTATCGGCAAAATATTCCGTCTCGCCGAAGCATTGCGTGGGCACGCCCTTGTGCTGGCTGTAGGTGACGAGGATGCGCTTGCCGGCGGCGGCCGTCAACTGCTTCGCCACGTCCTCATCGCGCACGCTGAACTGGAATTTTTCCGGAATGGTGCCCGGCAGCGCCGTCAGCAGCAACTCACCCTCCCATGTCTTGCAGATCCAGCCCCGCTTGGAGAACTTTTGCAGGTAGCCCGCCCGTTCGCCTTCCGAGTACGAGAAGCTGAGGGCCATCCACGTGTAGGCTGCCAGCAGCAGGAAGCCGGCCACGAGGAAGATGGCAAAGGCGAAGGTGACTTTTTTGGTCGTAGGGGTCATGTTGACTTTTATCGTTAAATTGAAGAAAACCCGGGGTCAGACGGGGACGCCGAGTCCCGGCGGGTCTGACCCCAGCCTTCCGCTAGTGGTGTACCTACACTCAGTCTTTCCGTCCGGCTTTCCAGTTCAGGCCGAAATTGTAGCGCTCGTCCATGGCCTGGTGCGCCGTGATTTTACCTTGGCCGCCGAAGTATTCCACCAATTTTGTCACCTGCAGGTTGCCGCCGTGGTTTTCCAGCATGGCGATGGCGCACATGGCGTGCTGGCTGTCGCTGTCGAGGCGCACTTCCACCGTGGGCTGGCCGGGAATCTCGATCGTCACGACGCCATCGGTGGCGGCCCAGTTCGGCACGCCTTCGTAGATGAATGCGTACACGAGCACGCGCTTGATCTGGTCGAAATGGGTGCCGTTGATGAAGATGTTTTCGCCGCTGCTGATGCTGCCCGTGCGGTCGTCGCCTTCCAGGTGGATGTACGGCGGACGGTCGTAGGCGCCCCAGCTGTTGCCCAGTGCCTGCACGGCGCTTTTGCTGCCATTGCTCATTTCGAACAGGCAGCCGATATCGAGGTCGATGCCGCCCGAACGGCCGGCCGGCTTGTTGAACAGCTTGCCGAGGAAGCCCGTGTCCAGTTTCGAGGCGGGCGCCTGGCCTTGCGACGCATTCTGGTTCCAGTTCAGGTTGACCTTGATGCGGCCATAGCCGCCGCTGTCGCGCTTGTCGAGCGAAATCTTGTCGCCGCGCTTTTCCAGGCGGATTTTCGACAGCGAGATTTTATTCGCCGGCGGCGGTGCCGCTGGCGCAGGCACGGAAGCCGGTGCTGGCGCCGGGGAGGACGCCCCCGCTTCGCTGCCGCCGAAGTGCTTCAGCAGCGCCGCCAGGCCGCCCGCGAAACCCTGGCCCACGGCACCGAAGCGCCAGCTGCCGTCGCGGCGATACAGTTCGCCGATGATGACGGCTTTCTCGTCCTGGAAGTCGTTGCCCGTGAAGGCGAACGTGGCCGCCTGGCCCAGCGCCATGCTGGAGTTGCCCAGCGCGCGCATGCTGCCCTGTTCCGTCGCCGCAGTAAACACCAGCTTGTCGATCGAGGCGGGCAGGCGGGCAAGGTCGACCTGGAAGGTGGAGCGGGGACCATTCAGCTCCACCGTGACGGCGTTGTCCGGCGCGCTTTTCTGGTTGTAGAACACCATGTAGCGGTCGTCCGACAGCTTGCCGGCCGCATCGACGCCGAAGCAGCTGACGTCCACTTCCATCGAACCCGAAACGATATCGAGCGTGACGGCAAACGGGCCGTTCAAGCCCAGGTCGGCCAGTTTGCCTTTTTGTCCGCGTGTGAAATTGGTCATGGTCGTGCAATCCCTTCGTCGCTTGAGAGTTGAGTCAATGAGGTAGTCGGATGGTGCGCGGCGGCGCCATCGGCCGCATGGCGGATGCCGAACAGGCGCGCCTGCTCGATGATGCGCAGCGCCCAGCTGGAATGGGTCGCCACTTCGCACATCGATTCCTGCATGCGGAACACGGCCGGGCTGTCCGGGTCGATGATGCGCAGCGCCAGTTCGATGTCCGACTGCGCCACCTGGTAATGGCGTTCGATCTGCGGCACCTGGTCCGGATGGATGGCCGTCTTGGCGATCATGCCATGGGCCATGTCCTGCGCCACTTCCGCGTCGAGCCAGCTGCCCTGCGACAGGTGCTCGAAGACGGGCGCCGTCAGCTGGAAGCCGTGCGGCTTGAAGATGGTGACCAGGCGGCCGATGACCTGGCCCAGCGGGGTCTGGTAGATGGTGCCGCTGGTGGGGCGGCGCAATCCCAGCAGGGCCAGCAGATCGTTGCCGCCGATGCGCAGGGCCAGGATGCGGCGCCGCACTTCCGGCGCGGACAGGATGATGCGGAACTGCTTCATTTCCTCGTCGTCGAATACTTCCGCCGTTTCCAGGGTCGGCATCAGCAGATGGTGCGTGTGGCGCACCAGCTCGAAATACGCGTTGAAATTGCTGCGCGTGGATTTCGGCAGCACGAAGCCGCTCAATTTGTCGGCACCGGGCATGGCCAACACGCGCGCCAGCACGTCGAGATTGCGCACGCGCACGAAGCGCAAGGTATCCGAGTCGTCGCACATGTTTTGCAGCGCCAGCGACAGATTGAACAGCGCGTAACTGAGGTCGCGTTCCGCAATGGCGTCTTCGGTGCAAAGGATCACCGAGCGCAAATGGCTGAATTTGTCGCCATTGGCGATCGCCAGCAAATCCTTGTGCGTGGTCGGCACATACATGGAGGCGCCGAGCGCCGCTTTGTGTTCGCTTTGCGGGTGTAGGGAGTTGTTATCCATCGACTGCGCTCCTGATAAGGGCGACCGCCTGGTAAGGCAGCGCCGGTTCTACTGTGACGGGTATGGCTTTTTCCTGCGCCAGAAGCAGCAAATGTGCCACGTCCGGCGCATTCGTGTCGCGCACGATCAGGCGTTCGGGCACGCGGCGCAGCAGCACGCGCGTCGCTTCGCCGATGCCGGGCTTGATCAGGTTGATGTCGCTGATGCCGTATTCCTGCTGCGCGGCGGCCATGTAGGCTTGCGAGCGGGCCGCCATGGCTGGCGCATCGCTCGCTTCGGCCAGCGGCACGCCGCTGCTGGCGGCAATGGCCACGGCATCGGCCACCAGGCCGTCGGCGAAAGCGCGCGACTGGTCGTGCTGCTCGAACTGCGCGTAGTACACGCAGCCATGGAAGTCGCCGGGGGCTATGGTTTCGTTGAGCACGGAGCGGCTGACGAGGCCCGAGACGGTGGCATTCAGAATGCTCGACGGGATCAGGTAGTCGCTGGCCGAGGCGGCGCAGGCGGCCGTGCCGGCCAGGTCGGACAGCACGAACAGGCCGCCGTCGATCGCCGTGCCATTGGCCGCGTTGAAATCGTGGACCGTCTGGCGCAGCTCGCGCGAAATCACGCCCTTGCCCGTCCAGCCGTCAACGAAGACGAGGGAGTCGGCCGCATGGCCCTGCGCCAGGATGTGCTGCAGGGCGTTCGCGTCGATGCCGCGGTCGCGGATGATGGAGACGGAATAATGGCTGCACTCGCGCTGGAATACCTGGCGCAGCAAGTGCCCGAGGATGACGCCCACGGGCGTGCCGGCGCGCGCCAGCGACACCAGCGTGATGGGGCCCGTGCGGCGCGCCGCGATCAGCGCGGCCAGGCGCAGGCAGTCGCGCGCCATCTGCAGGCGGTTGGCCGCAAACGCGCTCTGGAACAGGGCCAGGTAGGCGGGCGAGGGCAAGGACTCCGGCGACAGCATTTCGCTGTAGTGGCGCTGGCCCGACTGGATCAAACGCTCTTTTTCGGCCAGGTCGCGTATCGGTTCGAGCGCCATCGGCGTGAGTAGAAACTCCACGTCTTCCTGGCGGTAGCTGCCGCTGAAATGTTGCGTGCCGTCGGTCATAGCGCCGCCACCGTGAGTGCCGCCAGCTGGGTGCCGTTGGGGATGATGGCGTAGTCGCAGGCGGCCATGAAGCGGGCGTCCGAACGGCTGTCGCCCATGCCGAAGCTGACGATGGGGCCGTGTTCGGCTTCCAGTTCCGCGCGCAGGTAGGCCACGGCGCGCGCCTTGTTCAAGGTCTTCGGCAGCACGGCCAGGTTGTTGCCGTTGCGGTGAATGAAGTAGTCGGAACCTTCGGTGGCGATCCACTGCTGCAGCACCTGCTCTTCGATGTCGGCCAGGCGTTCGCCGCGCGCTTCATGGTCCTTGACGACGATGTAGAACGGCGTGTTGTAGTCTTCGATCAGGCGCGCGCGCGAAGGCATGCCCGTCTTGACCTGGAAATCGTCGATGATGCGCATGGCGTCGCGCAGTCCGGGCAAGGCCGTCTGCATGTCGTCCTGCATCAGGGCCAGCCAGCCAGAGTCGAGCGCGCCGCCCGGCTGCAGCACGATGCCGCCGTAATCGAGCACGCTGTAGCTGGTAAACGGCAGGTCGACCCGGCGGAAGGCGTCGCCATTTCTCGCCGTGGCGGGGATCAGGGTCATGCCGCTTTGCGCGAACTCGAAGAAGGCGCGCTGGCGCGCCGTCGTAAACGAGCAGGCGTCGCCATTTTTCAAATAGGCGGCCGCTTGCAGGTCGGTCTCGCCCGGGCATTTTTTCGGGGTCTGGAACAGTGTGTCGTCCAGATCAACAAACAGGAATTTCTTCAATTTTGGTCTCTGACTGAAAGTGGAACAGGCGGCCATTCAACTGGCCGGCGAGTTGCATGAGGGCCGGGCTGGCCGGGGTTTCATGGCAGATGAAAACGTGCTGGTACTGGCCAGGCGCCACGTTGTACAGGTAGTTGGCGATGCCTTCGCCGTAATTGTCGTCGCAGTTGACGATGTGGCCGACGGAGCCCCACGACAGGATCGGCGAGCGCGTGGTCGACTGCACCACGACGTTCTTGCCCAGCGCTTCGAGTTCGCGCGCCAGCAGGAACGACGGGTGCATGAATTCGCCCGTGCCCAGCACCAGCACGGAGTCGCCGGCGCCGATTTCCTGCGCCAGCTGCACGGCCAGGCCTCGCGGCGGCGCCAGGGCGCGCCCCACGCCGATGCGGCCGAACGCGGGGCTGGCGCCCCGTTCCGCATTCGCCTCGAAGCGCTGCGCGCTGGCCGCCACGGGTGCCGGCGCAGCGCCGGCCTGGAATGCATACTGTCCGGAGAGCGCCGCGCCGATGCTGGTGGGCAGGCCGAAACGCTCGCTCAAGCCCGCGTTGGCGGCCTGGCCCATGAAATTGGTGATGACGCCCAGGTGCAGTTTTTCCAGCTGCGGATAGCGCGCGCGGCACACTTGTACCAGATTGGCGAAGGTGTTGCCGGTCGACGCTTCATCGTCGATCAGCACCAGGCTGCGCGCCGTGGAAAACAGGGCGCTGGCAGTGTCCGACAAATGCAAAAACTGGCGCGGCGCGTGGCTGTGCGATTCCTCGAATTCGAAGAAGGGCACCGTGCCCACGCGGTAGCGCGAACTGTGCAAAAACAGGGCCTTGCCATTCGGGTTGGCGCGCAGCCACGCCTCGAACACGCCCTGGCCCAGGCCGACGGCCGTTTCCGCCATGGCGATGAAGACGACGGGACCGGGCAGGCTGGGAGGAATCTGCGCGGCCAGGTCGTCGTGGATGGTTTGCATGGCGCGCGGCGTGACGGGCCAGTGCTTGCCCAGCACCTTCGAGAGGAATAAAAAGCCGCGCTTGGCGTTGGCGCGCGCGGCAAAGCCGATCAGCCAGTCCAGCGGAAAGCGCGCCTCGTCCACTGTCAAGGTTAGCTCGCCCGTGGGCATCTGCTGCTTGACGATGTTCATGGCAGCTCCACGGCGTAGGCGGCTTCGCCCACGCGCATGCCTTCCTGGACGGCGGGCACGGTGAGCTTGTCAAAGCCCTGGTCGAAACCGGCCAGCGCCAGGTAGGGCAGGTTGGGGCCGGCCGCGCAAGCCATGCCGATGCCGCCCGACATGCGCGGGTTGATCTCCAGCAGCGCCAGGCCATTCGCGCCTTCGCGGAACTGGATGTTGAAGACGCCATTCAGGCGGTAGTCGTGCGCCAGTTTGCCGCAAGCCGCCAGCAGGTCGTCGCGCAGTTCGATCAGCTGGCCGCTGCCGCCCCCATGCAGCTTCTTGCGCGGCACGGCGCAAATGAGCTTGCCCTGGTCGGCGACGCAGTCGGCGCTGTATTCGTGGCCATCGAGGTACTCCATCAGCAGCAGGGTCTTGAACGATGCCATCTGCGCCAGGCCGTTGCGCAGCTCCTGCGCATTGATCTGGTAGGCGGCGCCGGCCAGCAGCAGCTGGGCGCTGGTGCGCTCCTCATCGAGAATGGCAAAGCCCAGGGCATACACGGATTCGGACGGCTTGATGCACAGTTTGCGATGCAGCGGCCGCAGCTCGGCGTAGGCGGCGTCGTATTCGGCGATGGTGGTCACGGCGCGGTAGTCGGCCGGGCGCGCCATCGGCAGATCGAGGCCGTCGCAGAAGCGCGCCTTGTCGTGCATCAGCGTCAGGGTCTCTTCGCTGGCCACGCTGAGCACGCGCGTGCCGATGGCGGCGAAGCGCGCGCTGGCGCTGCCGATCAGGCCCGCTTCCTTGCCGGGCCAGAAAATCGTGATGCCCCGCTCGCGGCAAAATTCCAGACACCACTCGACATAATTGAGGCCTGTGAGGCCCGACGGTTCGACCGCGTATTCGTGGGCGGACAGAAAGGCGGCAGCGTGCGCGTTCGTATTGCTGCACACGATGTGATAGCGGGGCGCGCCGTTTGTCGCGGCCATGTCGGCCTCGCGGATCAGACGCATGGCCGTGCCGACCGAGGAAAATGTTTTGTTGAACCAGACTCTTTGCATGTACGGGGACCGGGTGGAAATAGGGGAAGCCGCGCGCGGGTGCGCGCGCGGAGATTCTAAACGACCAGACTTAACCTGGCCTTAGAGGGGGGAAATCAGCCGGCTTTGCCCGACGCCGTCCACTTCAGGAACGCGTCGCGGTTGCGCGAGCAGATGAACACCTTGCCCGAGCCGGAAAAGCGCAGCACGATGCCTTCGCCGCTGGTCACGCTGTTGACGATATTGCCGAGGAAGCCGCCGATGCCGCCGCCGCTCGCGCCGCCGCCCGTGGTCACGGAAATCTCGTATTTCAGGCTGCTGTCCCAGCAGACGACGTGGGAATTGTCGATCACGACATCCTTGCCCGGTTCGACGTCGAGCTGGAACATGGAGCCGAAGCCCGACACCACCACTTGTCCCGTGCCGGCCGTCTCCATGACGAAGAAGCCGCCCGACTGGGCGAACAAGGCGTTGCCGATGCTTTGCGTGCGCACCTTCATTTCCGTGCCCGAAGTGGCGGCGACAAAGGCGCCGTCGTTGAGCAGGTACTGGCGCGCGCCCACGTCGACCACTTCGATGGCGCCCGGCAGGGTGGGCGAGAGCAGGCAGTCGCCGCTGCCGCGCACCGCTTCGATGTGCTGCTGGAAGAACGACTCGCCATTGGCGAAGCGGCGCATGATGGCGCTGCCCAGGCCGCCCGTCATCTTGCCTTTCAAGTCCAGCGCCGTCTCCATCATCACCATCGCATCGGATTCGCAATAGATGGTTTCGCCCTGCTTCATGCTGACGTGCAGGAATGGATCGACGTCGCCCGTGACACTAAATACTGGCATGATAAATCTCCAAAAAAAAGCCGCCTGATCTGTGCAGGCGGCAGCAATGATATGACATTAAGATAATTCACCTCGGAAAACCGTAGCGAGCAAGCTCGATTTCGGGTTAAGTCGCGCAGCTGTACGGAGGTACAGCGAGCAACGCAGGCCCGAAAGTGAGCGGCGCAGTAGGTTTAACGAGCGTGAATCAGGCGTTGACGCCGAAAGAACGGGCGAGGGGGCCCAGGCCGCCGTTGAAGCCCTGGCCGATCGCCTTGAACTTCCATTCGCCGTTGTAGCGGTAGATTTCGCCAAAGATCATCGCCGTTTCCGTCGAGCTGTCTTCGGACAGGTCGTAGCGGGCGATTTCTTTTTCGCCTTCCGCGTTCAGGCAGCGGATGAAGGCTTTCGAGACCATGCCGAAGTTCTGGCGGCGCGCGTCGGCGTCGTGAATGGTGACGGTGACGCTGATGCGGTCGATGTCGGCCGGCACGCGCGACAGGTCGATTTCGATGCGCTCATCGTCGCCCTCGCCTTCGCCCGTGGTGTTGTCGCCCGTGTGGACGACGGAACCGTCGGTCGACTTCAGGTTGTTGTAGAAGATGAAGTCAGAGTCGCCACGGACTTTGCCGTCGCTTTTCAGGAGGAACGCGCTACCGTCAAGGTCGAAGGTGGCGCCGTCCGTCGAACGAGGATCCCAGCCGAGGCCGACGATGATCTTCTTCAGGTTCGGTGCTTCCTTGCTCAGGTTGACGTTGCCGCCTTTTTGCAAACTGATTGCCATGTGGTGCTCCTTTTTAATAAATAACTCAAACAGACCTGCATGGGATGAGCGCCAGAGCGCTCGTGCCATTACTCTTTCAACTGGGGGCGCAACCCCCGATTTCAAGCTTCTGCCGCGTGCCGTTTGCGATAACGCAGCGATGACCACAGCGAGACCAGGATGAAGGCCACGCCCGACAGGCCGGTGAACCACTCCGGAATATGGTACTTGACGGACGCCAGCATGATCAAGGCGAGAATCCCGATCGCATAATGGGCGCCGTGCTCGAGGTAGACGAATTCGTCCAGGGTACCCTTGTGCACGAGGAAGACCGTCATCGAGCGCACGAACATGGCGCCGATGGCCAGGCCCAGCATGATGATGACGACGTCGTTGGTGATGGCAAAGGCGCCGATCACGCCGTCAAAGCTGAACGAGGCGTCCAGCACTTCCAGGTACAGGAAGCCGCCGATACTGCCGCGCGCCACCGTTTTTACCAAGTCGCCATTGCCGTTTTTGGCCGGCGCCGCGTCTTCTTCCGCGTCATCCTGCAAGTCCGGTTCGCCTTCTTCCAGCAAGC
This sequence comes from Janthinobacterium sp. EB271-G4-3-2, assembly GCF_020858035.1. Lineage (NCBI taxonomy): Bacteria > Pseudomonadati > Pseudomonadota > Betaproteobacteria > Burkholderiales > Oxalobacteraceae > Janthinobacterium > Janthinobacterium sp. EB271-G4-3-2. Next base: position 17,741 of record NZ_JACYMG010000019.1, on the reverse strand, counting down.
CGCTGATCCAGTTCACGCCGATGTAGACGGCGATGCCGACGATGCCCGAAGCGAGCACGCTGTACTTTTCATCCACGGGACCCATCGCCACGCAGGCGGCCACGGCGCCCATGGTGATCAGCACGGCCAGGCTTTCGGTGCCCAGCGCGTTGACTTTTTCCTCGGCCCAGCCCAGCCAGTGCAATTCCTTCTCGTCGTCAAACAGGAAGTTCAGGAAGACCAGCAGCAGGAAAGCGCCGCCGAAGGCCGCCACTTGCGCATGGTTGTCCGTCAGGTGCTTGGCGTACACGTCCGGCGTCGTGGTGGCCATGGTCCACACGTCGACCAGGCCCAGGCCCGTGGCCACCGATACGATGACGAGCGGGAACAGCAGCCGCATGCCGAAGACGGCCACGAGGATACCGACCGTCAAAAACAGCTTTTGCCAGAATTCATTCCAGTGGCGCAAGACCGAGGCGTTGACCACGGCATTGTCGAACGACAGCGACACTTCCATGATGCCCAGCACGCCCGTGATCCACAGCGCCTGGATCATGCCGGCCATGCCGCCATGGCTGTAACCCCACCAGCCCGACACCGCCATCAGGATAAAAGTGACTAAAAAGGAAATTCTGAAATGCCGCATGAGGACCCCGTTGCAAGTATGAAGACGTTTGATTATCCGCGCCGCTGTGCGCGCCGCACTCAGTGTTGATATACGTCAATTGTTGTATATGCCATGATTTTATATGATCGCCGCCGCCGGCGGCGTTTTTATGGCCCGACGAAGGACAGTTCTGCCGGGGCCGATGATCTGCGATAATTGCGGCGCGCCTGTCTGGCTGCCGCAGCCCCAGACACACACTCTACATCTATATAAGAAGGAATACCCCGTGGATATCGCTTACCTCGTCACGCCCCTGATCGCCTGGATCCTGGTCGGACCGATCAAATTCCTGATCAACAGTGTCCGCACGCGGCAATGGGCGTTCGGCCTGGTCGGCAATGGCGGCTTTCCCAGCAACCATAGCGCCGTCGTATCCAGCATGGCGACCCTGATCGCCTTGCGCGAAGGCATCGGCCACCCCGCCTTCGGCGTGGCCGTGACCTTGGCCTTCATCGTCATCATCGACGCCAACAGCCTGCGCCAGCATGTGGGCAAGCAGGCAGCCGCCATCAACCGCCTGGCCGGCGAAGCGGCCAGCGCCACGCACAAGACCTTGCGCGAACGCATGGGCCATACCCTGGTGGAAATCGCCGGCGGCCTGTGCACGGGCGTGGCCATCGGTTTCCTGATCAACTACGTGTTTGCCCGCTAAGTTCGCTTCTCCTGAAACGCAAAACCCCGCTTCAAGGCGGGGTTTTGCGTTTCAGGGCGTAAAAACTACGTTTCATCCATTGAATAAAGCATTACAGGAAACCGCCGATTGACATGCCCGGATGCGCTCATGGATACTTTGGCGCTTGTGGTTTTAATAAAAATAAATGCCTTGCTATCGCCTGCAGCCCTATCCGGGCCGCCGGGACGGTCGTGGCGCTATCTATCCGGAGAAATACCCATGTTGCGCAAAACCCTGTTTGTTCTGGCAATCGCTTCTGCCTTGGCCGCCTGCGGCAAAGAGTCCAAAGATCCCGGCAAGGGCGGCAAGGATGGCAAGGAACAGGCGGGCGCCGCCGTCAATCTGCTGGTCTCCCCGGAAGACTTGCTGACCATTCAGAGCAATGCGCTGGCGTCGGGCCCAGTCATCACCGGTTCCGTGCAGCCCGAGCGCAACGCGGACTTGCGCGCCGAAGTGTCGGCCGTGGTGATCCAGGTGCTGAAGGAAAATGGCGAAGCCGTGAAACGGGGCGACGTGCTCGTGCGCCTGGACGAAACGGCCATCCGCGACAGCCTCAATTCGGCCGAAGAAGCGAGCCGCGCCTCGAGCCAGGTGCTGGAACAGTCCGAACGCATGTTCCAGCGCATGAAAACCTTGCGCGCCTCGGGCATGACGTCGACGCAGGCGCTGGAAGACGCGGAAATCCGCCGCAACAATGCACAAAGCGATCTGTCCGCCGCGAAAAGCCGCGCCGCCCAGGCCCGCCAACAGTTGCAGCGCACCCTCGTGCGCGCGCCGTTTGACGGCATCGTGAGCGAGCGCAAGGTATCGAATGGCGATACGGCGCAAATCGGCAAGGAATTGATCCGGGTCATCGATCCGACCAGCATGCGCCTCGAAGGCCTGGTGTCGGCCGACAAGATCGGCGTCGTCAAGGTGGGCCAGCCCGTGCTGTTCCGCATCAATGGCTATCCAGGGCAGGATTTCGCGGGCAAGGTGCGCAGAGTCGACCCTGCCGCCAACGCCGTCACGCGCCAGGTGGCCGTGCTGGTCGATTTCAACGACAAGGAACAGCCGCGTGTGGCGGGCCTGTACGCGGAAGGGCGCATCGAGACGGAAACCGTCAGCGCGCTGATGATCCCCGATTCGGCCCTGGTGAAGGCGGGCGACGTCACGTACACGTGGAAGGTCAAGGACAAGGCCTTGCATAAGGTCAACTTGCGCATCGGCGCGCGCGACGTGCGCACGGGCCAGTGGGAAGTGCAAAGCGGCCTGGCCAGCGGCGACACCGTGCTGCGCACGCCCGGTTCCACCTTCAAGGATGGGCAGAAAGTGGAATTGACGGCAGCCAAGGCCGTGCCCGCCGCCGCCGTGGCCAGCAGCAGCGCCGCCGTTGCCGGTAAAGGAAACTAAGCCATGTTCCTTTCCGATTTCAGTATCAAGCGGCCCACGGCCACCATCGTGCTGATCCTGGCAATGATGTGCGTCGGCTTGCTGGCGCTCAAGAAACTGCGCGTCAACCAGAACCCGGACGTCGAAGTGCCCTTCATCGTCGTCAGCATTCCTTACCCGGGCGCCTCGCCCGACACGGTCGAGCGCGAAGTGGTGAACCGCCTGGAAAAGTCGCTGCAAAGCATTTCCGGCGTGACCGAAGTCAACAGTGATTCGAATGAAGGTTCGGCCAGCATCTTCCTGAAGTTTTCCTTCAACACCAATTTGATCGAAGCGTCCGACAATATCCGCAATGCGATTGCCGCCGTGCGCTACAAGTTGCCGACGGAAATGCGCGAGCCTATCTTGCAGCGCATCGACCCGGCCGCCGAACCGATCATGCAACTGGCGCTGTCGTCGAATTCGCAAAGCCATGCGGAAATTTCGCGCCTGGCCGAGGACGTGCTGTCGGACCGCTTCCGTACCGTCGATGGCGTGGCGCTGGTCAACGTGGGCGGTTCGCTCAAGCGCGAACTGTCCGTGCTGCTGCGGGCGGAAAAATTGCGTGAATACAATGTGTCCGTCAGCGACGTCGTGACCGCCTTGCGCAACCAGAACACGAATGCCCCCGTGGGCAAGGTGCGCGGTATTCTGGACGAGAAAAGCATCCGCCTCGTGGGCCGCATCGAGTCGCCAAGCGACTTCGAGAAAGTGGTAATCAAGCGCCGTGGCGAGGAAATCGTGCGCCTGGCACAAGTGGCCACCATCGAAGATGGCTTTGCCGAAGTCAACAGCCTGAGCATGCGCAGCGGCAAACCCAACGTGGGCATTTCGATCACCCGCGTGCGCGACGCGTCCACCGTCAGCGTGGCCAACAAGATCCGCGACATGGTGGCGGAAATCAACAAGACCTTGCCGAAGGGCACCTTGCTGCAAGTCACGCGCGACGGCGGTGAAAACGCCCAGCATAGCTTGAACAACGTGATCGAATCGCTGGTGCTGGGCGCCGTGCTGACGATTTTCGTCGTCTACGCCTTTTTGAACTCCTGGCGCTCGACCCTGATCACGGCGCTGAGCCTGCCCACGTCCGTGATTGCCGCCTTCATTGCCGTGTGGCTGTGCGGCTTTACCCTGAACTTCATGACCCTGCTGGGCCTGTCGCTGGCCATCGGCGTGCTGATCGATGACGCCATCGTCGTGCGCGAAAACATCGTGCGCCACATGCAGATGGGCAAGGACCGCCGCACGGCCGCGCTGGAAGGTACGGCCGAGATCGGCATGGCAGTGGCCGCCACGACCTTCTCCATCATCGCCGTCTTCATCCCCGTGGCCTTCATGCCGGGTATCTCCGGCGAATGGTTCCGTCCGTTTGCCTTGACGGTGACGTGCTCGGTGCTCGTCAGCCTGGGCATCTCGTTTACGCTCGACCCGATGCTGTCGGCCTACTGGGGCGACCCGGTCGAGGAACACGCGGCGCCGAAAAAAGGCATCGGCCGCGTGCTCGATAAATTCAACCACTGGTTCGACCATCAGGCCGACCGCTATGGCCGCGTGATCGCCTGGGCCCTGCATCACCGCCGCTGGATGGCCGTCATCGCCTTCGGCAGCCTGGTGGGCGCCATTGTCCTGCACGCTACGCATGGCGGCACGAGTTTCTTGCCGGCATCCGATTCGGGCAACCTGATGATCAATGTGCGCACGCCATCGTCGAGCAGCATCGAGTATTCGCGTCTGAAACTGGAAGCGGCGGCCGTATTGGCGCGCACCTTGCCTGAAACCAAGGATACCAACAGCTCCATCAATGCGGGCGGCGGACGAGTCTATGTCGACATCGGCAAGCGCAACACCCGCAAGCGTTCGGCCAAGGAAATCGCGGTCGAGCTGCGCGAGAAGATGTCGCGTCTGGTGGGCGCCGAATACGTGGTCCAGGACGACTTGAGCAACGGTTCGCAAAAACCGATCCAGGTGGAATTCACGGGCCCGGATTCGCGTAAACTGATGGAAATTACGAATGCCTACATGGACAAGCTGCGCGCGATTCCTGGCGCCGTCGACGTGGGCTTGTCCGAGCAGGATCCGAAGAATGAGCTGCAGATCGAGCTCAACCGTGGCCTGGCCAACTCGATGGGGATCTCCGTCAACGACGCGGCGCAATCGCTGCGCGTGGCGTTTGCCGGTGTGGAAGTGGGCGACTGGGTCGATCCGACGGGCGAAACGCGCGACGTGGCCGTGCGCCTGCATCCCGACGACCGCGTGACATCGGAAAATATCGAGCGCCTGCCGATCAGTGTGACGGGCACGTCGCAAATGGTGCCGCTCGACCAGATCGCCACCATTACCATGGGCAAGGGCCCGTCCGGCATCGAGCACAAGAATGGCAAGCGCACGATCACCGTGTCGGCCAATGCGCAAGGCCGCTCGAACGGCGAAGTGACGAGCGACGCCATGAAGCTGGCCAACTCCATCGACTTCCCGCCCGGCTACGGCCTGGCGCTCGGTGGCGCGGGACAGGACCAGCAAGAGCTGTTCACGGAAATGCTGATCGCGCTGGTGATGGGTATCGGCCTGATGTATTTGATCCTGGTGATGCAGTTCGGTTCCTTCACGGCGCCGGTGGCCGTGATGATGTCCTTGCCGCTCAGTTTGATCGGCGTGGTGGTGGCGCTGGTGATCACGAACAACACGCTCAATCTGATGAGCTTTATCGGCATCATCATGCTGATGGGCCTGGTCGCCAAGAACGCCATCCTGCTGCTCGACGCGGCGCGCAAGCGCGAGGAAGAGGGCCATGGCCGCGAAGACGCCCTGATGTATGCGGGCCGCATGCGCCTGCGTCCCATCTTGATGACGACGTTTGCGCTGATCGCCGGCATGTTCCCCGTGGCGCTGGGCCTGGGCGAGGGCGGCGAGTTCTACCGTCCATTGGCGATCGCCATCATCGGCGGCACCATCACCTCGACGATTCTGACCCTGCTGGTCGTGCCGACCTTCTATGACAGCATCGAGATCGCCCGCGACGGCGCCGTGGCCAAGTTCCACCGCCGCGCCGCGCGCATGCCCGTGGTCGTGGCCATGATCTTGACCCTGCTCGAGTGCGTGCTGACCCTGCTGCTGGTGCGCTTCGTCTACCGCATGTTGAAGAAGGCCGTGCTGTTCCTGATGGGACGCCGCACGCCGAAAGCGACATCGGTCAGCCTGCAAAAGTAATACCGGGCCAAGGCGCAGCTTTCGCTGCGCCGTGGTATTGCAAGAGCCTTCTGCGGAAGGCTTTGCCTGCGCTTAACTGCTGCGCGGCGGCGTGGTCGTACCTGTGCCCGTACCAGTGCCTGTACCCGTGCCGGTGCCCGTACCTCCTGTGCCGGTTCCTGTGCCCGGCGTGGTGCCGTTGGGTGGCGTGGTTGGCGGCGTGGTCGTGCCATCGGGGTTGGTCGTGCCTGGTGTCGCCCCCGGCGTTGTGCCGGGTGTCGTGGTATCCGGCGTGGTGGTGCCCGATGTGCCGCTGGTTCCGCTGGTGCCGGGTGCGGTTGCCGGGTTCGTCGTGTTCGGCGAGGTGGTGGCACCGGTGCCAGTGTCGGTGTCGTTACGTTTGTTGCATCCGCCCAGCAGCGCACAGACGATGGCGCTACCGAGAACGAGCTTGCTGGTGGTCAGGAGTGGAGCCGTCATGATTGTTCCTTTTCAGTGGAATGCTGTCGTGGAAAAGCATGCCTTGCCAGATGGCGCATCTGGAACAAGGCTGGCATCGTTTGCAAAATTTAGAGTAGGCAGGTGGGCGCAGGTTCACCACAATTACAAATGAGCGGCGTTGTGGGGGCGTGGAGAGCGTTTGGTTTGACGTAACGCAAACCTGTAGTAGAAACATTTGAAACGGCCAGGACTGTGTGTCCTGGCCGCGGACCGTGCTTATTTCGACGAAGAAACTTTGCTCACTTCCACTTCCCAATCCACGCCCGACTCGACGTGGTGTTTGGCGGCAAAGTCGCCCTGGCTGATGGCCACGGCCACGTCGAGCAGGCTGTTCAGGTAGACGAGAGGCTTGCCCTTGGCCACGCCGCCAAATGTGTGCTCGAACGGCGCCGTGACCTTGGCCACCTGCTTGCCCTTGTGCAGGATGCGCACTTGCAGCGGATCGTGCAGTTTCACCTGTAATTCATCGAGCAGCGATTTAGGGATATTCGTCCACACGTTGCCATACTTGACGTCCAGCACGGGCACGATGCCGCGGATGGTATTGCCGTCGCGTACCGGTTTCTGATACGCGATCTTGACCACGGATTCGCTCGGCAATTGCGGGCCCACCTGTTCATAGTGGATGGTGCCCGACGCCAGGCGCGCACCGACATAAGCGTACACGTCGCGGCCATGGAAGGTGTAGGACTCGGCGGAGCCGGCCAGGCGATTGACCTTTTCATCGATTTCGCGCAGTTCCGCCACGCCGTCGCGCTCGGCGATCAGGGTGAACAGGCCGTTGTCCGGCCCCACGAAGTAGCGTCCACCCTTGGTTTTCAGCACCACCGACTTGCGCGCCGTGCCCACGCCCGGGTCGATGACGGACACGAACACCGTGCCTTGCGGCCAGTAATTGGCCGTCTGGTACAGGCGGTAGGCGCCCAGCCAGATGTCGTAGTCGGGAATCTGGTGCGTCAGGTCCGAAATGGTCAGCTGGGGATCGACGCCATAGGCGACGCCATGCATGGCGGACACGGCGCCATCGGCCGTGCCGAAGTCCGTCATCAGCACCAGCGGCGTGGCGGCCTGGGCGGCGGACAGCATGAGGGCGCTCAGGCAGGCGCCGGCGACGAGGTGGGATATTTTCTTGATGATCATGGGTTCTTTCCGTGGCGTTAGAAGGTGTAGTTCAGCTTGGCGTAAAAGTACGCGCCATTGACGCCGATGGGGTTGATGAAATTGTAGGGCAGGGCGCCGCCATACGTGGCGTTATTCGTTTCCCGCACGCGCTGCGGATAGCGGTCGAGGATGTTGTTGCCGCCCACGCTCAAGGTCAGCTGCCTGCTGAGTTTCAGCTGGCCTTCCAAGTCCAGCGACCAGACGGCGCCGAAGCGCTGTGCGGGGATGCCGTCGATCAGGGACGCATCGCTGTCGTACGAAAAATCTTTCAGCTCGCCAAAGCGCGTGGCGCGCGCCTGCACGCCCCAGCCGGCCGCCTGCCAGTCGGCGCCGAGTATCAATTTGCTGTTGGGGGACGCATGTTTGATGCGAAACAAACTCGTCTCCGTCAGCAGGGTCAGACTCGGATCGATATTGGCCAGCGCAGCGGAACTCTGGCGCACCTTGTCGACGCTGGTCTTGTTCAGGTTCAGCGCCGCGTTCAGGTTCAGCTTGCCGGAAGTGAACGCCAGGTCGTGGTTCAGCACCACATCCAGGCCGCGGGTAGCGGTGTCGAGCAAATTGGCCAGGTAGGCCACGGACTGAATGTCGCTGCGGCCATTCGCGGCCAGGTAGGCCGTGACGGCGTCGCTTTGCAAGTCGCTCGAGCGCGTGATGCGGTCGCGGATGCGGATCACGTAGGCGTCCACCGTCAGGCTGGTGGCGGTGGCCGGTTTCCAGGCCAGGCCCAGCGACAAATTGGTCGATTTTTCCGGCTTCAGCTGTTGCGCGCCGAAGCTGCGCGCCAGCGGGTCGCTGGCCGGCAGCAGGGCCGCCGTTTGCAGGGCCGTGCCATCGGCGTTGAAGTTCAAGGTGGCAAAGCGGAAGCCCGTCTGCACGAGGGCCGGTGCGCGGAAGCTGTTCGACAGCGAGCCGCGCACAAGAAAATTCTCCGTTACTTTATAGCGCGTGGACAGCTTGCCCGTGCTGGCGCTGCCGAAGTCGTTGTAGTGGGAATAGCGGGCGGCGGCACCCACCAGCAGGCGCGGCGTGAGGTCGCTTTCCACGTCCGCATACACGGAGCGGATCTGCCGGCTGCCGCCGTAGGCGTCCGATGGGCGCAAGCCCGGTCCCGCCTGGGCGCCCGGCGGCGCGTCCGTGAAGCTGCCGGCCGCATACGAGGCTGGGTCGCCGGCCGAGCTGGTGTAGGTTTCGCGCATCCATTCGGCGCCCACGGCCACGCTCAAGGGAGCGGGCAAGCCGATGTCGATGGTGCGCGTGGCATCGACGTTCAAGGCGTTCTGGCGGAAATCGAAGCCGGCCAGGCTGAAGCGCGTGGGGCTGGCCGCGCCCAGCGAAGCGTTGACGGAATGGCTCACGCCGTAGTCAAAGCGGTCGCTGCCGTGGCGCGCGCTGGCGTCCCAGTTCCACTGGCCCGCGCTGCCGCGCACGCCGGCCACGATGCTGAGGTCGCGCTTGTCGCCGTTGGTGACGGGGCGGTAGCCGTGCGGATACAGGGCCGGCACGTTCGACGGGTCGCCCGGATAGCGGAAGTAGGCGCTGCCGTCGGACTTGCGCTCGTTGAGGGTGGCAAACGAGTACAGGTCGAGGCCGTTGGCCAGGGTGAGCTGGGTGTTGTAGAACAAATAATTGTTACGCTGGCGCGAGTCGCCGGACTTGAACACGACCTTGCCGTCGAGCGCCTGGTCGGCTGGCGTGAAGTTATAGGACGTCCAGCCCGCGTCGCTGGGGCCGGCCCGTTCCGTGGGCGAGCGGCGCCGCGTTTCCGCGCCGAAGCGGAAGAAACCCGCCTCGCCCAGCGGAACGCCATAGTCGGCGTTGACGATGACGGTCTGGCCATCCGTCAGGGTTTGATCTGTCGGATCGAAATGCGTGTGGTTGGCGCCGTAGCTGATGGACGCGGCGCCGCCCGTGCGGGCCTTTTTCAGCACGATGTTGATGACACCCGCCACGGCGTCGCTGCCGTACTGGGCGCCGGCGCCGTCGCGCAGGATTTCAATGTGGTCGATGGCGTTGGGGGGAATCGCATTGATGTCGACCGGCACGGTGCCGGCAAAGCTGCTTTCCGTGTCGAGCACGGCGCTCGTGTGGCGGCGCTTGCCGTTGATCAGCACCAGCACCTGGTCGGGCGCCAATCCCCGCAACTGGATGCCGCGCACGGAGTCCGACGCGCCGCTTGACTCGATGCGGGGGAAGTTGATCGACGGCGACAGGTTTTGCAGGGCCGCGCCCACGTCGCCCGTCGACAGCGCATTGCTCACTTCGCGCGCGCCGAAACGGTCGATGGGCACGCTGCTGTCGAACACCGTGCGGTTGCGCGCGCGCGAGCCGACGACGGTGACCTGGTCGATGCTGGCGCTGGCCGTTTCAGCGGTGGTGCCTGCGCTGGCTTGCGCGTCCTGGGCCCAGGCGGGCGCGGTGGCCAGCATGGCGCAGGCCAGCACGATGGCGCGCAGCGGCGTGGCGGGAAGAGAAGGCGTGGCGGTTGAATGGCGCGGATACAAGGCGGTGTCCTTTGGGCTCGATTAGTGTTCGTATGGAAACAGTTGCAATGAGCTTAAGGGAGGCGCCCGCCGACGCTAACGATTCTTTCTGGATATGCTTATGCTGTTGTTTTTATGCCGCCAGATTGCGCAGCAGGGCGGGAATCTCGGCCGGGATTTCGCGCGCCAGATAGCCGAGGATACCGAAGCGCAGGGCCAGCTGTTCGCCCGCCAGCGCATGCAGGGCGATGCCCCAGGCGCACGCCTGTTCCAACGGTGCGCCGCGCGCCGCCAGGCCCGTGATGATGCCGGCCAAGGTGTCGCCGGAACCGGAAATGGCCAGGCCGATATTGCCGCCCGCATGCGTCCAGGTCGTGCCATCGGGCATGGCGATAACGGTCAGCGCGCCTTTCAGGGCGACGATGGCATTCCAGCGCCGCGCCGCGTCCACGGCACAGGCATGCGGGTCGGCCAGCACGGCGTCTTTCGACAGGCCCATCAGCTGGGCCAGCTCGCCCGCGTGCGGCGTCAGCAGCACGGGCTGGTCGAAGCGAAAGTGCGCGGGCTTGCGCACGACCTGCATGGCGCGCGCGTCAAGGATCAGCCGGCTGCCGGCAAACAGGGGCAGCAGGTGGCGCATCAGCTCGCAGCTGGCGGCCGTGTCGCACATGCCCGGCCCGACGAGCACGGCATCGACCTTGCCGGCCAGCGGCGCCAACTGGTGTTGCGCCTCGTGCCGGAAGCCGCCTTGCGCCGTTTCGTCCAGGCCGATGACCCGCGCCTCGGGCATGGCGATGGCCACTTGCGCCGCCACCGACGCGCCCGTCGCCAGGGTCAGTTTGCCCGCGCCCGCGCGCAGCGCTGCCGTGGCCGCCAGCAGGATGGCGCCTGGCATTTCCGCCGAGCCGGCGACGATCAGCAGATGGCCGCGCACTTCCTTGTCGCCGTCGGGCTGAGGCATGGGCAGGGGCCAGCAGCGCAGCAGGGAAGCGGTGATGTCGGTGGTGTCCATGCATGGTCTCCGGAACACTAGGACTTGGGCGCGGCCGGCATGTCGGGCTGGGCCGTGACAGGTGTACCCGATTCTTCCAGTGGCGCGACGAAGTTGCACAGGTCCAGCTGCAGCTTGCCGTGCTTGCCCAGGGAGGGATTGAAAGCATAGGAAGTGACGCCGCAGTTGGGCACGTCGGCCGCCTTGTCGATGGCCAGGATGGCGTGCTCGTCGCAGCGCTCGAGCAGGTAGCGGAAGCAATTGACGATGACCTGGTGGCCGACGATCAGCACCCGTTCTCCCCTGTATTCGCGGGTGATGGTGTCGAGCACGCTGCGCAGGCGAAGGATGACGTCGCACCAGCTTTCGCCGCCCGGCGGACGGAAGTAAAACTTGCCGACGTGCTGGCGCTGTTCGTGCAGTTCCGGGTACTTGCTGGCGATGCCGTGCACGGTCAGGCGGTCGAGGATGCCGAATTCCTTTTCGCGCAGGCGCTCGTCGGCCACCACCGAGGCGAGGCTGTCGGCATCGATGCGCGCCAGCACGGCTTGCGCCGTCTGCTGGGCACGCACGTAGGGCGAATACAGCACGACGGTCGGTTGTTGTTCAGGGGGAAGGGTGGCGAACCAGTCGCCAAGGGCTTGCGCCTGGCGCGTGCCCAGCTCGGAGAGGGGGACGTCGACATCGCGTTCGGCGATGGCGATCAACAACTGCTTTTCCGCTTCGGCGGCATCGCGCGCCACGTTGCCGGCACTTTGGCCGTGACGCACGATCCAGATTTGCTGCGGCCATTTCTGTTCCATCGCCTTACGCCTTCCTCTGCATTTATTGTTGATAAATATAGAGGAAAGCGGCAAGGCGCGGCGCGCCGCTGGAGAGCTGCTTAGGCGGCGTGTTCCGCCTCGTCCAGGTCAGGCGCGTCGTCGCTGTTGTAGACGGCCAGGTCGGTCTGCCCCATGACCCGGCTGGTGACGGTGCCGGCCGTGATCGAGCCGCTCACGTTCAGGGCCGTGCGGCCCATGTCGATCAGCGGTTCGACCGAGATCAGCAAGCCGGCCAGCGCGACGGGCAAGTCCATTGCCGACAGCACGATCAGGGCGGCAAACGTGGCACCGCCGCCCACGCCGGCCACGCCGACGGAACCGATGGTGATGATGGCCAGCAGCGGCAGCAGGAAGCTGAGCGTAAATGGATCGACGCCGACGGTGGGGGCGATCATGACGGCGAGCATGGCCGGATAGATGCCGGCGCAGCCATTCTGGCCGATGGTCGAGCCGAACGAGGCGGCGAAGTTGGCGATGCCTTCCGGCGTGCCCAGGCGCTGGGTTTGCGTCTGCACGCTCATCGGGATCGAGCCGGCGCTGGTGCGCGACGTGAACGCGAAGGCCAGCACGGGGAAGACTTTTTTCACGAAGCGCAGCGGGTTCAGGCCCACGCCCGCGATGATGGCCAGGTGCACGAGGAACATCAATATCAGCGCGCTGTACGAGGCGACGACGAAGTTGATCAGCTTTAAAATGTCCGTGTAGCTCGACGAGGCCACCACTTCGAACATCAGCGCGAACACGCCGTACGGCGTCAGGCGCAGCACCAAGGTGACCATGCGCATGACGATGGCATGCGCCACTTTCATGAAGTGCTCGAAGGACGCGAAAATTTCCGGCTTCTTCGCCGCGATGCCCGTGGCCGAGATGCCGATGAAGATCGAGAACACGACCACGGCGATGGTCGACGTCTTGCGCGCGCCCGTCATGTCGAGGAAGGGGTTGGTCGGCACGAAGCTGACCAGCAGTTTCGGCAAGGACAGGGCTTTCGCCGTTTCCAGCGAGCCTTGCAGCTGCACGCCGCGCGCCACTTCGGCCACGCTCGACGTCAGGCCGACGGCCGTCAGGCCGAACAGCTTGGCCATCAGGATGCCGATCGCGGCGGCGATCGTGGTGGTGATGAGCAGGGTGCCGATGGTCAGCGCGCTGATCTTGCCCAGCGAGCTCGCATCCTTGAGCTTTAAAATGGCGGAAATGATGGACACCATGATCAGCGGCATGATGATCATCTGCAGCAGTTTGACGTAGCCGCTGCCGACGATGCCCATGTATTCATTGGTGCCGGCGATGACGGGCGAGCCGGCGCCGTACAGCCACTGCACGGCCGCGCCGAGCAGCACGCCCAGGCCCAGGCCCGTGAAGACGCGCACGGTAAACGTCGCATGTTTGCGTTGCTGGTGGAACATGAAAGCGAAGACGAACAACGCAACGAGCAGGTTCAGGATGATGTTAATTGCCATGAAGGGGCCTTATCTTGGTTTTATTCGAGACTGCACGGAGCACATAAACTGTACTACAACTGACAGCTGCCCCAGCCCGGGGCGGAAGGGCAAGCACTGTACAGTACTATGGTGGCGTTTTGCGCAATACCGCTGCGAATATTACGCTATATAAATATGCTTCACAGGTATAAGCCTTGTGGCTGATTGTGAATTTAGCTATTTCGTGCCAGCATGGTTTTCCCGTTTGCTAAGATGCGCCAGACTATTTGATAGGAAGAAGATGAATGCATTAACTGAAGTACAAGTGCTCGATGCGGAAGAGCGCTTGCGCCTGGCCATGATGGCCTCCGACGTGGCCGAGTTGAATGTCTTGCTGGCCGACGACTTGTTGTTTACCAATCACCTGGGCCATTTGTTGAGCAAGCATGCGGACCTGGCCGCGCACGAGCAGCGCCTGCTGGCCATCACGGATCTGCGCGCGTCCGAACGCCATGTGCGCATCAATGGCAGCGTGGCCGTCGTCTCCGTGCGCATGCAGCTGGCGGGCACCTATCACGATGTGGAAACGCATGGCGACTTCCGTTTTACGCGCGTCTGGGCGCTCAATGCGGCCGGCGCGCTGCAAGTGATCGCCGCCCATTCCGGCGTCGTGGCTTGAGGAGCAGGATTTAGTGGATCATCGTTCCAAAGGGCAGCTGTTTGAAGCTGTCATCGCCGCCGGCCCCGCCACCCTGGCCATCACGGCCGGCTATCCCGTGCTGCTGTACAACCTGGTGCGCACCTGGGCCGACGCTCCCGGCGCCAACGCCTTGGCCGCGCTGCTGCTGACGGGCGGCCTGTGGGCCTTGCTGGAATTCTGGCGTATCGCGCTGGCGACGGTGGCGCGCAAGGCCTATGCGTTCAACTGGCGCTTCTGGCTGGCCATCGCCGGTTTTCTCGCCTGCTTCGTGCGTTTCGTGCCGGACATGCCGGCCGGATTGATGCTGCTGTTGCTGGTGCTGCCGGCGCTGGCGTGGACGCACTTCATCTTGTTGCAGATCAAGCGACCGCGCGACTTGTAGGGTTTATTCTTCCTCTTCGGCTTCCACTTTCAGCCAGGTTATCCGCCCATTGCCCGCCTCATGCAGATGGGCGAGCAGGGCGGTGGCCGCCGTTTCAGGCAGGCTGAAGTCGAACAGCACGGCGTCGCCGTGTTCCACGTTCAGCAAGGTGGCGCCGGCGCCATTGAGTTCGCGGCGCAGCATGCCTTCCATCGCATACGGCACCGTGCAGCGCAGGGTTCGCTGGCGCACGATGGCCGTCTTTTCCGCCTGCAGCAGGGCTTGCGCCACGCTGTCCGTGTAGGCGCGCACGAGCCCGCCCGCACCGAGCTTGATCCCGCCAAAATAGCGCACGACGGTGGCCAGCACGCCTTCCAGGTCCTGGTGGCGCAGCACGTCGAGCATGGGCCGCCCGGCCGTGCCGCTCGGCTCGCCATCATCGACGGCCGCCGACTGTCCGCCCGCCAGCAGCGCCCAGCACACATGGCAGGCGCCCGGATGCTGCGTCTTCAGGTCATTGACCACCTGCTGCGCGCTGGCGCGGTCCGTCATCGGCTGCACGCAACCGATGAAACGGCTTTTCTTGATAATCAGTTCGCTGTGGACGGGGGCGGCAATGGTAAACGGCATGGCGGGTGCGAAGGCGGGCAAAGCAGCATGATAGAGGAAATGCGCGCCGGGGACGAGCCAGTCCGCTCACGCGGCGGCGACGGACACCAGTTCGCGCAGCGCCGCATCGCGCACCTGCAGGATTTCGAACAGTCCCAGCGCGTGCAGGGCGGGCAGGGCGTCGACAATGTCGCGCTCGGCGATGGCCTTGTCGTCGACGCTGCTCGTATCGTCCAGCCATAGCCGGGCATTGGCCAGGAAAGCGCCCACCGTGCCCTTGCGCACGGTGACGCCATTGAACTGGCCCTCGTTTTGTTGATCGGCTAGGACGTCTTCTGCACGCATGCTGAACTCCTGAAGGTTGGAAAGACGTCACTGTATGATGAGCAGATTGTCTTGCCTGCGTTGTTTATGTCATTCGATACGTCAAATCCGCCAATTTTTCCCGCATCGCCGCCGCTGCGCGCCTTGCGCATTGTCCAGCCGCAGGAAAGGGTGACGGCGGCGCACCGCCATGCCAGCGGCCAGCTGTTCGGCGCCATGCGGGGCTTGCTCTCCGTTACGGCCGACAGCGGACAGTGGGTGGTGCCGGCCAGCCACTGCGTGTGGGTGCCGCCCCATCACGTGCACGCGCTGCGTTCGCACGGCCCGTTTGCGGGCTGGAGCGTGTATGTGGACGAGGCCAGTTGCGCCGGCTTGCCCGCCGCGCCTTGCGTGATGCGCGTCTCGGGCCTGCTGCGCGAAGCGGTGGGCCGCGCCAGCACCTGGGACGAGGATGTGTCTGACGCACTGGACGCGCGGCAAGCCCGGGTGGCGGGCGTGATCCTCGACGAGATCGCCGCCGCGCCGCACGAGCCGTTCGGTTTGTCGCTACCCACGGACCCGCGCCTGCTGCGCGTGGCGCGCTCCGTGCTCGACGACCTCGCCGACGAGCGTGGCGTGGAAGCGCTGGCCGCCTGGGCCGGCGTCTCGCCGCGCACCCTGGCGCGCCGATTCACGGCCGAGACAGGCTTTACGCCCTCGGCCTGGCGCCAGCGCGCCCGCATCCTGCGCGCCCTGGAACTATTGGCCGCCGGCCAGCCCGTCACGAATATTGCGGTGGACCTGGGCTACGACAACGTCAGCGCCTTCATCGCCATGTTCAAGCGGGTGATGGGCGTAACGCCGGGGAGGTATGGGGATGGCAGTGAATGGGAAATATCGGTATTTGATAAAGCGCAACTTGCTGTTGATAGAGACGGTCAAAGCTGAAATCGTGTACGAATGTCGGACCTGAGGTAGTTCGGATTTTCAGGACAGTTAATTAAGCACACGAAACTGTGCTTCTACTTGCGCTGGCGTTTGGTAGGCGAGGGTTTGATGTAGCCTGCTGCGATTGTAATACATCTCGATATAGTCATTGACGACCGCCCTGGCTTCTTCTCGGGATGCAAACAGACGATCATGCATCACTTCGTTCTTCAGATTAGAAAAGAAACTTTCGGCTACAGCATTATCATGGCAGTTGCCTTTACGACTCATGCTCGCCAGTACGCCATGTTTTTGCAGTAGTTCACGGTAATCATTACACCCATAAACTGTGCCTTGATCACTGTGGAAAATCACTCCCGAGCGGGGCTGCCGCTGAGCCAGTGCCATGTTCAGCGCCGCGATCGGCAGTGCCGCCGCCTGGGTGCAATTCATGGCCCAGCCGACCACTCGACGTGCAAACAAATCGAGCACGATAGCCAGATGGATCCATCCTTCTCTAGTACGCAATGACGTAATGTCTCCCACCCAAATCTTGTCAGGGGCATCAACCTGAAAGGCGCGCTTGACCAGATCGGGCGCTGGAGGCTGCACACGCTCCTTCGCTTGCATGACGCGGAAGCGTTTCATGCGGGTCGTTTGAATGTCTTCCAGTTTGCGCAGTCTGATCACGCGATGCTTCCCACATTGGATGCCTTCGGCCTTGAGCAAATGCCACATCTTCACCGCCCCAGGTGCCCAGCGATGCGCTGTATTGATGGCAACGATTTTGGCACGCAAAGCCAAGTCCTGCTGGCTGCGTAAGCTTGGTCTGGCCTTCTTGAAGGCGTAGTACAGGCTGCGGCTGATATCGAGCACACGACATAACGAAGTGACTGAAAACTCGCTGCGGTGTGCATCAATGACGGCGTACTTCACTTCTTTAGGCGAGTTAAGTACGCATCTAACTTTTTTAAGATGGCCAGCTCCTCCTGGGCACTGGCAAGGTCACATCTTAACTGTTCAATTTCGCTCAGATTGCCCGTCGGTGGCCGGCCGGGAGAGCGCAGGGCTTCCCCCGAGGATTGCTCATCGAGCTTCTTCGCCCACTTGTAGAGCTGGTTGCGACGTAGCCCTAGCTCTACTGCCAAATTAGTGGCGCTTTGATTGCCCGCACGCAGTCGCGCTACCGCATCGCGCTTGAACTCATCTGTGAATGTGGCACGCAACTTAGGTGCTGACTCCGGTGAAGTGGGAATGATCTCCCGCTTCGAAGGTAATTGTTTCTTCTTCATGAATATCCTCCGGGGCACATTGTCCCCTATTAGAATGTCCATGAAAACCGGACTAGCTCATGTAACCAGTTGACGGCAGCCATTCCGTTTTGAAGCTGCGGAACAGCCGTTCCATCGGGGAGTTATCCCAGCAATTTCCCCGCCGGCTCATGCTCTGTCGTATCCGATAGCGCCATAAGCGCTGACGGAATTTTCGACTGGCGTACTGGCTACCTTGATCCGAATGCAACAGTAGGCCCTGTGGTCGACCTCG
>NZ_JACYMG010000018.1:0-69306 GCF_020858035.1 Janthinobacterium sp. EB271-G4-3-2 | reverse complement strand
ACTTCGCCAAAATAAAAAAAGCCGCTCTAGGCGACTTTGATTTATTGACTACCTGTTTCTGCGCTGTTGGTGGAGGTAAGCGGGATCGAACCGCTGACCTCTTGCATGCCATGCAAGCGCTCTCCCAGCTGAGCTATACCCCCCGGGCGCAGAAACACTGCTACTTCTTTACTATCAAACACCAGACTGAGCTGGCGTCCCCAAGGGGATTCGAACCCCTGTACTCACCGTGAAAGGGTGATGTCCTAGGCCTCTAGACGATGGGGACCTCGGTACTGCACTTTTACTTCTACAATTTGTAGCCTTACTTCTGCGCTGTTGGTGGAGGTAAGCGGGATCGAACCGCTGACCTCTTGCATGCCATGCAAGCGCTCTCCCAGCTGAGCTATACCCCCCGGGCGCAGAAATAATAAAAGCCGCACTTGGCGACTTTGTTCCACTACTTGCTTTCCATCCAGATTCCGTTTTTTACGGGCCTGAACTTACAACAATCAGTACAAACAACTGCCACTACTATACCACAACTACCTGGCGTCCCCAAGGGGATTCGAACCCCTGTACTCACCGTGAAAGGGTGATGTCCTAGGCCTCTAGACGATGGGGACCGCGGAACTTCCAAACAACATCTGCACCACTTCAACGACTAACAAAACCTGACTGCGATTTTGCTGCTGGTGGAGGTAAGCGGGATCGAACCGCTGACCTCTTGCATGCCATGCAAGCGCTCTCCCAGCTGAGCTATACCCCCGTTGGTGCAGAAACAAGAGTATAGCAAAGAAGTTTCACTCTGCAAATACCCTTTTTCGTCTATGAGTAACTTTTCATAGGGGCGGTTTCCGCACTGCGTTTACACGGTCAATTCAGCGCGGCGATTACAGCCACTTTGCCAGGCGCGCCAGCACGGTGTCGCGGCCGAACATCACCACCACCTGATCGATGGCCGGCGTCTGCAGCTGGCCCGTCAAAATCAGGCGCAAAGGCATGGCCAGCAGCGGCATCTTGATGGTGTTGGCGGCCAGCACTTCCTTGATCATGGCGGCCACGGCTTCCTTGCTCCACTCCACCGCGGCGATGCGCTCGGCAAACTGCGCCAGCACGGGCTTGATGGCATCCGTGATGTGCTGCGTCACCAGCTCCGCTTCCGGCTGCGGCTCGCGGAAGAACAGCATCGAGGCAGCAGCCAGTTCATTGACCGTGTTGGCGCGCTCTTTCATCATGCCCAGCACCTGCGCCAGGTCCGGCGCGCCTTCGAAGACGGCGCCGGCAGCGACCATTTGCGGACGCGCCAGGTCGGCCAGGCGGGTGTTGTCGGCCTGCTTGATGTACTGGTTATTGAGCCATTTGAGCTTTTCCAGGTCGAACTGCGCGGCCGACTTGGTCAGGTGGTCGAGGTTGAACCACTCGCAGAACTGCTCCACCGAGAACACTTCATCGTCGCCATGGCTCCAGCCCAGGCGCGCCAGGTAGTTCAGCATCGATTCAGGCAAGAAGCCCTGCGCCGGGTAATCCATCACGCTGACGGCGTCACGGCGCTTCGACATCTTCTGGCCGTCCGAACCCAGAATCATCGGCAGGTGGCCGTACAGCGGCAGTGGTGCGCCGATGGCGCGCAGGATGTTGATCTGGCGCGGCGTGTTGTTGACGTGGTCATCGCCGCGCAGCACGTGCGTGATGCCCATGTCCCAGTCGTCGACGGCCACGCAGAAGTTATACGTCGGCGTGCCGTCCGGACGGGCGATCACCAGATCGTCCAGCTCGCGGTTGGAGATCGTGATCGTGCCCTTGACGACATCGTCCCATGTCACGTCGCCATCGAGCGGATTCTTGAAGCGCACGACGGGCTTGCGGTCCGCAGGGACGGCAGGCAGGGTCTTGCCCGGCTCCGGACGCCAGGTGCCGTCGTAGCGCGGCTTTTCGCCGGCGGCGCGCATGCGCTCGCGCATCGCTTCGACTTCTTCCGGCGACGAGTAGCAGTGATATGCAGTGCCTTCGGCCAGCATCTGCGCCACGACTTCGCGGTAGCGGTCCATGCGCTGCATCTGGTAGAACGGGCCTTCATCGTGGTCCAGGCCCAGCCACTTCATGCCTTCGATGATGGCTTGCACGGCTTCCGGCGTGGAACGCTCCACGTCCGTGTCCTCGATGCGCAGCACGAAGGTGCCGCCGAAGTGGCGGGCGTACGCCCAGCTGTATAAAGCGGTGCGGGCGCCGCCCAGGTGCAGATAGCCGGTCGGGCTGGGAGCGAAACGGGTACGGACGGGAGTAGCGTTTGTGGTCATCGAAGTAATCAGGCTTGAATAAGTAAAACGCCATTTTACTCTGTTGACCGCCGCCGCTCCACAAGCGCCGTCACAGCTGCAGCAAGCGCCTTTTCACCTCGTCCGCCTGCGCATGCAGCGCCTGCTCGAACAGGGCCACCAGCTGCGACAGGGGCCGGTGCAAGGGTTTCACGAGATTCACCGTGAACGGCAGGGACACGGCAAAGCGGCGGATCTGCAAGCCCTGCCCCGCATAATCGAGGGCCGTGAGCGGATTGACGATGGCCAGCCCCACGCCTTCGCGCACCATGGCGCACACAGAAGCGGCGCTGTGCGTGTCGAGCGCCATGCGCCGCTCCACGCCGGCGTGCGCGAAGATGGCGTCGATCTGCTGGCGGTAGGGATCGACGGCGGCCAGGCTGATGAAGGGCTGGCCCGCGAAGTCCGCCGGCGCCAAGGTCATCTTGCCTGCCAATGGATGGCCGTCGGGCAGCACGCACACTTCATCGACGGACATCAAGGCATCGAGCACGGTGCCAGGCGGCGCATTGCCCACTTCCGTCAGGCCGATATCGTGACGCTGCGCCGACAGCCACTCTTCCAGCAGCGGCGACTCCTGCGGCGTGATGCTGATGCTCACCTTGGGAAAGTCGGCCACGAAGCGCTTGCAGGCCTGCGGCAGCAAGGATTGGGAAAACACGGGCAGGCAGGCGATCGACAACTGCCCCTGGTCGAACTGGCGCAGGGCCGCCGCCGTGCTGACGATGCGCTCCAGGCCGAAATACGCGCGCTGCACTTCCTCGAACAGCTGCAGCGCCTGGGCCGTGGGGCGCAGCCGCCCCCGCTCGCGTTCGAACAGAGTCAGGCCCGTCAAATGTTCGAGGCGCGCCAGCTCGCGGCTGACGGTGGGCTGCGAGGTGTGCAGCATGGCGGCGGCGGCCGTCACGCTGCCCGTCGTCATGATGGCGCGAAAGACTTCGATATGGCGCAAGGAGATAGTCATATCCATATCATAAATGAATAAGGTCAGCTTAAATGGATATTTTATGTTTACAAAGAAAACCCGCATCATCGCCAGCACGTAGGTCGGATTAGCGCAAGGCGCGTAATCCGACACCACCTCCGACGCCACCCATCACATAATAAAGACCACCACCATGAAACCAGTGCCAGACGCCACCCTCGCCCAACTCGCCCAGGAACACGGCACGCCCCTGTGGGTGTATGACGCGGCCACCATCCGCGCGCGCATCGCGCAGCTGGCGCAATTCGACACCGTGCGTTTCGCGCAAAAGGCCAATTCGAACATCCATCTGCTCACCGTGATGCGCGAAGCGGGCGTACACGTGGACGCCGTCTCGCTGGGCGAGATCGAACGCGCGCTGCAGGCGGGCTTTACGCCGGCGCAAACGAACGGCGCGGCAGGCGTGGTGTTCACCTGCGACCTGTTCGACCGCGCCACCCTTGCGCGCGTGGCGGCAGCAAAAATTGAAGTCAATTGCGGCTCCGTCGACATGCTGCGCCAGTTGGGCCCCGTGTCGCCCGGCCACCGGGTCTGGCTGCGCATCAATCCCGGCTATGGCCATGGCCACAGCAACAAGACCAACACGGGCGGCGAAAACAGCAAGCACGGCATCTGGTACGAAGAGCTGCCGGAGGCGCTGGCCGTCATCCGCGCGCATGGACTGCACCTGGTGGGCCTGCACATGCACATCGGCTCCGGCGTCGACTACAGCCACCTGGAAACCGTCTGCGGCACCATGGTCGACCTGGTCAAGAACATGGGCCACGACATCGAAGCCATTTCCACGGGCGGCGGCCTGTCCGTGCCTTACCGCGAAGGCGAGCAACCGGTCGACACGGACCACTATTTCCAGCTGTGGGATGCGGCGCGCAAGCAGATCGAGGCGCACCTGGGCCATCGCGTGCACCTGGAAATCGAACCGGGCCGCTTCCTCGTGGCCGACGCGGGCCTGCTGGTGGCCGAAGTGCGCGCCACCAAGCAAATGGGCGGCAACCACTTCACCTTGCTCGATACGGGCTTCAATGAACTGATGCGCCCCGCCATGTACGGCAGCTACCATGCAATGTCGGTGATCGCGCACGACGGCCGCGCCCTGGACGCCCAGCGCGCCACCGTCGTCGGCGGCCCCCTGTGCGAGTCGGGCGACGTCTTCACCCAGCGCGATGGCGGTGTGGTGGAAACCCGCCTGCTACCGGCAGCGCAAGTGGGCGACTACGTCGTCTTCGAAGGCGCGGGCGCGTATGGCGCGTCGATGTCGTCGAACTACAACAGCCGTCCGCATGCGGCCGAATACCTGGTCGATGGCGCCGATGATCAACACCCGTCGCGCCTGATCCGCCGCCGCCAGACGGTGGCCGAGCTGATCGCGCTGGAACAACTGTAAAACCTCGCCCGCGTGCGGGCATGCGCATCTGCTAACATCGGGGCAACTCGATGAAAGCCCGCCATGCCCGCCCAAGTACTTCCCTTCCGCAGCGCCACCCGGCTGCTGCTGCCCCTGCTGCTGTCCGCCGTCCTCGCCGGCTGCGCTTCCCTGCCTTCGCTGGACGGCCGCATTCCCTCCAGCGTCATCACGGATACGGCGCAGACCAAATTAGCCACGGCCATCGCGCCCATGGTGGTGCAGCATCCCGGCGTGTCCGGCATTTACCCGCTGGTCGACGGGCGCGACGCCTTTGCCGCGCGCGCCCTGCTGGCCGCCGCCGCTCAGCGCAGCCTGGACGTGCAGTACTACATCTGGCACAAGGACATCACGGGCACCTTGCTGTTCGACGCCCTGCGCCAGGCGGCGGAACGGGGCGTGCGCGTGCGCCTGCTGCTCGACGATAACAACACGGCGGGACTGGACCCGACCCTGGCCATGCTGGGCAAGCAGCGGAACCTGGAAATCCGCCTGTTCAATCCCTTCCTGCCCCGCGCGCCGCGCGCGCTGGCCTTTGCCACCGACTTTTCACGCCTCAACCGGCGCATGCACAACAAATCGTTCACGGCCGATAACCAGGCCACCATCGTTGGCGGACGCAATGTGGGCGATGAATACTTCGGCGCGGCCGGCGACGTGCTGTTCGCCGACCTGGACGTGCTGGCCATCGGCCCCGTCGTCGGCGAGGTGTCGCACGATTTCGACCGCTACTGGAACAGCGCCTCGGCCTACCCGGCCAGCCTGCTGCTGACCAGTCCTGTCGATGGCGACGCGGCCACCATCGCCGCCGAGGCAGACCGCATCGACGACACCAAGGCGGCCGAGGAATACGTGCAGGCGCTGCGCACCTCGCCCTTCGTCAAGCAGATGATGGAGCGCACCCTGCCCTTCGAATGGGCGCGCACACGCATGGTCAGCGACGACCCGGCCAAGGTGCTGGACAAGGCCAGGCCAGGCACGGGCGTGGCGGAAAACCTGCAAAATCTGCTGGGCGTGCCGGAAAAGGAAGTGGACCTGGTATCGCCGTATTTCGTGCCCGGCAAGTCGGGCACGCAAGCCTTTGCCGACCTGGCGAAAAAAGGCGTGGGCGTGCGCATCCTGACGAATGCGCTGGAAGCGACCGACGTGGCGGCCGTGCATGCGGGTTACGCAAAGTGGAGAAAACCGCTGCTGGAAGCGGGCGTGCTACTGTACGAATCGCGCCGCTCGTGGGAACGGGGCGACGCGCGCGAACAACCGGGCCGCTTCGGCAGTTCCGCATCGAGCCTGCATGCGAAGACCTTTGCCGTCGACGACCGGCGCATCTTTGTCGGCTCGTTCAACTTCGACCCGCGCTCGATCGAGCTGAATACGGAAATGGGCCTCGTCATCGACAGCCCCGCGCTGGCCAGCCAGCTGGGGCAAGCCATGCGCACCACGATCCCGCAGCGCGCCTACCAGGTGCTGCTTGGCGACGACGGCGCGCTGTACTGGATCGCCCGCGACGCCAGCGGCGCCACCACGCGCTACGACACGGAACCGGGCACCAGCGTGTGGAAGCGCATGGGGGTGGCGATTCTGTCGGTGCTGCCGATCGATTGGTTGCTGTAATCGTCATGAACCTCAACGGCAAGCGCGAAATGAACCTGTTCAATCTGCTGTCATACAAGCTAGAAAATTTCATCAATATCCGGCCAGCTGCGTGCGCAACAGAGCCTGTTTTTTACCAGGAAAACGAGACGTCGCTATTCTCCATCGCCGCCAGAAAACGCAATGGCGCAATTTGCTACGCAAGCCGCTGGCACGATCTGTTTTCTGTCGGCGCTTTTGAAAAGGCCATGTCGAAGCAAGGCTATACGGAAGCGGACTGCCATGCGCTGCTGCTGTTGCTGGGACGGTTCGGCTTGCTGCTCGAAATCGACAACCGTCAACGCAGTAACAAGGAATATTTTATTTTTTTCTATCTGATCCAGCTGATCAGCCTGAAAAACAGCCATTGCGACGCCGACGCACAGTGGCGTAACCACATGCTGCGCTTCCTGCTTTTTGAGTTAAGTATGGACGACGAGGCCTATCGTCGCTTCAGCATCCGCGACCAGCAGCTGCACATGTCCACCGATTGCCAGGGACAGGTCTCTTTACTGGACATGATCGAGGTGGCATACAAGACGATCAGGGCGGATGGCAGAAAAGAGCATGCGCTGCTAAATACCCTGAAAAGTTATCAGACAGGCATAGCCAAGCTATTGACGCAAGCTGATGGCACGAGGTACCGCTTCAGCGTTGACGACAGATACAGCGAATTGATGTACCCCGACGTCTTCCTGCATGCCTACGCTCATGACAGGCCTCAGGTATTTGCGGCCTTGCAGGACACCGTCAACCCGCTTCAGTCGACGGAAAACCTGTTCGTTTCCAATATCCTGCTGATGAATTACGCCTTTTATATTTTGAAGAACAATCCTCGCGATATTCTGGCATTGAAAAAATACGTGAATGACCAAGTGGTGTTCGGGAAACTGCTGGAGGCAATCATCAAGCGCCGCATGGCAGTCGGCAAAGCGTCGTTTGAAAAGATTGCCCTCGGCCAAGACTTGTCGCTGATCGCCGAACCGCCGAGCGCTTTCTACAATATTCTGTATACCCTGTAACCGGACACCAGCACCGGCAATGCCAACACTGTTGTCGGATTACGCGGGTTTACCGGACCGCTTCCGTCAAGATCCGCCCTTCCGACGCTGACGGCTGGCGTATGCGCAGCAGATGGGCGAGCGTAGGCGCGATGTCGACCACTTCCGCGTACTGGCCATAGGCACCCGGCTTGATCCAGCGGGGGCCCAAGACCATCAGCGGCACGTTGGTGTCATACGTGTACGGCGTGCCGTGCGAGGTGCCGCCGCTGCCCTTGCCGAAGTACCAGGCCGGCTTTGTGACTACCATCAGGTCGCCCGACAGCTGGCGGTTCCAGGCGCGGCGCATCAGGGTGTCCATGCGCGTGGCGACGGCTCCCGTTTCCATCTGCGTGCGCGTGTAGACTTGGGCCAGGCCGTCCTGCTGCAGCAGGAAGCGGGCCGCCGCGTCTTCCAGGGCGGCGCGCTGGACGCCGCTCTTTTCCGCCAGCGCGTAATCGAGGTAGATATTCGGCAGCGACGACGCCGTCACCAGCTTGTCGATGCCCAGGGTTGCGGCCAGGTGCCGGCTCAAGGCATCGACCAGTTTGGCGCCGTCGATGCGTTTGGCGGAGAAGCCCCGCGTTTCGGAAAATTCCGGCACGTTGGCGAAACCATGGTCGGCCGTCAGCACCACGAGCACGTTATCCATGCCGACTTTTTTATCGAGGTCGGCAAAGAAGCCGGCCAGCATGCGGTCCAGGCGCTGCAGGTGGTCGTGCGACATCCTGCTTTCCGGGCCGTAGGCATGGTTCACATAGTCGTGCGCGGACAGGCTCACGCCGAGGATATCGGGCACGCCGGCCGGGTTGCGGCCCAGGTTTTCGCCATCGACGGCGGCGCGGGCGAACTCCAGGGTCAGTTCATCGAGGAAGGGTCCGGATTTCAGGCGGCTGTAGTACTCGCCATCGAGCTTGCCGCTGTCGCTGTAGTAGGCGAACGGGAAGGTGTTGCGCGTGCCGGGCTTGGCCGGCACCAGATCATCACGGGCGTCGCGCGCATACGCCGAATCGGCCAGCAGCGGCGTCCAGCTCTTGCCGTAATAACGGTCCTGCGGCTTGGCCGCCTGGTAGCGCTGCACCCATTGCGGGTGCTGCTGCATATAGTAGGTGCTGCTGGCGAAATTGCCCGTCTTTTCCATGTACATATAGGCCGTGCCCGTCTTCCCTGCCAGCAGGATGGCGCCCCGGTCCTTGCCCGACACGGTGACGACCTTGGCCTGGTCGCCCGTCGAATAACGCAGTTCGTCTCCGAGGGTGCTCACGCGCAGCCTGGTCGGCGCCGTGCCGTCATCGGGCTGCGTCTCTTCGCCGATGTAATGGAAATTGCCATCCTCGGTGCAGTACACGGATTTCTTCGTGACGGGATCGATCCAGTTATTGCCGATCACGCCATGCTGGTACGGATAGGCACCCGACAGCACGGCCGAGTGGCCGATGGCGGTGACCGTGATGCCATGCGCCTGGTGCGCATCGCTGAACCACGCGCCCTGCTCCAGCAGGCGACGGAACCCGCCCTGGCCGAACTGGTCGCGGTAGCGCGTCACCTGCTCTTGCGGCAAGCCGTCCACCACCAGCACGACGACCAGCTTCGGCTGCGCCGCAGTCACAGGAAGCGCCTTGGCCGCATGCGCCTGGCACGCCGCCACGCCAGCGACCAGCAGCAGCGCCTGCGCCAGCTGCCGGGAAAGGGAGAAATGGTTCGTCATATCCGCTCATCAAAAGTTAGGCCACCGGCCAGCATACGCCGACTATATGACGCAATGATGACAGAAAGCAATAACAAGAAAAAGGCCGGGCCCCATCGCTGGAACCCGGCCTTTGCCGCAACAGACAAAAATGCCTGGCTTACTTGACCGTCACCTTGATGCTTTTGCTCAACTCCGGCCCATACGACTGGTGCGCGCCGTTGGCGAACTGCATGGTGAGCATGTACTGGCCCGGCGGCAAGGTGACGTCCGTTTCCGTTTGTCCTTTGCCGAAATGCAAATGCTTGTCATCCATGGGTATCATCTCGCCCGCCTTCATGGCGCCCTGGTTGATCAGCAGGTGATGATGGCCCGTCTTGGCCGTCATGTCGCCGGCCGGCTTGACGTCCATGCCTTTGATCGCAAACTTGACCTTGAACGGGCTCGCCATTGTCGCGCCATCGACTGGCTCGACGAAGGAAACGGATTGGGCGAAAGCGCTGGCGGCCAGCAGGCTGCCGGCGATCACGACGGCGGCTTTACGCAGGAATACGGTGTTCAATTGCATGATGTCTCCTCTTGTTTAATAACAACACGGACTGCATGAAACCATATTCCTGCCGGTCATGGCGCCGGGGACGAGTTAAGCCAATGGTGCCACTGGTGGCCTTGAAAACCGTAGCGAGCAAGCTCAATGTCGGGTTGAGTAACGCAACCGTACTTTAGTACGGTGAGTAACGCCGACCCGAGAGTGAGCTGCGCAGTAGGTTTGCAAGGCCACCCAGCCACTAGTCGTTCTTGATGACGATCGACGGGAATTTACTTGTCATATCCTTCGCCTTTTCCGCCACCTTGATGGCGATGGTGCGGGCGATCTGCTTGTAGATCACGGCGACGGGGCCTTCCGGCTCGGCCACGACGGTCGGCGTGCCCGAATCCGTCTGCTGGCGAATGGCCATGGTCAGCGGCAAGGCGCCGAGGAATTCCACGCCGAAGTCGGCGCACATCTTCGCGCCGCCGCCGGCGCCGAAGATTTCTTCCGCATGGCCGCAGTTCGAGCAGATGTGCGTGCTCATGTTTTCCACCACGCCGAGGATCGGGATGCCGACCTTCTCGAACATTTTGAGACCCTTGCGCGCGTCCAGCAGCGCGATGTCCTGCGGCGTCGTGACGATGACGGCGCCCGTGACTGGGACTTTCTGCGACAGGGTCAGCTGAATGTCGCCCGTGCCTGGCGGCATGTCGACGATCAAATAATCGAGGTCGCGCCAGTTGGTCTGGTCCAGCAGTTGCTGCAAGGCTTGCGTGACCATCGGGCCGCGCCACACCATCGGTTCGTCCGGATCGATCATGAAGCCGATCGACGACACTTGCAGGCCGTGGTTTTCCATCGGCTCCATGCTCTTGCCGTCGAGCGTCTTCGGCTGGCCTTTGATGCCCAGCATCATCGGCTGCGACGGGCCATAGATATCGGCGTCCAGCATGCCGACGGTGGCGCCTTCGGCGGCCAGGGCCAGGGCCAGGTTGACGGCCGTGGTCGATTTGCCGACGCCGCCCTTGCCGGAAGCGACGGCGATGATGTTTTTCACGTTGCTCATCGGCTTCAAGCCGCGCTGCACCGTGTGCGAAATGATTTTCGACGACACGCCCACGCTGACGTTGCCCACGCCCGGCAGCACGCGCAAGGCGGCCAGCACGGATTTGCGGATCAGGTCGATCTGGCTCTTGGCGGGGTAGCCGAGCTCGATGTCGAGCGAAATGTCGCTGCCATCGACCTTCAGATTCTTGACGGTTTTGCTGGAAACGAAATCTTTATGTGTATTTGGATCAATAACCTGGGCCAGCGCGGCCTTGACGTCTTCTACTGTGATGCTCATGTAAATCTCCGTGTGTACTACATATGTGCAATACGCGCAGTCTAGCGCAAATTTGCATGGTGCGATGGCGGCAAAAGCATCACTTGCCGGCGCTGCATCTGCTCATATTGCCTTTCCGCTGTTAAAATGTCCTATTATCCATCCCAAAAGTGCATCAATCATGACTCGCAAGCTGTTCGTCACCACTGCCCTGCCTTACGCAAACGCCGCTTTTCACATTGGCCACATCATGGAATACATCCAGGCTGATATCTGGGTCCGGTTCCAGCGAATGCAACGCGATGGCGCGGCCGGCCGTGAAGTGCACTTTGTGGGCGCCGACGATACGCATGGCACGCCGATCATGATCGCCGCCGAAAAGGAAGGCATCACGCCGCAGCAATTCGTCGCCAACATCGCGGCCGGCCGCGCCCAGTACCTCGATGGCTTCCATATCGCCTTCGACAACTGGTATTCGACCGATTCGCCGGAAAACGTCGACCTGTCGCAATCGATCTACCGCAAGCTGCGCGATACGGGCCTGATCGTCACGAAAACCGTCGACCGCTTCTTCGACCCGGTCAAAGGCATGTTCCTGGCCGACCGCAACATCAAGGGCGAATGCCCGAAATGCGGCGCCAAGAACCAGTACGGCGACAATTGCGAAGTGTGCGGCGCCGCTTACCAGCCGACCGACCTGGTCAACCCGTTCTCCGTGTTTACCAACGCGACGCCCGTGATGAAGCCGTCGGAACAGTATTTCTTCAAGCTGTCCGACCCGCGCTGCTTCGAATTCCTCAAGGATTGGCTCAACACGCCAGGCCGCTTGCAGCCGGAAATGGTCAACAAGGTCAGCGAATGGCTGGGCGAAGCCGGTGAAAAGCTGGCCGACTGGGATATCTCGCGCGATGCGCCCTACTTCGGCATCCCGATTCCTGATGCACCAGGTAAATTCTTCTATGTGTGGATGGATGCGCCCGTCGGTTACCTGGCCAGCCTGAAAAACTATTGCGACAAGAAAGGCATCGATTTTGACGCCTTCCTGAATGACCCGTCGACGGAACAGATCCACTTCATCGGCAAGGACATCGTTTCCTTCCATTTGCTGTTCTGGCCCGCCATGCTGAAGTTCGCCAATCACCCGGTGATCGACAAACTGAAAGTCAACGTACACGGCTTCCTGACGGTCAACAACGAAAAAATGTCGAAGTCGCGCGGCACGGGCATCTCGCCGCTGCGCTACCTGGACCTGGGCATGAACCCGGAATGGCTGCGCTACTACATCGCCTTCAAGCTGAACTCGAAAGTGGAAGACCTGGACTTCAACGGCGAAGATTTTGTTGCCCGCGTGAACAGCGACTTGATCGGCAAATACGTGAACATCGCCAGCCGCTGCGCCGGCTTCATCGCCAAGCGTTTCGACGGCAAGCTGGCGTCGACGCTGTCGGAAGGCGCGCAAAGCTGGATCAACCGCGCGCTGACGGTGGACGTCAACGGCGTCATCGTCGAGCGCCAGGCCAGCATCGCCGCGCACTTCGAGAACCGCGAATTCGGCAAGGCCTTGCGCGAAATCATGGAAATCGCCGACATCACCAACCAGTATGTCGATGAAAACAAGCCGTGGATCCTGGCCAAGGACGCCGAAAAGACGACCGAGCTGCACGACGTATGCACGACGGCCCTGATCCTGTTCCGCCAGCTGACGATTTTGCTGTCGCCGGTCCTGCCGGGCGTGGCCAAGAACGTGGCATCGTTCCTCAACGACGCCGAGTTTACTTGGGCCGACACGCAAGTGTTCGGCGACGCCGTCTCGAACAGCATGCTGGGCCGTACCATCGGCGCCTACAGCCATTTGATGACGCGCATGGATGCGAAGATGATCGAAGCGCTGTTCGACGCGCCGCAAGCCGGCGCCGCCATTGCCGCGCCGGCCAGCGACGCCGCGAATGACGCCGCAGCTCCAGTGGCGGCCGCTGCCGCCATCGAAGAACTGGCACCCGAGATCAAGATCGACGATTTCCTCAAGGTCGACCTGCGCATCGCGAAAATCGTCAACTGCGAACTGGTCGAAGGCTCCGACAAGCTGCTGCGCCTGACCCTGGATGCGGGCGAAGGCCGCTTGCGCAATGTATTTTCCGGCATCCGCTCCGCCTACCAGCCGGAAGAACTGGTCGGCAAGCTGACAGTGCTGGTGGCCAACCTGGCGCCGCGCAAGATGAAGTTCGGCATTTCGGAAGGCATGGTCATGGCCGCGTCCGCCGCCGACGAGAAAGCGAATCCCGGCATCTACATCCTGAACCCGTGGCCGGGCGCCGAACCTGGCATGCGCATCCGCTAAGCCACCACAAGGACCGATGATGAATATCGTGGTGCGCGAAGCAACAAATGCCGATGCACAGCTGATGGCCGAGCTGACCCGCGCCGCGTGGGCCGGCAAGGTGGCCGCCTCGTCCAGTGGACACCACGAGACGGCCGAGCAAGTGGCGGAGCAATTGCGCCACGGCGGCGGTTTTCTGTTGCTGATCGACGACATTCCAGCCGGTTCGCTGCGCTGGATGCCGCTCGATAGCGACCCCGCCATCTGGAAGATTTCACGCATGGGCGTGCTGCCCGCTTACCGGGGCAGCCACGTCTCGCAGCACTTGCTCGAAGCCATCATTCATCACGGCCTGTCATGCCAGGCCGAGGAATTGCGCCTGGCCGTGCGGCGCGACCAGCGCAAGTTGATCGATTTTTATGCGGCCTTCGAATTCGACCTGGCCGAAGAACTGGAATATTCGCACGCCAACCCCGCAGAACCGGCGCCGATGGTGATGCGGCGTTTGCTGCGTTATTGATTTTTAGCAATTTCGCGCCGGACTTGCCGATACAACAACCCGCCAAGCCGCACGGCGCGGTAAAATACGGCCGGCTGACCTTACCCATAAGACCCAGAAGAGAATATGAAACTGCCTGCAAAACACACCAACTACGTATCCGACCACACCTTGTTCATCGCCGAACTGAAGGCCAAGAATCCTGGCATGGAAGCAGGCCAGCAAGCGGGCCGCGCCCTGCTGTGGGACAAGCCGGCCGTCAGCATCGATGAGCAGGAGCGCCAGCTGGCATCGGCCGTCAAGCAACAGGCTTACGTTTACCAGAACAAGAACTAAGATCTGGAACCGGCACGATGTTGCCTGAAGAGTCTGCAGTCACGCCGGAAGCCGACGCTTCCGGTGCCGGCGCAGTCATCGAGTCGCCCCCACCTGTCGCTGAAGGCGACGGCAGCGGCGCCCCTGCAGCATCGGCCACGGCAGTAACGGACGCGGCGCCCACCGCCGACCCGCTGGGCATCGCCCGCCTGTATGGCGAGCCGATGATGCGCATGCCGACGGATCTGTACATTCCGCCGGACGCGCTGGAAATCTTCCTCGAAGCCTTCGAAGGCCCGCTCGACTTGCTGCTCTACCTGATCCGCAAGCAGAACTTCAACATTCTCGATATCCCGATGGCGCAGGTGACCCTGCAATATCTGAAATATGTCGACCAGATCCGCGTGCGCAACCTGGAACTGGCCGCCGAGTATCTGTTGATGGCGGCCATGCTGATCGAGATCAAGTCGCGCATGCTCCTGCCTTCGCGCAAGAGCGACGTCGAGGAAGATGGCGGCGACCCCCGTGCCGAACTGGTGCGCCGCCTGCTCGAGTACGAGCAGATCAAGCTGGCCGCCTACGACCTGAACGCCATTCCCCAGTTCGAGCGCGATTTCGTGCGCACGCAGATTTTCATCGAGCAAAGCCTGACGCCCACCTGGCCCGACGTGGAACCGGTGGACTTGCAGCAGGCGTGGCTCGACGTGCTGAAACGCGCCAAGCTGACTCAGCATCACCGCATCAGCCGCCAGGAACTGTCCGTGCGCGAGCACATGTCGAGCATCCTGCGCCACTTGCAATCGTCGCGTTTCGTCGAGTTCAGCGAGCTGTTCGACATTGCCGGCGGCGTGCCCGTGGTGGTGGTCAACTTCGTGGCCCTGCTGGAACTGGCCAAGGAAACCCTGATCGAAATCACGCAGGCAGAACCGTTTGCCCCCATCTACGTCCGGCTGGCCTATTCGCCCGCCTGACCCCTTCCCTTTGTCACTGACCACCGTACAACGGGGTTTTAGCGAAAGCAATCCATGAAAATTATTTCCGACATCGAAGAATTGCGCGACCAGCTCAGCGGACAGCTGCGCACGGCGTTCGTCCCCACCATGGGCAACCTGCACGAAGGCCATCTGTCGCTGATGCGTTTGGCGCGCAAGCATGGCGACCCCGTCGTCGCCTCGATCTTCGTGAACCGCCTGCAATTCGGCCCGAACGAAGACTTCGAAAAATATCCGCGCACCATGGCGGCCGACATCGCCAAGCTGGAAAAGGAAGGCGTGTACGTGCTGTTCGCGCCGACGGAAAAGGAACTGTACCCGGAACCGCAGGAATACCGCGTGCGCCCGCCCGATGACCTGGGCAATACCCTGGAAGGCGAATTCCGCCCCGGCTTCTTTGAAGGCGTGTGCACGGTCGTCACCAAGCTGTTCTCGTGCGTGGGTCCGCGCGTGGCCGTGTTCGGCAAGAAGGATTACCAGCAACTGATGATCATCCGCAACATGGCGCGCCAGTTCGCGCTGCCGACGGAAATCATCGCTGCGGAAACCTACCGGGCCGACGATGGCCTGGCCTTGTCCTCGCGCAATATGTACTTGTCGGAAAGCGAACGCGCGGAAGCGCCGGAACTGTTCAAGGGACTTAATTTCGTGGCCGAGGAAGTGCGCAAGGGCAATCTGGCCGTGGGCGAACTGGAACAGGCCAGCATGCAGCTGTTGAACAGCCGCGGCTGGAAATCGGACTACATCGCCGTGCGCAAGCGCGCCAACCTGCAAGCACCGAGCGCCGCCGAACTGGCCGCCGGCGAACCGCTGGTGGTGCTGGCCGCCGCCAAACTGGGACAAACCAGATTGATCGACAACCTGGAAATCTAAGCGCAATCACAACGGGGCCATTCGGCCCCGTTTCTTTCTCTACTTCTCCATCCCTACCAGTTTGAGTTCGGCAAACAGCGGCTTGTTGCTGCCGCGGGCCGCTTGCAACATGTCATAGCTGGCCGCGTCGAGCACGATTTCCTCTCCTGCCCACAGTTTGCGCTGGTTCGCAGGCAGCCTCAGGCTGCGCAGGATGGCCCTTACCTGGGCCGGATCGGCCGCCAGCAGGCGGATGGCGCGCGCGTGGCGCTGCGTGCCCGTGCGTATCGGCAAGCCGCCCTCGGGGCCATGCTGGCTCAGGCTGACATAGTCGCGGTCCCCCACGCGGTGCAGATAAGCATGCCGGCCATCAGCTTCGGCAGGCAACGGCGCGGCCGGCTCCTGCATCTCGACAGACGCGACAGGCGCAACGGCGGTTTGTTCAAGGCTTACGCCACAGGCGGCCAACAGGGCCGTGCTCAGGGCGAAAAATAATACGGGTGCTCGGCGCATCGCGCGCTCCTTCTTGTCGGGGTCGGGGACAAAGGGGAAATACTGCAGCGATCATGGGCCAAATTATTTGACGTGTAAAGTTAACTTTAGGAAATATTTCATTCTTTTGCGCAATCTCATGTGATCAGCACAAGCGGACGAAAAAAACGCTGCCGGTTTGCACGGGCAGCGTTTTCTTGATAACGGTCAAGCCTGGATCAGGCGCCGGCTTTTTCCAGCTTCTCGAAAATCTTGTTCAGCTTTTCATCGAGGGTCGCGGCCGTGAACGGCTTGACGACATAACCGCTGGCGCCAGCTTGCGCGGCGGCGATAATGTTTTCTTTTTTCGCTTCGGCGGTGACCATCAGCACAGGCAGCTTGGCCAGTGCGGGATCGGCGCGGATATGCTGCAGCATCGTCAGGCCATCCATGTTTGGCATGTTCCAGTCCGACACGACGAAATCGAACGATTCCGCGCGCAGCTTGGCCAGGCCCATCACGCCGTCTTCCGCCTCATCGACGTTGGCATAACCCAGTTCCTTCAACAGATTCCGGACAATGCGGCGCATCGTCGAAAAATCGTCAACGACTAAAAATTTCATCTTTGGATCAGCCATGAATAACTCCGTTGTTTCTGTAGCGGTTTGTTAATAATATCGACATGAATGCCGACATTATGGTCGACACTACGGCAGCAAGTTGTAGGATAGCATTTTCGTTGCTTTTAGGCGAACAAACTTGCCTCAGATCATATAAAACGTGGCTTACACGCGCAAAGCACGCATACCATGCGCCGCCAGGTGTCCCAGCACCATGCCAGGCAGCGCCGTCAGAGCGCCGACCTCATGCGTAGCACCGACAGCGATCGCCTCGCGCGGCATGCCGAACACCACGCAACTGGCTTCATCCTGTGCAAAATTATACGCTCCTGCGGCCTTCATCTCCAACATGCCTTGTGCGCCATCCTTGCCCATGCCGGTGAGGATGACGCCGACGGCATTTTTACCGGCCGATTGCGCGGCTGAACGGAACAGCACATCGACGGACGGGCGGTGGCGGTTCACCGGTTCGCCCTGGTCGATCTTGGTCATGTAGTTGGCGCCGCTGCGCGTCAGGGTCAGGTGCGAATGGCCGGGCGCGATGTAGGCGTGGCCGGGCAACACGCGTTCGCCGCCCGCCGCTTCCTGCACCGAAATCTTGCACAGCGAATCGAGGCGGCGCGCGAACGAGCGCGTAAAGCCTTCCGGCATGTGCTGCGTGATCAGGATGCCGGGGCAATCGGACGGCATCTGCATGAGGAATTCGCGGATCGCTTCCGTGCCGCCCGTGGATGCGCCCACGATGATCAGCTTTTCGCTCGACGTCAATGGGCTGCGCAGTGCCGGCAGCGGCGCTGCCACCTTGTCGCCGGCAGACGGCAGGGTGCGCGCGCGGATGCGCGCCTTCGAGGCGGCGCGGATCTTGTCGGCGATCATGTCCGTATATTCGCGCATGCCGCTCTGGATCGATATCTTCGGCTTGGTGACGAAATCGACGGCGCCCAGTTCCAGCGCGCGCATGGTGATTTCCGAACCGCGCTCGGTCAGCGACGACACCATCAATACCGGCATCGGGCGCAAGCGCATCAGTTTTTCCAGGAAATCGAGGCCATCCATCTTCGGCATCTCGACGTCGAGGGTCAGCACGTCGGGGTTGGTCTGCTTGATCATCTCGCGCGCCACCAGCGGATCGGGCGCCGCACCCACCACTTCCATGTCGGGCTGGCTGTTTACGATTTCCGTCATCACGCTGCGGATCAACGCCGAATCATCCACGATCAATACTTTGATCTTCATATATTTTCCTTTGGGCCTACCGGCCCATTAAAGCACCTGATCCCGCCTGCTGCGCGTCGCGATTTGCGGCCTCCGATGCTCACTGTGCCAAAGCACAGCTGCGCGTCTCGGCCACAACTCCCATCCGCTCGCTACGGTGTGACCAGGTGTTGTTATCTATATCTCACACTATTAAAACAACTCGACTTCGCCGCCGACCGGCGCGACCTTGAGGCGGCTGGCGTAATCGAGTTCGCGGCGTACCAGGGTATCGTTATGCGTCTGCATCAGCTTTTTCACCAGCACCTTGCCGCTGCGGGGGAAGAAGTAGACCTTGCGCGGGTGGATGTCGTTGAGGTCTTCGGCCACCACGCGCATCTTTTCCGCTTTCAGATAATTGATGACGAAGGCCGCATTGCGTTCGCCGACGTTGATCGCCGTGAAGCCGCGCAGCACGGCGCCGCCGCCGAACACTTTCGCTTCCATGTTCTCGCGCCGCGCGCCCGCCTTCAGCAAATCGTTGATCAGGATTTCCATGGCATAGGTGCCATAGCGCATCGACGCGGAAATCGGGCTGTTCGGATCGCTGCCGCCATCGGGCAGCATGAAATGGTTCATGCCGCCCAGGCCCGTGACACGGTCGCGGATGCAGGCCGAGACGCAGGAGCCGAGCACGGTGACGATCAGCATGTCCTTGTTGGTAAAGTAATACTCACCAGGCAAGATCTTGGCGGCGTCACAGTTGAACGTCCTGTCGTAATAGACGTTAGTGGCGAATTGCTCTTTGGATTCCAGGCTCATATTTCACTCTCATGTACGATGCGACGGTGCCTTGGGCGCGGCGCCCCGGGGCTGGTCGAGCTCATAGACTGTTTTACCGCGCAGCTTCAGTGAATCCGACACGTACAGAAAATTCTCCGAATGGCCCGCGAACAGCAGGGCATCGGGTTTCATCAACGGCACAAAGCGCGACAGGATCTTGCGCTGCGTCGCCTTGTCAAAATAAATCATCACGTTACGGCAAAAGATGACGTCGAACTGCCCCGTCACCGGCCAGCTGTCGGCCAGCAGGTTGAGCGGCTTGAAGGTGATCATCTGGCGCAGTTCAGGGCGCACCCGCACCTGGCCTTCGCGGTCGCCCTTGCCGCGCAAGAAAAAGCGCCGCGCACGGTCGGCCGGCATCTTGTCGAGCCGGTCCAGGTTGTAGACGCCATTGGCGGCCGTGGCCAGCACGTTCGTGTCGATGTCCGTGGCGATGATGGTGACGGGCGGCGTGAGCGTATTGAACGCCTCGCACACCGTCATGGCGATCGAATACGGCTCCTCGCCGGTGGAACTGGCCGAACACCAGATGGTGATCGGCCCGCTCAATTTTTTCACGTGCTCGGCCAGCAGCGGGAAATGATGCGCCTCGCGGAAGAACGACGTCAGGTTGGTCGTCAGCGCATTCGTGAACGCTTCCCACTCGTCGCCCATGCGGCCCGCTTCCAGGTCGTCCAGGTAGCGGACGAACGAGGAGATGCCGGTCGCACGCAATCGCCTGGCCAGGCGGCTGTAGACCATTTCCTGCTTGCTGTCGGCCAGCGCGATGCCGGCCCGCTTGTAAATCATGGCGCGGACCCGTTCGAAGTCCTTGCCAGTGAAATCAAATTCCTTGACCGAATCCGTTTTAGTTTGCGGCATTTGTTTTTACCTCTCTATGACTACTCTGACCAATGCCTTTGCAAGTATAACTAGCGGGACCGGGTTGGCGTTAGAACTCTTCCCAATCGTCGCCGCCGGCCGCCGCCAGCTTTTTCGCGGGCGGTGGCGAGCCGGCTTGCGCCGTCTGTGCCAACCGCCGTGTATTTGCCGCCACACCCGGTGCCGGCCGTATCGCCGCTTTTACCACCGGTGCTGGCGCGGGTGCGGGCATGGCCGCCTGCGCCGCGCTCTCGCCGTCGAGCTTGAAGATGCTGACGGCGGCGCCCAGATTCTGCGCCTGCTCCTGCATGCTTTCGGCGGCCGCCGCCGCTTCCTCGACCAGCGCCGCATTTTGCTGCGTCATCTGGTCCATCTGCGCGATGGCCTGGTTCACTTCCTCGATACCGTGGCTCTGTTCCTGCGTCGCCGCCGTGATCTCGCCCATGATGTCGGCCACCTGCCGGATCGACGTGACGATCAGGCCCATGGTCTGCCCCGCCTCGTCCACCAGGCGGCTGCCGGCATCGACCTTGTCGACCGAGTCGCCGATCAGGCCCTTGATTTCCTTCGCTGCGCCGGCCGATCGCTGGGCCAGATTGCGCACTTCCGACGCCACCACCGCAAAACCGCGTCCCTGCTCGCCTGCGCGCGCCGCTTCGACGGCCGCGTTCAACGCCAGGATATTCGTCTGGAACGCAATGCCGTCGATGACGCCGATGATGTCGACGATCTTGCGCGAGCTGTCCTTGATGGAACCCATGGTATCGACCACTTGCGCCACCACCTTGCCGCCCTGCTCCGCCACCGACGATGCCGACACGGCCAGCTGGTTGGCCTGGCGCGCGTTGTCCGCGTTCTGCTTCACGGTCGACGTCAGCTCTTCCATCGACGAGGCCGTCTCTTCGAGCGAACTGGCCTGCGTTTCCGTGCGCGCCGACAGGTCCGCATTGCCGCTGGCGATCTCGCGCGAGGCCACGGTGATGGTTTCCGTTCCCTTGCGCACGTCGCTGACCGTCTGCACCAGGCTCTCGTTCATGTCCTTGAGCGCCTGCTGCAGCGCGCTCGTTTCATCCTTGCCTTCGACCACCACGCGCGACGTCAGTTCGCCGGCAGCCACCTTCTGCGCCACGGCAACCGCGCCGGACAATGGCACCGTGATCGAGCGCGTGATGAAGATGGCGCACCAGGCGCCGAGCGCCACCGCCGCGCCGCCCAGGATGAACAGCACCGTCATCAGGCGCGCATCGGCCGCCAGCGAGTCGTCCATGAAGCTTTGCTGCGCCACGTGCTGCAAGTCGAGCAGCTTGTTGATATCGGCCAGGGTCGTCTTGTTCAAGGGATCGATGCGGGTGGCGATCACTTTCGCCGCGCCCTCGCTGTTAAACGCCAGCACCTGCCCCATCGCTTCCTTGAAGGCGGCATCGACTTCGCCGTCGACCTTGGCGATATTGGCCAGCAGCGCCTTCTCGCCATCGGACAGGCCCAGGGTGGCCAGCTTGCCGCGCGCGCCGTCGTACAGCTTGCGCTGCTCGCGCACCTTGCCCTCTTCCGCCTGCATCAAGGCCACATCGCCCTGCAAGCCGATATTGCGCATGGCGATACCCGTTTCCAGCATCGCGCTTTTCATCAGCGACGCCTGCGTATTCTTTTCGCTTGCCAGCTCCAGGCCCGTGAGCAGCTGGGCCTTGTTACGGTAATTCAGTGCATTCGCCGAAACGATCACCACCACCAGGATGGCGAGGATGCTGCCAAAACCTATCCCCAGCCGGGTGCCTATCTTGAAATCGCGCAAACTCATTACAGTCTCCAATATTTATGTGAACGGCGCCCGTTCAACCGGACGGCGCCGTGTTGTGGCCTGGTCTCTGTCGGACCTTGCAGCCTGCCGGCGCGCCTCTAGCGACTGCTCGCGCCGGTACATGCATATCTGTAGTGATTCTTTGCGTGGTAAAACGGCGGCGCACCGGGCGCCGCCTTGCTGCCATGCGGAGGCTTACGCCGCCAGCTTGTCGATCAGGCCCATCTCGCTGCTCGACATCAGCTTGTCGATGTCGACCAGGATCAGCATGCGCTCGTCGATGGTGCCCAGGCCGATCATATAGTCGGTCGAGAAGGCGGTGCCCATTTCCGGCGCCGGTTTCACCTGTTCCGGCGTCAGGGTGGTGACGTCGGAAACGCTGTCGACCACCATGCCGACGATACGGCCGCCGATGTTCAGGATGATCACCACCGTGAACTGGTCGTACACGGGCGTGCCCAGGTTGAACTTGATGCGCATGTCGACCACGGGAATGATGATGCCGCGCAGGTTGATCACGCCCTTGATGAATTCAGGCGCGTTGGCGATGCGGGTGACCGCTTCGTAACCGCGGATTTCCTGGACCTTCAGGATATCGATGCCGTACTCTTCGGAGCCCAGGGTGAAGGCCAGGAATTCACGGCCGGCGATGTCCTTGCCGTCGCCCGCATTGCTTCCGGATGTTTGTTGAGTATCTGACATGGTGCGTTTTCCTATCTTTATCTATCGGTATTACGAAAAAATGGACTCGTCAGCCAGCTGGCGCGAGGAACGGATCAGGGCGGCGACATCGAGAATCAGCGACACGCCGCCATCGCCCAGGATGGTGGCGCCGGAAATGCCCACCACCTTGCGGTAATTCGATTCGAGGTTTTTCACCACGACTTGCTGCTGTCCCACCAGGTCGTCGACAAACAGGGCCGCCTTGCGTCCTTCCGTCTCGAGGATCACGCAGATGCCTTCCGAAGGGCTGGTAAAGCGCGGCGCGATGTCGAACATCTGGTACAGCGGGATCAATGGCAGGTATTCGCCGCGCACTTTCACCACCTGCCCCTTGCCGCTGATGTCCTTGATGTCTTCAACGGCTGGCTGCAGCGATTCGATGACAAAGCCCAGCGGTAAAATATACACCTCGTCGCCGACACGGATCGACATGCCGTCCAGGATGGCCAGGGTCAGCGGCAGCGAGATGGAAATCGTCGTGCCGAAGCCTTTTGCCGAACGAATGTCGACGACGCCGCCCATGGCGCTGATATTGCGCTTGACGACATCCATGCCCACGCCGCGGCCCGACACGTCGGTGACGGCTTCGGCGGTGGAAAAGCCGGGCGCGAAGATCAGCTGCCACACGTCGGCGTCGCTCATCGACTCGGACACGTCCAGGCCCTGCTGCGCGGCCTTGGCCAGGATGCGCTCGCGGTTCAATCCCGCGCCGTCATCGGACACTTCGATGATGATGTTGCCGCCCTGATGGCTGGCCGAGAGGAACAAGCGGCCCGCCTCGGTCTTGCCGGCGGCCACGCGGGCGGCCGGCATTTCCACGCCATGGTCGATGCTGTTGCGCACCAGGTGCGTGAGCGGATCGACGATGCGCTCGATGAGGCCCTTGTCCAGTTCCGTGGCGGCACCATTGGTAATGAAGTCGACCTTCTTGCCCAGTTTCGTCGCCAGGTCGCGCACCATGCGCGGGAAGCGCGAGAAGACGAAATCCATCGGCATCATGCGGATCGACATCACCGCTTCCTGCAAGTCGCGCGTGTTGCGCGTCAGGTGGCTGACGCTGTCGAGCAGCTTTTCATGCAACATCGGGTCGAGCGCGCTGGCGCGCTGCTCGATCATCGCCTGCGTGATCACCAGTTCACCCACCAGGTTGATCAGCTGGTCGACTTTCTCGATCGAGACGCGGATCGACGACGATTCGGCGCCGGCCTTGTCGCCTTCTTTCTTGGCCGGTTTCTTTTCCTGCTCCGCTTCGGCCACGGCGCTGGCCACAGCCGGCGCGGCGGCGGCGCTGGCGTTGCCCGCCTTGGCCGCGTCGGCGCGTATCTGTTCGAGCGGCTGGAAGAAACCGTAGCCCTGTTCGGCCTCGCTCTGCACGCCGGCGGCGGCGCGGATGTCCTCGAGCGGCTGGAAGAAGCCATAACCGGGGTCCGTCGCGCCCTGTGCGGCAGGCGCGCCTGGCAGCGGGTCGAAGAAGCCGTAACCCTGGGCCTTTTCCTGCGCCGCGCGGGCCGCATCGGCTTCGCCCGGCGCCAGTGGCGGCGCCTGCGTGATCACCATGTCGTCGGGATTGAGCACGAACGAGCAGATGGCCAGGATATCGTCTAGGCTTTCATGCGTCGTCACTTCCAGCACCTTGCGCGCGTCGGGCAAGGCGGACACGGCGACATCGCCCAGCAAGCCCAGTTCGGCCGCCAGCGCATCGACTTCGCGCGGCTCCATGGCTGGCAGTTCCAGGCGGATGCGATGGCCGCCGGCATGGCTGACGGCGGCCTTTTCCGCCGTATGGAAGGCCGGTGCGACGGGCGTGAGCGCAGCCACGGGCACGTCC
This sequence comes from Janthinobacterium sp. EB271-G4-3-2, assembly GCF_020858035.1. Taxonomy (NCBI): domain Bacteria; kingdom Pseudomonadati; phylum Pseudomonadota; class Betaproteobacteria; order Burkholderiales; family Oxalobacteraceae; genus Janthinobacterium; species Janthinobacterium sp. EB271-G4-3-2. Next base: position 45,097 of record NZ_JACYMG010000018.1, on the reverse strand, counting down.
TGCGAGAACGACTGCAGCATCATGCGCACATTGGCCACGGCATCCTGGTCGACGGCGCTGCCCAGGCGATGGCCGTCGAGCTGCATCTTGAGGATATCCTTGGCCGCCAAGAAGGCGTCGACGTGTTCCGCCGTCAGCGCCATCTGGCCCTGGCGGATGCGGTCGAGCAGCGACTCGAGGATGTGCGTCACCTCGCTCATGTCGGAGAGGCCGAACGTCGACGCGCCGCCCTTGATCGAATGGGCGGTGCGGAAAATGGCATTCAGGTCTTCGGCGTCGGGCGCCGCAATATCAACGGCCAGCAGCAGCCGTTCCTTTTCAGCCAGCAGTTCTTCGGCCTCATCGAAAAAGACCTGAAAAAACTGGCTAATATCGATGGTCATAGGGTGACTCCGTCAATTGCATCATTGCACTGCGCGGCTGGCATCAGCCGATCACCTTCTTGACCACTTCGATCAGGCGTTGCGGATCGAACGGCTTGACCAGCCAGCCATTGGCGCCGGCGGCACGGCCTTTCGATTTCATCTCGTCCGACGACTCCGTCGTCAGCATCAGGATGGGTACCTTCTGGTAGGTCGGCAGTTCACGCAACAGCTTGATCAGTTCCAGGCCATCCATGCGCGGCATGTTCTGGTCCGTCAATACCAGGTCCACGGTTTGCAGCTTGGCTTTTTCCAGTCCGTCCTGGCCGTCGACGGCCTCCACCACCTGGTAACCGGCGGCTTTCAGGCTGAACGCCACCATCTGGCGCAATGAGCTGGAATCGTCCACTGCAAGTATCGTTTTGGCCATCTTTGCTCCCACTTATTCCGGGCATCCTGCCCGAGTATTTGATTAATCAATCCATGCAACCACAAGCGCTCCGCACTGGCATGCTAGAACAGCTCGATGTCGCCACTTTCCAAATGCTGTTGACTGACAGCCTTGCGCAGCACGCTGCGCAACTCCAGGCTTTGAATCGCCAGCGCCATGCTGACCCGTCCCAGCAAGGCGACAATTTCTTCATTGTCGCTCTCCGGCAACATCTCCGCGCCATGCTCGCCCAGGGTCCCGAGGAACTCGCGCAAGCCCGTCACGCGCTTCAAGGTGCGCTCGATCAGCTGGCTGGTCATGTCCTGGAACTGCAGGCTGGTGATGGCGGCATTCACATACCCCCCCACCTCATCCTGCAACGCCAGCAGTTTTTCGCGCTGCTGCTCGGCCGGAATACCGCCGTCGAGCAGCAAGGCGATGGTGTCTTGCTGCGCAGCAACGGCTGCGTGTATCGCCATGAAATTGAAGGACAGCTTCTCGATCGCCTCTTCCAGCAAGATGCCGGTCTGCACCAGGTCGGTTTCCACCTCCGTCAAGTGCTTGCGGCCATGGTCCGACACGCCAGACAGCAGGCGCTTTACATGCGAGCCAAGTATTTTCTTTCTTGTCATAAAGGTCTCATTGTTTCAATACACCACGCGTCGATAGCCTTGCGTGTTATTTTTTCGCCGCTGCCGGGGCGGGAGCGGGCGGCGCACCGGCCGCCAGCCCTGACGCGACAGCGGCGGAAGCGGCATCGGTCACCGGCAGCTCGATCGCCGAACCATCGCGCAGGACATTTTCTTCCGTGCGCTTGTTCATGACGATGATGCTGATGCGCCGGTTGATCGGATTGAAGGGGTCGAGCTTGTCCAGGTGGGCGGCCGAGCCCAGGCCCACCACGCGCAAGACTTTTTCTTCCTTCATGCCGCCGATCACCAGTTCGCGCCGCGACGCATTCGCGCGGTCGGCCGACAATTCCCAGTTGCTGTAGCCGGCATCGCTCATGTAGGGCGTCGAATCCGTATGGCCGGACAGGCCGATGCGGTTCGGCACTTCATTGAGCACGAAGCCGATCGCGTGCAGGATTTCCTTGGTGTACGGTTGCAGGTTCGCATTGGCGAGCGCAAACATCGGACGGTTCTGCTCGTCGACGATCTGGATGCGCAAGCCTTCGCTGGTGATATCGAGCAGCAACTGGTTCTTGTATTTTTTCAGCAGGGGATTGGCGTCGATGGTCGCTTCGATGCGCGCCTTGAGCGCCTGCAGGCGCTTGCCCTCTTCGCGTTCAAGCGCGGCCTTGGCGGAATTGAGGTCGAACGATTTGCGCTGCTGCTCTTCCTGCGCCTTGCGCACCTGACCATCCTGGCGCGACAAGTCCTGGCCGCCGCCCTGGATCACGGAATTGCTCTCGCCGCTGCCTGAGCCGCCCGCCATCGCCACTTTCAGCGGGGTCTTGAAAAATTCGGAAATGCCGTTCAAGTCGCCCTTCGAGGTGGAGCCCAGCAGCCACATCAGCAGGAAGAAGGCCATCATGGCCGTGACAAAGTCGGCGTAGGCGATTTTCCACGCCCCGCCATGGTGACCGCCAGCCGTCTTCTTGATACGCTTGACGATAATCGGGCGCATGCCTTCATCGGCCATGGCGTCCCCCTTCCGTGTGCTGCAAATGACTCATGATATCCAGGCGTATATTCACTGCTTACTTCGTTTTCGATTTCTTGATATGGTCTTCGAGCTCGTTGAACGTCGGGCGCTCGGTCGAGAACAGCACCTTGCGGCCGAACTCCACGGCCAGCGCCGGCGCATAGCCGTTCAGGCTGGCCAGCAAGGTTACTTTCACGCACTGGAACATCTTGCTCGACTCTTCCAGCTTCTGCTCGAGCAAACTGGCCAGCGGGCCGACGAAACCATATGCCAGCAAGATGCCGAGGAAGGTGCCGACCAGCGCGTGCGCGATCAGCATGCCCAGTTCTGCCGGCGGGAGGCCCACCGATTCCATCGTGTGCACCACGCCCATCACGGCGGCGACGATACCGAACGCGGGCAAGCCGTCGCCCACCTTGGCGATCACGTGGGCCGGCACGGCGCCTTCGTGATGGTGCGTCTCGATTTCGTTGTCCATCAGGTTTTCGATCTGGAACGCGTCCATATTGCCCGACACCATCAGGCGCAGGTAATCGGTCATGAATTCGACGATGTGGTGGTCGGCCAGCACTGCCGGGTACTTGGAAAACAGCGGGCTTTCCTCGGGCTTGTCGATATCGCCTTCGATCGACATCAAGCCTTCCTTGCGCACCTTGCTGAGCACTTCGAACAGCAAGGACATCAGTTCCATGTACAGCTCTTTGGTATAGCGCGAACCCTTGAACAGGCTGGGCAAGGCGGCGATCGTTGCCTTGATGGCCTTGTTATTGTTACCAACAAGGAAGGCGCCCAGGGCGGCGCCGCCGATCATCAGCAACTCCAGCGGCTGGAACAGCGCCGCCAGATGGCCGCCGGCCATTGCGAAGCCGCCAAAGACCGAGGCGCAAACGATGATGTATCCGATTATGACTAACAAGTGCCCTGACTCCCAATAATGGCCGGGGCTGTGTGCCCGGCATGTTCAAACCTGTTCCTGTCTTTTGGCGGCTGCGCCGCCGGCAAGGACAGTGGCAAAAAAGTAACTGGAAGTTAATTGAAATGCTCCGCTTTTCAACGCAATTCCGAGAAAATGCCGTGTGGAACTACAATAACGTGAGATTGCCCCACGGGCAAGCAAATAACGCAGACAATTGCTTAAAAGCACCATATGTAAAGCAAAGGACCACCCTCTGTGGCGGCGATGGTCTTATCGGGCTTGCGTGCCGCAATCTGGAATTCGTAACTAAGAAGCATGCTACCGGGCAACATTTCCCTTTCCGCCTTGCTCCACAGGGCGGCCATCGCCGCCGGCGACAAGTAGGCAAACACGACGTCGTAGCGGCCGAAATCGAGCGCTTCGTAGTCGCCGCGCAGGAAGCGCGCGCGGCTGCCCGCCAGCTTCGCGCGCAGGCGGCTTGCCAGCCACGGCAGCGGCGCCAGTTCGATGCCGGAAAACTGCCCGTCGGAGCGGCACCGCGCCAGGTCCAGCACCAGGCCGCCCAGGCCGCTGCCGATATCGATCAGGCGCACGCCGGGACGGTCCGCGATCAGCTCGGCTACCGCCTGCCACACCTTCGGCCCCGACGGATAAAACGGCACTTGCGTGCGGAATGTGGACCAGTACAAGCTCAGCAGGAAAACAAAGGCCGCCAGGAACACGGCCGGGGGCAAATCGAGCAGGCTGGCGGCCAGCAAGGCGGGCGCAAACAGCAGGCCGATGGCGCACCACCAGCGCGCCAGTCCCGCGCGCCACGTGATGAGCGCCGCCAGCACGCCCTGCACCAGCGCCACAACCGGCAGCGACATGGCGACGCCGGCGCGCGCCAGGCCATACACCAATAGCAACATCAAGGGAAAGGCCAGCACCTGGATCAGGATGGCCTTGAGCGCGGGCGCGCGCAGGATTTGTTGCAGCATGGGATAGCCGAAGAGGAAAACGCCAGTGTAAGCGATGCCGGCATGAAAAAGCCGGAGTGCGGTCAGGCGACCGGCTCCGGCTTGCTCTCTGCCTTATATATATGTGCGACTCAGATGCACGACTCAGGCAAGCGCGCCCGGCGCGACAGCGGCCGCTTCATCGCGCGCCTTCTTGGTCTTGCCGGCCCGCGAAGGCATGTGGCACAGGCCGCACACATAATCGGCGTTCAGGTCGAGGCAGTTGACGACGAACTTGCCGCCGCACTTGCCGCAGGGCGCCATGTCCAGCATTTTGCTGCTGAAAAAGCGCACGAGGGTCCAGGCCCGCGTCAGCGACAGCAGCGGCTCTTCGCCCGCTTCGGGCGGCATCTGTTCCAGATACAGCTTATAGGCCTTCATCACGGCTTCGATGCCCGTGGCGCCGGCGTGATCGACGAGGAATTTGTGGATATTGATGAACAGCGAGGAATGGATATTCGGTTGCCAGGTGATGAACCAGTCGGTGGAAAACGGCAACATGCCCTTGGGCGGCGAGACGCCCTTCAATTCCTTGTACAGATTCAGCAGGCGTTCGCGCGACAGCGAGACTTCCGTCTCCAGCAGTTGCAAACGGGCACCCAGCTGTATCAATTCGATGGCCAGCTGGATTTCCTGCGCTTCCGATACGACACTTTTCTTGGCCATGCTGCTTGCTCCGGAACTGACGAGTACTAATTTAAAAGCTTAAGCGATTTCTTCGACACCTTGGCCGGCCATCAAGATGGCAGCATGGGACTGGGCCAGCGAGCGGTCTTTATTGTAGTTCGTCAACATGCCCAGGATGGCGCTGTCGTCGAAGCGGAAGCGGGCCAGCATCATGTTGCCGCCAGCGAGCTTCAGGATCTGCGCATTGCTCATGCCTTCGATCAGTTCGGCGATTTCGGCGGCAATGCCCAAACGGAAGATGGCCGTTACCTTGTCCGCACGAATCATTTGCTGGGCCAGCATCAGGTAGCTCAGGTTAGCGTCGCGAATCTCAGCCATCATGTCGTTAGCAGTCATTTCCATCTCCTCAATCCGTTGAATTCAGCTGGCATTGTTTGTTGCCAGTGAGATACATTCTGCAGGAGCAACATTAAACGCAACAGAGGCGCAGCGCTGTATTTTTGGTCGGGGAATGGCGGATGGGATCGTAGGTGTTTGTCTGACAAACACTGCTCGATCATGGTCGCACGCCAGTAGCGGCGCGGATGTCGGAGGTTGGCTGCATGCCGGATTTAGCCAATTTTTGGCCTGTAAAAAATATCACTTTTTTACAACAACTTGATCGGAATCAAGCCTGTCTACCTAGATAACGGCTGCCTGAACGGGAACTTTAGGGCTTTTTTGAAAAATATTTCAAAGACCCGCATTCTTTTTCGGCCGGTTTGACACCGTTCATGTAATCGTTGACGGCGGCGCCTGGGAAAACTTTAGGGCTATTTGAAAAATATTTTTAAAAATCGTGATTTTTTTCGTTGACGCCCCGCAGGCAGGCACTTCGCGCGCCTCATCGAGCGCGGAAATTCCGCTTTCCGGCATGGATTTGCTACACTGCCTGCTTCCGCACAATACTTTAAGCTTCAAGCAATATCGTGCCATTGAGACAAGTATCAACATGAAAGCCACCATGATTTCTCGACATGACTGCAGCGCGCGCGACCTCGACGATCCCCTGGCGCCCTTGCGCCAGCAGTTCGACTTGCCGCAAGGCGTGATTTACCTCGACGGCAATTCCCTGGGCGCGCGGCCGAAAGCGGCCCTGGCCCGCACCCAGCACGTCATCACGGCCGAATGGGGCACGGACCTGATCCGCAGCTGGAATACGGCCGGCTGGTTCGACCTGCCCAAGCGCCTGGGCGACCGCCTGGCCCCGCTGCTGGGCGCCGGCACGGGCGAAGTGGTGGTCACCGACACCACCTCCGTCAACCTGTTCAAGGCCCTGGCCGCCGCCCTGCAGATGCAGGCCAGCGATCCCGCGCATGCCGCGCGGCGTATCATCGTCAGCGAACGCAGCAACTTCCCCACCGACCTGTACATGGCGCAAGGCCTTGCCGCCTGGCTCGACCGCGGCTACCAGCTGCGCCTGGTCGACAGTCCCGAGGAACTGGCGCAAGCGATCGATGCCGATTGCGCCGTCGCCATGCTCACGCACGTGAACTACCGCACCGGCTACCAGCACGACATGGCCGCCATCAGCAGCCATTGCCACGCGCAAGGCGCGCTGGCGCTGTGGGACCTGGCCCATTCGGCCGGCGCCGTGCCGCTGGACCTGAACGGCGCCGGCGCCGACCTGGCCGTCGGCTGCACCTACAAATACCTGAATGGCGGCCCCGGCTCGCCCGCCTTCATCTGGGTGCCGGAAAAACACCAGGCGCGCTTCCGCCAGCCTTTGTCCGGCTGGTGGGGCCACGCCACGCCGTTCGCCATGGACCCGGGCTTCGCGCCCGCCGACGGCATCGCCCGCGCCCTGTGCGGCACGCAGCCGATACTCTCGCTGGCCCTCGTCGAATGCGGCCTCGATATCTTTGCGCAAACGAGCATGGAAGCCATCCGCCGCAAGTCGCTGGCCCTGACGGATGTGTTCATCGCGCTGGTGGAACAGCGCTGCGCCAGCCATCCGCTGGGCCTCGTCACGCCGCGCGAGCATGCGCGGCGCGGCAGCCAGGTCAGCTTCACGCACCCGCACGGCTATGCCGTCATGCAGGCGCTGATCGCGCGCGGCGTCATCGGCGACTACCGCGAACCGGCCATCATGCGCTTCGGCTTCACGCCCCTGTACACAAGCTTTGCCGACGTGTGGGATGCCGTGGAAATCCTGCGCGACATCCTCGACACACTAGCCTACGACATCGCCGCCAAGCGCGACGCCGTCACCTGAATCACCCCATGAGCGACGACAAGAATATGAACAAGGAAAACACGAGCGGCTGCCCCATGCATGCGGGCGGCCAGGATGCGCAATGGCATGGCGCGCAGATGGATTTCAGCGAATCGATGAGCTACGGCAATTACCTGGCGCTGGACCGCATCCTCACGGCCCAGCATCCGCTGTCGCCGAACCACAACGAAATGCTGTTCATCGTGCAGCACCAGACGAGCGAATTGTGGATGAAGCTGATGCTGCACGAAATGCACGCCGTGCGCGCCAACCTGCAAAGCGGCGACCTGGCGCCCGCCTTTAAAATGCTGGCCCGCGTGGCGCGCATCATGGACCAGCTGGTGCACGCCTGGGACGTCCTGGCCACCATGACGCCGCCCGAATACACGGCCATCCGTCCCTACCTGGGCGCCTCGTCCGGCTTCCAGTCCTTCCAGTACCGCGAGATCGAATTCATTTTGGGGAACAAGAACGCCGCCCTGCTCAACGTGCACACGACGGCGCCCGATACCTACAAGGTGCTCGACGCCGCCCTGCGCACGCCCTCCGTCTACGATGAATCGATCAAGCTGCTGGCGCGCAGCGGCCTGCCTATCGCCCCCGGGCGCCTGGACGCCGACTGGACCCTGCCGACCAGCGCCGACGCTTCCGTCAAGGCGGCGTGGCTGGAAGTCTACCGCGACCCGTCGAAACACTGGGCCCTGTACGAGCTGGCCGAAAAGCTGGTCGACCTGGAAACGGCCTTCCGCTTCTGGCGCTTCCGCCACGTGACGACGGTCGAGCGCATCATCGGCTTCAAGACGGGCACGGGCGGCACGGCGGGCGTCAGCTATTTGCGCAAGATGCTCGACGTGGTATTGTTCCCTGAGCTCTTCGCCCTACGCACGGAGCTCTGATTTCAATTTCAAAAGGAGAAATGATGTCGCCTCTGGTCCTGACCCTGGCCGGCCTGTGGAATTCCGGGCCGCAGCACTGGCAAACCCATTGGGAAGCGCGCCACCCGCAATGGTCGCGCGTGCCGCACCGGGAATGGCAGACGCCGGACAAGGACGAATGGGTGGCGGAGCTCGACCGCGCCATCGCCGCCTGCGAGCGCCCGCCTGTGCTGGCCGCGCACAGCCTGGCCTGCACGCTGGTGGCCCATTGGGCTGCCAGCGGCTCGCCGCACAAGATCGCCGGCGCCTTCCTCGTTGCCCCCAGCGACGTGGAAGCGCCCTCCTACCCGTCCGGCACGACGGGCTTTGCGCCGATGCCGCTGCAAGCCTTGCCGTTTCCCAGCCTGGTGGTCGCCAGCGGCGACGATCCCTACGTCAGCTTCGCGCGGGCACGCGCGTTTGCCGCCGCCTGGGGCAGCGATTTCACCATGATCGGCGACGCCGGCCATATCAACGGCGACGCCGGCTACGGCCCGTGGCCGGACGGCGAACAGCTGCTGCTGGACTTCTGCGCCGCGCACCAGCCCTGAACAAGGGCGCGCACACGATAGACGCGCGCCCATTTGCCCACAAGTAAGAACGCAGGCAGAATCGTGGCCTTTCCATTGCGGCGCCCCGGCGCCAGCCTCACGATGAAACGTCCGCTTTTGCCAGTTCTTCTGCCCTTGCTGCTTTGCTCCGCCTTCGCCCACGGCGCGCCCTTCTACGAAGGCAAGAGCCTCGCCCATCCCGCCATCACCGCCTCGCAGGACAGCGGCTTCGACATCGCCTTTCTCAAGGAAAAAGAGGGCGTCAACGGCTATTACTGCGAGTGCAAGAGCGACAGCTCGAAACCGGTTTTGCTCGACCAGTTCGGCAACGCCGTCATCCGTTCCGTCTTCTACGCCTCGCTGGACAAGGAGTCGGACGACAGCGTGCAAACCATGCTGGTGCTGTTCCGCCAGGACGGCAAGAACGGCTTGCGCGCCTACCGCTACCACCGCAGTTCCGGCAAGTACCGGCGCCTCGACGGCTTGCAGCCGGCCCTGAACCGCGTCGTGGCGCAAAGCGCCACTCCCAACGCGGGCCAGGTCAAGGCGGCGCTGGCCAAGCTGGCGCCGATGGACTACAGCGTCGCGCGCGGCAAGAGCGGCAATGCGGACTTCGACGCCATCGACCATACGCAGGGCACCGTCGTCGGCTACTACAGCGATGAGGGCAAGCCCGTGGCGGCTGGCAGCCAGGACGCCATCATCTACAAGAAAACCTTCGAGAAAAAAGGCGACCGTTTTCTCACCGCCAGCTACACCCTGTACAGCGATGCGGGCGCCGGCATCCTGCGCAATTACCGCCTGTGGCAAGTAACGTGGGAAACGGCGCCACAGCAGTTCACGGGTAGCCAGGAGGGCCCTTCCGTCATCTACAGCCTGGCCTGGGACGACGGCTCGGTGGTCGAGCGGGGCCAGTACGCGAAAGGCAAGCGCCAGGGCCTGTGGGTGCGCGAAGGCATGCACGAAGGCAGCGAAAAAGGCCATTTCGTCGACGGGCTGCAGGAAGGCATGTGGTACTTCAATTACCCCAGGCAGAGCGAGAGCGGCGTGTACCGTGCCGGCAAGCGCGAAGGCCGCTGGACGGTCGTCAACTATGCCGATGCAGAGGAAGTGACGGGCTTCGACACCTACGCGGGCGGCCAGCTGAACGGCCCGCACCAACGCAGCATGGGCGGCAAGCTGCAAACGCGCGGCAACTACGTCAACGGCTCGCGCCATGGCGCGTGGATCACGGAAGACGGCGACGGCAGCTTCATCGAAGGCTTGCGCGACGGGCCGTGGAAGCTCAAGCTCAAGGACAAGGCCACGCAAAGCGTCACTTTCGCGCAAGGCAAAAAACAGGGCGAAGCGATCGACACGGATGCGCAAGGCGCGCTGCGCCTGCGCGACCATTACCAGGCCGGCGTGCTCGAAGGCAGCCGCACGCGCTATCTGGGCCCGGCCGGCAAGGAATACGTGGTCTACACGGCCACCTACCGCAACGGCCAGCTCGATGGGCGTGAACAGGCGTTCGACGACAACGGCAAGATCCTGCGCCTCGATACCTTGTGGGACAACGGCAAGAAGCAGGGCCTGGACGCGCGCTACTACCCGAACGGCAAGCCGGAGCGCCTGGCCGTCATCGACCAGGGCAGGCTCCTCACGCACCTGCGCGAATACTATGAAGACGGCCAGCTGCTCAACGACATCCACCGTTGCACCTTCAAGGAATACGGCAGCACGCGCGACGACGTGTGCGAGTACCACCATATGTACTACCCGGACGGCAAGCCGCAGTATTACTACGCCTTCCAGTACGGCCAGCGCCAGGAAGGCTATTCGAACTACCCGAACGGCAAGCGCAAGGACGAACTGCTGGTCGACCGCGCCGCCGACACCTCGGTCTTGAACGTCTATTACGAAAGCGGCCAGCTCAAATGCACGGAGCCGCGCAGCGGCCACAGCACGCGTACGGTCAACGGCGAGACCATGATCAGCTACGCTTCGGCCGACCGCGACGGCGACAATATCTGCTACCACCCGAATGGCAAGGTGGCCAGCATCTACACCTTCCGCAAGCGCGTGCTCGTCGAGTGCGGCAAGCGCTACGACGACACGGGCAAGCAGACGTTTCCGGGGCCGGAAGGCTGCCCTCCTCCCAGGAAAGTGGACTACCCGATAGGACTATGACCATGACGCAAGCAACACAGCCGCTACGCATCCAGAACCCCGGGCACATCGACGCCAGGGCGATCCGCGCCGCCATCACGGGCGGCCAGCAGGTACTGGTGCAGTTCGATACCCTGGGCGAGCCCGAGCCGCTGCTGGCCGACCTCGACGCCCTGGCCGCCACCTGCGGCACGGCGCTGACCATCCGCATCTACGGTTACGACCCGAGGGTGTTCGATGCCCGCATCCTGCGCGCGCTGCCGCATGTGGCCAGCCTGTCCATCGACTGCCACTGGCAAGCCATCCATCTGGAAACCCTGGGCGAGCTGCGCCATCTGAAGCGCCTGAGCCTGGGCGTGTACCAGCTGGCGCAGGCCGACATCCTGCAGCTCGATAATTTGCGCGGCCTCGAATACCTGAACCTGGGCGAGTCGGCCAAAAACAATATCGACCTGGCGCCGCTGCGCCACTACGCGCAGCTGGCCAGCCTGGTCATCGAGGGCCACGACCGGCATATCGGCACTGTGGCTGGCCTGCCGGCGCTGCACGAGCTGTCGCTGTACCGCATCAAGAACAAGGTGCCATTGGATTTCATCTCGGAGATGGCCCGCCTGGACCGGCTGCTGTTGCAGCTGGGCGGACGCGAATCGCTCGCGCACATCGAGGCGCCCCTGTTGCGGAAACTGGAAGTGGTACGCGTGCGCGGCCTGGAAACCCTCGGCGATATCGGCCGTTTCCCGCTGCTGCAGGCGCTATGGGTGGAAGACCAGATCAAGCTGCGGCAGATCGCGCTGGGGCCCAATCCCGTGCTTGAACGCCTGCATCTGCACACCTGCAAGACGCTCGACAGCCTACCCGGCCTCGCCGCCTTGCCCGCCCTGCGCCAGCTGTCGGCATCGGAAACCATGCTCGACATCGACGCCTTGCTGGCGCATGGCTTGCCCGCATCCCTCACGCATGCGCGCCTGCGCACGGGCAAAAAAACCCGCGACGACGCCATCGCCGCGCAGCTGGTGCAACTGGGCTACGAACAGCCAGACCCTTGCTAGATCAGCGGCTGGTGGCCAGCTTGCGCTGCCACAAGGCCACGTCGATCATGACGCCATCGGCGCCCGTGTTGCGGATGTAGACGCGGTAGCTGCCCTGCCCCATGTTGCCGTCGAGGTAGGCCGTGCGCTCGTTGCGCTGCAGCCGGGCGCCCTTGGCCAGCTGGCGGTAGCGCTCGACCACCGTGTCGAAACTGGCATAGCTGCGCAGCGCCACTTCCAGGTCGCGCGGCGGGCGGCCTTCGGCATGGTCGAGCACATTGTTCTGTTTCTTGCCCTTTAAGGTGAGCGGATAGGCAAACACGCCCGCGCCAGCCGACGTCAGCACCGTGGACTTATCGAGCAGCAGCGGCAGCAGCGCCGGCGGATACGCGGGCGGCAACTGGGCGCGGTTCCAGCCCGGCAGGGCCGGCTGCGCCAGCACATATTCGACGGTGGCGATCTTCTGCCCATCGGCGCCCGCTTCCTTGTCGCCCGCGATCAGCGCCAGCATGGGCGGCAATTGCCGGGCCCATGCCAGCAAGGGCGCCGCATCGCCGACCAGCATGCCCTTGCGGTGGAACACGGTCAGCACCGCGTTCGGATCGGGATTGCAGACCTTCACCAGCGGCTGGCCCTCCAGGCGGCAATGCCCGTTGACCAGGCCAAAGGCGATGATGGTGCCGCGCTTGTCGAGCAGCATGGCACCGCGTTCGCGGCCCTGCTTGCGGTCATTCATCGACGCCAGCAACTGGCGGCCATCGGCCAGCACAGTGCGCGTGGCGTCGCGCTTTTCGCTGATCGCTTCGAGCGCCTGCGCCAGCAGCAATTCATCGTCTTCCGTGTAGCTGCCGCGCGCGTAACCGAAGAAATCAAACAGGACCGCGCGCACTTGCGGGTCTTCGCTCAGGCGCGGCAAGGGACCGCCGGCCAGCAAGGACGACAGGCTTTTCCCGGCCGGCGCCGAGGGCGCCGCCGTGGCGCGGGCGGGCTGGGAAAGGATGCAGGCCGCTGCCAGCAAGGTGCCGCCCAGGGTGCGGTAATTCGAAAAAATGATATGCATGATTCTGTCTGTCGGGGATTTGGCCGCTCTTGCGGCCACGCATGGCGCGCCGGCGATTCTAGCATGGCGCCAGCCCGCATGCCGTGCGGCTGGCGGACGGCGCGTGCGCCGGCGAGGCTGTTATGATGGCCGCAATGACGACATCAACCCACGCCTCGCCCCTGCTTGTCCTCCTGCCCGGCATGGATGGCACGGCCAGCCTGTTCCACCATTTCGACGCCGCCTTGCGCGCGCACAGCGCCATCGATACCTTGGCCATCGCCTTCCCGGCCGCGCCACTCGACTATGCGGCGCTGGAAGCATTCGTGCGCGATCGCTTGCCGCGGGACCGCCCCTTCGTCGTGCTGGCCGAATCGTTTTCGGGACCGCTGGGGGCGGCTTTGCGCGCCGATCCGCCGCCCGGCATGCGCGCCCTGGTCCTGTGCTGTTCGTTCGTGCGCAATCCGCGCCCGATGCTGGCGCCGCTGCGCCACTTGCTCGGCCTCGTGCCCTTCGGCACGATGCCCGGCTTCGCCCTGCGCCAGGCGCTGCTGGCGCCGTATGCGACGCCGCAACTGCAAGAGGAACTGGCCGCGGCGCTGGCGCAAGTGCCGCCGGCAACGCTGCGCCAGCGCCTGCGCGCCGTACTGGAAACGAACGCCACGCGCAGCTTCGCGCGCGGCAGCCTGCCCGTGCTGTACCTGCGCGCCCGCCACGACCGCCTGGTGCCGCCGGCGAACGCCGTGCAGATACTGCGGCAGGCAGCGGGCGCGCAACTGGTCGACATCGCCGCGCCGCACATGCTGTTGCAGGCGGCGCCGGAAGCGGCCGCCGGCGCCGTCGCCGCTTTTATTAGGCGCCTGTCAGCCGCGCAAATATCTGCTTAAACGCGCGCTGGCCAGCACGGCCAGCCAGCTCAAGCCGCCCGACAGCACGCTGAAGTAGATCGCCCGCAGCGGATGCTGGGGCAGCAGATACGCGAGCACGGCCGCGCCCAGCAAGGCGCACAGCGCAGGCTTCCACCTGCCGGGCGGCAGCAGCGCCAGCAGCAGATTCGTACCCGCATACACGTAAAACACGAGCAGCAGGGCCAGGCCGCCCGCCACACCGCGCGAGCCGAGGCTGCCGAACAGCTGCGTGTACAGGTAAAACCCCAGCCAGCTCAACACAATAAACAGCAGGCAGCCCAGCGCGTGCGCTCCCAGGCCCGCCATCAGGCGGTTTTTCATGGCAATCATCCGTCTCGTCCCGTGCAAAGCCGCATCATAGCGATTTTTGCCGGCAATGCGACCGGTTGACTTGCCTACCTACTAGATGGTAGACTTATTTCGCACCCGGTATTTCACCCGGCAATCCTTCCGCGCCACGGCGCATTCGACCATTTGCGAGGCATCACATGCATCAACTGTTCACCCCTTATGACCTGTCCGGCATTTCCCTGGCCAACCGCGTCGTCATGGCGCCGATGACGCGCACGCGCACGCTCGAAAACACTCCCGATGCGCTCACCGCGCTGTATTACGCCCAGCGTGCCTCGGCCGGCCTGATCGTCACCGAAGGCTTGCCCGTCTCCGATGAAGGCCGCGGCTATTTGTACACGCCCGGCATCTACAGCAGCACGCAGGGCCAGGGCTGGCGCCAGGTCACCGATGCCGTGCATGCCAAGGGCGGCAAGATCTTCGCCCAGCTGTGGCACGTGGGCCGCATGTCACATGTATCTATCCAGCCGGGCAACGCGGCGCCCGTCGGCCCCAGCGACGTGGCGGCGGAAAACACCACCGTCTACGCCTGGATCGAACCGGGCAAGGCCGGACCGGTGCTGCCCAGCGTGCCGCGCGCGCTGAGCGTCGACGAGATCGCCCGCGTCACCGCCGACTTCGTGCATGCGGCAAAAGTCGCTATCGACGCTGGCTTTGACGGGATCGAGATCATGGCCGCCAACGGCTTCCTGTTCGACCAGTTCCTCAGCAGCGCCGTCAATACGCGCACCGACCAGTACGGCGGCGGCATCGCCAACCGCCAGCGCTTTTTGCTCGAGACCATAGACGCGCTGTCGGCCGCCATCGGCAGCGGCAAGGTCGGCGTACGCATCTCCCCATTCGGCCGCCTGTACGACATGCGCGCCTATGCCGATGAAGCGCAGGTGTGGAGCAGCGTTGCGCAGGCACTCGATACGAGGAAGCTGGCCTATGTGCACCTGAACTACCAGCCGACCATCACGGCGGCGGAAGTGCCAGCCGGCTTTGGTGCGCAATTCCGCCAGGACTATCACGGCACCCTGATCGGCGCGGGCGGCTTCACGCAGGAACTGGCGCGCAGCGAACTGGAAAAAGGCGACCTCGATCTGATCGCCTTCGGCATGCCATTCATCTCCAACCCGGATCTGGTGGAGCGCATGCAAAACAACTGGCCTCTGGCCGACAGCGACCGCTCGACCTATTACGGCGCCAGCGGCGCCCCGTCCCACGGTTATACCGACTATCCCGCGTATGGCGCGGCGCCTGCCAGCAATATGCTCAATGGCATCAACGTGGCAGCATTGCAGCAATTCGCCCAGGGCGTGGCAGGGCATCCCGACAAGGGCGAGGCGCGTTTCAACGTCAAGACACGCTGGCAGCACCAGACGCGCAGCGTGGCCACCGTCAGCCACTATGTGCTGGGCGGTGAAAAGCATGCGCGCCATTTCGAGATCGCCTCGGACGAACCGCATGAATTGCTGGGCCAAAACACGGCGCCCAATCCGCAAGAGCTGCTGATGGCCGCCCTCAACGCCTGCCTGTCAGTCGGTTACGCAGCCAATGCGGCGGCCATGGGCATCACCGTGCACAGCCTGGAAATCGAAACGGACGGCAAGCTGGACCTGCGTGGCTTCCTCGGCCTGGACGAGAACGTCAATCCCGGCTACGACGAAGTCAGCTACGTGGTGCGGCTGCGCACGGATGCCTCGCGCGAGCGCGTCGAGGCGCTGCACCAGGCCGTCACCAAAACGTCGGTCAACCTGGCCAATTTCTCGAAGGCCATCCGCATGCTGCCCACCCTGGAAGTAATCGAGGTCTGATACCCATCCCGGGAATCATCTAGCCACCAACCCGCGCGCAAGCGCCTACATAGCGAGGAAATCATGGAAGACTGGAAACAAGCTCGGCAAGACATCAACACGCGTGCGTTGCAATTGAACGCACTGACGCCCGACACCATGAAAGGCATCGCCGCACTGGGCGGCGCCGGCGACAAGACCAACCATCTCGACGCGAAAACGCGGGAACTGATCTCGCTGGCAGTGGCCGTCACCACGCGCTGCGACGGCTGCATCGCCTTCCACGCTGCCGCCGCCAAGAAGCTGGGCGTGACCGTGGAAGAAATTGCCGAGGCGCTCGGCGTGGCGATCAACCTCAATGCGGGCGCCGCCGTTGTCTACAGCACCCACGTGCTGGACGCGTTCGACAAGGCTTGATACCGCCGCATCAGCCGGCCTGGCATGCGTGCACGCCGGGCCGGCCACTCAAGGAGCAACCATGAAAAACAACACACAAGCGCTGGTCGTCGACATCTGGTCCGATTTCGTCTGCCCCTGGTGCTGGATCGCCAAGCGCCGCTTCGAGAAGGCCCTTGCCGCTTTCGAACACAGGGACGCCGTGCAGGTCAGGCTGCGCGCCTACCGCATCGCACCGAACCATCAGGCCGAACCGATCAAGGCAGCCTTGCTGAAAAAATTTCGCGATCCGATGGCCGCCGAGGGCATGCTGTATTCGGTGCAGTCGCATGGAGCGGCCGAAGGCCTGGACTACCGCTTCGACACCATGCTGTTTGGCGACACCATGGACGCGCACATGCTCGTCAAGGCCGCCGGCGACACGGCATTGCAACAGCGCCTGGTCGAAGTGCTGTATGAGCAGAGTATTACGCACGGAAAATCGCTGTTCGACCACGATACCCTCGCCCTGCTCGCGGCGCAGGCGGGCGTGCCTGCCGAGGCGGTGCAGCGCGCGTGGTCGACACCGCAATTGCGCCAGCAGGTGCGGGACGATGAGCGCAGCGCATCGCGCATCGCTTCCGGCGTGCCGCTGTTCGTCTTTGGCAATGGAGCGCACATTTCCGGCGCGCAGCCGCCAGAAGTATTCCTGCAGGCGCTGGAGAACCTCCATGCGCAATCCCGGGAGAACCTGGCCGCATCGGCCGGGGAGATGTGTGGCCTGGACGGCTGCATCCTCCCTTAAGCGCTGGCGGCAGCTTCCCTGGCAGGTCCCGCCGTGTCCAGGTAGCCATGGACCGCGCGCCCCAGGCGCCGCGCAAGCGACGCCATATCGGTTTCTCCCCGCAGCGCCGCGGCGTCGATGATGCCGCGGCATAGCGCAATCACGTCGGCGGCGGCCATATCAGGATCGGCGACGCCATGACGCGCCAGCAGCCCCGCGAGCTGGCCGGCAAGCGCCTGCCGCAAGGCCTCGTCCTCATGCTGCAACGATGGCGACGATGGCGCCGATTCCAGCGCGAGGGCAAGCGCGGGGCGCCTGAACTGGTGCGCCAGGCCGGCCATCACACCCTGTTCTATCGCGAGCGGCAGTTCCCCTTCCAGCGCCATGGCTAGACCCACGTCGCGCAGCAGCATCGCGCGTTCGCGGCGTACCAGTTCGGCCAGCAGCGCCTCTTTCGACGGGAAGTACTGGTACAGGGAGCCGATGCTGACGCCGGACAGCTCGGCAACATGATTTGTCGTCAACGCGGCCCAGCCCCGCACCTCAATAATGCGAGCAGCCGCCTCCACCATCGCCGCGACGGTGGCGGCCGATCTGGCCTGGGACGGCCGCTTGCGGGGCTCCGCATGCGCTGCAGTTTTTGCCATGAATGCGAGTAGCGAAAGTGGGTAGTAAAACTTATTCTAAACGTTCCGCAAACAACCGTCCTTGCCGATACGAGAACGCCATGAACACCTATACATTTCTGCTGATACTGCACGTCGCCGCCGCCATCGCCTTCATCGGCCCGATGATGCTGACGCCGCGCCTGCTGAACCTGATGCGCGATGCCACCGGCCGCGATACATTACATAAACTCCATCAGCAGATCGCCGTCGCAGGCTGGATAGTGCTTGCCGGCGGGCTGGTCCTGCTGTACCAGCAACAGTGGGCCTGGCTGCACATGGGCTGGATGCGGCTGTCCCTCGCGCTTTTTATCGGCGCGCAAGCCATCGACCATTTCTGGGCGGACAAGGTGGAAGAGAAGGTGGAACAGGGATACGCGCAGGCGGGCGCCAGACTGCGGATCTGGCTGTGCCTCAAGCTGGCCGTATTTTTGACCATCTGCGCGCTCATGGTCGCCAAACCCGCCCTGTTTGCCTGAGCGGGCTGGCCCGCGCTACGCCAGATTGTCGAGCATGTAATGGAAAGCGGCCAGCGGATCGGTCGAAGGCCCCAGGGCCCAGCCGATAAAACTGGCGCCCTCCAATGCGCTGAGCAGCATGAAGGCATAGTCACGCGGCGGCTTCCGCAAAGTCCAGCCGTGCAGCTGCGCCGCCTGCACGAGATTGCTTTCCATCCAGTCCAGCTGCTGCGCCATCAGTTGCCGGCCCAGGGCCTGCAGCGATTCGGGCAGCGCCGCCATTTCGGCCGCGAGCGCGCCGCACAGCGGCAGCAAATGGTCGTTGGCGCTGGCCAGGAACAGCCCGCCGAACTCGCGCAGGCGTTCGACCGGATCGGCATGCGCGGCATCGATCGCCTGCAGCTTTTCCGTAAACACGTCGATATATTGCGTGATCAAGGCCACGCCGAGGTTTTCCTTGGTGGGGAAATGATGGTGGATACTGGCCTTGCGTATGCCGATTTCTTCGGACAAATCGGCATAACTGAAAGCGGCGTAGCCTTTCGAACGCAGGTGGATCTCTGCGCTTTTCAAAAGGGCGTCGCGGGTACTCACTGACATGACAGGCTCCTGCATCAACGGCCATGCCGGCCATTGACGGATTAAATTCAACAAGGGGCAATTATGCCTGAAGTCGCCGCGGCCAGGGCTTGAGGCATGCGCATGAAAAAAGCCGGCCCTTCCACGAGGAAAGGGCCGGCTTCAGTACATCGGTCACCGCCGCCGTGTCGGATTACGCTGCGCTAATCCGACCTACGTTTTAGGCATGCGATGGTGATTACTTCGCCGAATTGAGCAGCAATTCGTTGAGGCGCTTGACGAAACTGGCCGGGTCGGCCAGCGAGCCGCCTTCGGCCAGCATGGCCTGGTCGAACAGGATATTGGCCCAGTCGCCGAACTTGCCGCCTTCCGCGTCTTCGTATTTCAGACGCGTCACCAGCGGGTGGTTCGGGTTGATTTCCAAAATCGGCTTCGATTCCGGCGCGCTCTGGCCAGCCGCTTTGAGCATGCGCAGCAGGTTGCCCGACAATTCGTTTTCATCGGCCACCAGGCAGGCTGGCGAATCGGTCAGGCGGAACGTGACGCGCACGTCCTTGGCCTTGTCGGCCAGCACGGCCTTCATCTTGCCAACCAGGTCGGCGTACGAGGTTTCCGTTTCTTCGTGCTCTTTCTTTTCCGCTTCGTCTTCCAGCGCGCCCAGGTCCAGGCCACCCTTGGCGACGGAGACCAGTTCCTTGCCTTCGAAATCCTGGATAAACGACAGCATCCATTCATCGACACGGTCCGTCAGCAGCAGCACTTCGACGCCCTTCTTGCGGAAGATTTCCAGGTGCGGGCTGTTTTTCGCTGCGGCGTAATTGTCGGCCGTGACGTAATAGATCTTGTCCTGGCCTTCCTTCATGCGCGCCACGTAGTCGGCGAACGAAGTGATTTGCTCATCGCTGTCGTTGGCGGTCGACGCAAAGCGCAGCAGCTTGGCCAGGCGTTCCTTGTTGGCCGCGTCTTCGCCGATGCCTTCTTTCAGCACCTGACCGAATTCCTTCCAGAAGACGGCGTACTTGTCCTTCTTGTCCTGCTCGTCCGCGTTCGCCAGTTCTTCCAGCATGCCCAGCACACGCTTGGTCGAGCCTTCGCGGATGACCTTGACGTCGCGCGATTCCTGCAGGATTTCACGCGATACATTCAGCGGCAGGTCGGCCGAGTCGATCACCCCGCGCACGAAGCGCAGGTAGGTCGGCATCAGCTGCTCGGCATCGTCCATGATGAAGACGCGCTTGACGTACAGCTTGATGCCGCCGCGCTTGTTGCGGTCCCACATGTCGAACGGCGCCTTGGCCGGGATGTACAGCAGCTGCGTGTATTCGCTGCGGCCTTCCACGCGGTTGTGCGTGTGCGTGAGCGGCGACTGGAAATCGTGCGACACGTGCTTGTAGAATTCGTCGTACTGTTCCGGCGTGATGTCGGCCTTGTTGCGGGCCCACAGGGCGCTGGCCTGGTTGACGGTTTCGAATTCGTCTTTCTGGACGGTTTCTTTTTTCTCGTCGTCCCACTCTTCCTTCTGCATCACGATCGGCAGCGAGATATGGTCCGAGTACTTGCGGATGATGGACTTGATCTTCCAGCTCGACAGCAATTCGTCCTCGCCTTCGCGCAGGTGCAGGATGATGTCGGTGCCGCGGCCCGTTTTTTCGATGTTCTCGATGCTGTAATCGCCTTCGCCGGCCGATTCCCAGCGCACGCCCTCGGAGGCGTCCACGCCGGCGCGGCGCGTTTCGACGGTGATCTTGTCGGCGACGATGAAGCCGGAATAGAAGCCCACGCCGAACTGGCCGATCAGGGCCGCGTCCTGCTGCTGGTCGCCCGACAGCTTGCCGAAGAATTCCTTGGTGCCCGACTTGGCGATGGTGCCCAGGTGCGAGATCGCCTCGTCGCGGGTCATGCCGATGCCGTTGTCGGAAATGGTGATGGTGCGCGCATCCTTGTCGAAGCTGACCTTGATCTTCAATTCGTGATCGTTGCCGTACAGGGCGTCGTTATCGATCGCTTCAAAGCGCAATTTGTCGGCCGCGTCGGACGCGTTCGAGATCAATTCGCGCAGGAAGATTTCCTTGTTCGAGTACAGGGAATGGATCATCAGGTGCAGCATTTGCTTCACTTCGGTCTGAAAACCCAGGGTTTGCTTTTCGGAGACAGCCATTTTTACCTCATAGTCTTGTGGATGGGACGGATTCTACGGAGTTGGGGATGGTACTAGCGATTTCAAGAGCACCCGGCAAATGTGCCGTGTTAGCCCAGTGCGCGGGCGAAAAAATCCCAGACGCGGTCGTCCTGCACCGTGGCCAGATTCAGGCGCATGCGGGTCGACGGCAGCTGGCGCGGCGAGAACAGGCTGCCCGGCGCCAGCACCAGCCCCTCGGCCAGCGCCTTTTCGGCCAGCACATTCGTGTCGCAGCCCGCATCGGCCCAGATGAACATGCCGGCCGGCGCGGGATCGAAACGCAGGCCGGCCCGCTCGGCGCGGCGGTACGTGCCCTCGCGCACCTTGTCGAGCCGCGCGCGCAGCCGTTCCGCATGCTTGCGGTACAAGCCTTGCGAGAGGATTTTATACACCACGCGCTCGCCGATGTCGCTGGTGGTCAGGGTGGCCAGCATCTTGCGGTCGGCCAGGCGCTGCGCCCATTCAGGCGAGGTGGCGATGAAGCCCACGCGCAGGTTGGCCGACAGGCTCTTGGAAAAGCCGCCCAGGTAAATCACGCGGCGCAGCTGGTCCAGCGCGGCCAGGCGGGTGGCCGGCTGCACCTCGCCGCCGGGATGCATGTCGCAATAGATATCGTCTTCGACGACGAGGAAATCGTGTTGTTCGGCCAGGCGCAGCACCTGGAACGCCTTGGCCGCCGACAGCGACGTGGAACTGGGGTTGTGCAGCACCGAATTGATCACGTACAGCTTGGGACGGTGCAGGGCCGCCAGTTCCGCCAGCACGGCGATATCGGGGCCGTCACCCAGGCGCGGGATGCCGATGACCTGCATGCCCATGGCCGCAAAGGCGCCGAACATCAGCCAGTACGCGGGATCGTCGACGAAAATGGTGTCGCCGGGGCGGGCAAACTCGCGCGCCACCAGGTCCAGCGCCTGCATCACGCCCACCGTGGTGACGATCTGCTCGGGCGGACAGGCGATTTCCAGCCCCGCCAGCTTCAACTGCAACTGCTGGCGCAGCGGCAAAAAACCCTGCGGCGATCCGTAACCGAGCAGCAGGCTGCCCGGCTGGCGGCTGACGTCGCGCAAGGCGCGCGCCACCAGGTCGCCATCGAGCCACTCGGCGGGCAGCATGCCGGTGCCGGGCGCGGGGATGACCGGCGTCTGGCGGAACATGTTTCGGATCAGCCAAACGATATCCATCGGCTGCGCCGCCGCGTCCTGCGCGCCGGGGGGCGGCGCCGGCGTGTTCAGGGGCGAGCGCTCGCGCACGAAAAAGCCGGCGCCGCGCCGCGATTCCAGGTAGCCGCGCGCCACCAGCTTGTCGTAGCTGGCCACCACCGTGGCGCACGACACGTCCAGGCTGGCGGCGCACTGGCGGATCGAAGGCATGCGGGCGCCGCCGCGCAGCAGCTTGTCATCGATGCGCGCCGCCAGCGAACGCGCGATCTGGTCGATCAGGGTTTCGCCCGAGGCGCGCGACAGCAAGGGCAGGGACGGAGAGGCGGGTGTATTGCTCATATGACCATGACAGTATGTGGAATTATGTGTAAAAGTGTATTTGTACTGTATTGCTATTGCGCCCTAGGATAGCAGTACGGCAGAAATTAATCCACGCCTGCCGCGCACCCCGCACACCTATCAGCCAGTATCAGGAAAAACATGCCATCGACCACCAGTACCGCCCCCGTCAGCCATCCTCCCCGCCTCGGCGCCGACCGCAAAGGCCTGCTGCTGGGCCTCATCGCCGTCGCCCTCTTCAGCCTGACCCTGCCTTTTACGCGCATGGCCGTCGCCGAACTCGATCCCACCTTTGTCGCCCTGGGCCGGGCCTTGGTTGCCGCCTGCCTGGCCGGCCTGTGGCTGTGGCAGCAGCGTGCACCGCTGCCGCGCCGTGAACAATGGCTGCCGCTGGCCCTGGTGTCGCTGGGCTGCGTGGTGGGCTTCCCGTGGCTGACGTCGGTCGCCATGCGCAGCCTGCCCGCCTCGCACGGCGCCGTGCTGGTGGGCATTTTGCCGCTGGCCACCGCCGTATTTGCCGTACTGCGCGGCAAGGAACGCCCTTCCCCGGGATTCTGGCTGATGGCCCTGCTCGGCACCGCGCTGGTGGTGGCTTTCGCATTGCGCCAGGGCGGCGGCAGCTTCCACCTGGCCGACTGGCTGATCTTTGCCGCCGTGCTGCTCGCTGCACTCGGCTATGCGGAAGGCGGGCGCCTGGCGCAAGCCATGCCGGGCCAGCATGTGATTTGCTGGGCGCTGCTGCTGGCCGTGCCTTTTGTCTTGCCCGTGGTCCTGTGGAACGCGTGGCCCCAGCGCGCGCTGATGGCGCAGGCCAGCGGCGCGGCCTGGCTGGGTTTTGCCTACATCTCCGTGTTTTCCATGTTTATCGCCTTCTTTTTCTGGTACCGGGGCATGGCGCTGGGGGGCGTGGCGCGCGTGGGACAGACGCAGCTGCTGCAGCCCTTCCTGACTCTGGTGGGCGCGGCCGTGCTGTTGCACGAGCCCTTGACGGGCGAAAGCCTGCTGTTTGCCGGCGCCGTGATCGCCGTGGTGGCCATCGGACGCAAGCTGAAGTAAGGTTCCTTGACGCCCATTTGCAACGCCGTTGCGCGTGCGGATGGGCACGGCGGCGTGCAAGCCGTACAATACCGCAGCACCATGGCGACGCCTATCCGGCGCCGCTTGCGAACGCACCGCCACAAGCGGGCCAACAAATCCAGCCGGCGCAGCTCGGCATCTTCCGTGAGACTCGTATGAAAATTGAAAATCCGAATCCGATCCAATGGCGCTTTGCCGAACGCGCGGAACAGCTGCAAAGCTCGTTCATCCGCGAAATCCTGAAGATCACGCAGCGTCCCGAGATCATCTCGTTTGCCGGCGGCCTGCCCTCGCCCGCCACCTTCCCCGTGGACGAAATGAAGACCGCCTTCGACAAGGTCCTGTCGAACAATGGCAAGGTGGCCCTGCAATACGGCCCCACCGACGGCTACCTGCCGCTGCGCCAGTGGATCGCCGACTCGCTGTCCAGCAATGGCAGCACCATCCTGCCCGAGCAAGTGCTGATGACGTCCGGCTCGCAGCAGGCGCTGGACTTGCTGGGCAAGGTCCTGATCGACGAAGGCAGCAAGGTATTGGTGGAAACCCCCAGCTACCTGGGCGCCCTGCAGGCGTTTTCCGTCTACCGTCCCGAATTCGTTTCCGTCGATACCGATGACGAAGGCCTGGTGCCGTCGTCGATCAACCCCGTCGCCGATGGCGCGCGCCTGCTGTACGCGCTGCCGAACTTCCAGAACCCGACGGGCCGCAGCCTGTCCGTGGCGCGCCGCGTGGAACTGGTGGAAACCTGCGCCCGCCACGGCCTGCCGCTGATCGAGGATGATCCGTACGGCGCCCTCAGCTACAGCGGCGAGCCGTATCCGAAGATGATCAACATGAATCCGGACGGCGTCATCTACATGGGCTCGTTCTCGAAAGTGCTCACGCCCGGCATCCGCCTCGGCTACGTGGTGGCGCCGATGCCGCTCGTGCGCCGTCTGGAACTGGCCAAGCAGGCGGCCGACCTGCACACCTCGCAGCTGACGCAGATGGTCGTGCATGAAGTGATCAAGGATGGCTTCCTGGACCGGCATATTCCCAGCATCCGCAGCCTGTATGGCAACCAGTGCCAGGCCATGCTGTCGGCGCTGGAAGAACACTTCCCGGCCGGCGTCACGTGGACGAAGCCGGAAGGCGGCATGTTCATCTGGGTCACCCTGCCGAAACACATCGACGCGATGAAACTGCTCGACGAAGCCATCGCCAATAAAGTGGCATTCGTGCCGGGCGCGCCGTTTTACGCCAACACGCCGGACACGCACACCCTGCGCCTGTCGTTCGTGACGGTGCCGCCGGAACGCATCCGCGAGGGCATCGCCATCCTGGGCAAACTGATCGCCGCAAAAATGTAATTGCACTCTCCACGCCCCGCCTGACGCGGGGCGTGTCCCCCGCTGCCCCTGCACCAGGGGCACGCGTCTTTTCCGCCTAAAAACCGCTTTCATGATAGCAATTGCGTGTATTTATTTTTAAAAATATCATAAAAATAATACTTTCATTGCTCGCGCAACATCGATTTTTTCACCCAAAAAAATGGCGAGGCGGTATGATTTGACCGCTGTATCAGATTTGAACCCGGTCAACATCACCGAATATGCAGCAAACGCAGGCAGCGCAGAGTACATCGAGAAGGCCGGAAGCAATGAGTCCAGGCAGTGTGGAGCATTCCCAGCGGCATGAAGCCGCCATTTTGATTGTCGACGATGCGCCGGCCAACCTTGAGCTGCTGCGCAAGCTGATGAGCGAACAGGGTTATCAAACCTATGTCGCCACGTCCGGCCAGCGGGCGCTGGCGATCGCCCAGCGCGCCCAGCCCGACCTGATCCTGCTCGACGTGCTGATGCCGGACATGGACGGCATCGAAACGTGCCGCCGCCTCAAGCAGCATCCGCTGACGCAGCGCATCCCCGTCATTTTCATGAGCGCCAAGACGGAAACGGAAGACGTGGTGGCCGGTCTCGACTGCGGCGCCGTCGATTACATCAGCAAGCCGCTGCGCATGGCCGAAGTGTGCGCGCGCGTGCGCGCCCAGCTGAAAATCCGCAGCAACAATGAAACCCAGCAGGAGCAGGCCGAGCGCCTGCGCACCATCGTCAACAACATGGCCGAGGGCTTGCTGATCATCGAGGCCGATGGCCGCATCCAGTACACCAACCCGGCCTGCGACCAGTACCTGGGCTACCGCGAAAACGAACTGGCCGGGCGCTTCATCGGCGAGCTGCTCAGCCCCCTCGTGACGCAGGAATACCTCGATTACTTCGCCATGCACGCGGCCAATCCGGAAAAGGCGCACAACCACGGCACGCGCGAAGTGGCGATCCGCCACCGCAACGGCGCGGCGCTGAGCATGGACCTGACCCTGACGCCCATGTATCTGCGCCAGCCCCTGTATATCGGCCTGCTGCACGACATCACGCACCACAAGCAGTCGGAAGACGCGCTGCAGCGCGCCGCCTATCTCGACCCTCTGACGCAAATCGCCAACCGCCGGCATTTCGACAGCTTCCTTGAAAAAGAATGGCAGCGCGCCGTGCGCGGAGGCGGCGCCCTGTCGCTGGTGGTGCTCGACGTCGACCACTTCAAGCTGTACAACGACAGCCTGGGCCACCCGGCCGGCGACATCTGCCTGCAGCAGGTGGCGCAAGCGATCGCCGCCCACGCCAGCCGCTCCGGCGACCTGGCGGCCCGCTACGGCGGCGAGGAATTCGTGCTGCTGTTCGCCGACACGGATGCCGACAGCGCCCTGCACCTGGCCGAAGCCATCCGCGCCGGCATCGAAGCGCTGCAACTGCCGCACCCGCGCTCAAGCACGTCGCCATGGATCACCGTCAGCATCGGCGTGGCCACCATCCGCCCGCACCAGCTGGACGACCGCGAAGCCCTGTTCGTCGCCGCCGACCGCGCCCTGTACGTGGCCAAGGAAGCGGGCCGCAACCAGGTCCGCGCCACGCACTCGGGCAGCACGGCCTGGGAAACGGTCAAGGCGATCGTTTTACGTTGACGTTTGAAGTTGGAAGTTCAACGGAACATGCAATGGACCGGGAGTAGGCCCAAGTCACAAAAAAAGGCACTCCGGGCCAAGCGGGCCTGAAAAATGTCGAGGGCAAGGCGCAGCGACGCAGACAGTACGCATGTACGGCAAGGAAGCTGCGACGCCGCCATCGGCATTTTCTCAGGCCCGCGTCTCAGGCCCGCCATTTTCAGAAGTAATCAGAATTTTCTCGACACGCTCAATTTCGCATTGCGCCCCACGCCGGTGACCGCTTCGCTCAGGTACGGCATGTAATTGCGGTTGAAGACATTATCAACCGTCAGCCGCACTTCCGTGCCGCGCCACATGCCTTGCCTGCCATTCCACGACGCAAACACGGTATGCAGCGCATAGCCTTTCGATGGCGGCAAGCGGTACACATTCCCCACCGGCAGGACGCGCTCCTGCTTCGCCACGAAGCGGCCCTGCCAGCCGATGCTGGCGCCCAGGTCGGACATGCGCCAGCCCAGGCCCGCCATCAATTTATCGGGCGCGATGGTCGACACGGCTTCGTCCTGGCCCCACGGGTCGCGCTGTGAACCGGTGCGCGTGCCGCGCTGCTTCGACAGCGAGGCGCTGGCAAACAGGCGCGGCGAATTGTAATAGGACTCGACCTCCACGCCCTGCGTGCGGAAACCGGCCAGGTTGCGGTAGGACGACAGGGCCGGCGGCACCTTGCCCGATCCCGGCACATAGCCTTCGATCAGGATGCCCAGGCGCGGGCCGATATTGTCGCTGACGCGGTTCCGGTACGCCGTCAGGCGCAGCTGCACGTCGTCGCGTTCCATGAACACGTTTTGCCGGTGCAGCATGACGCCCGTGCGCACGGCCGTCACGCGCTCGACGGCCAGGTCGCGGCTGGTGCCCGGCGTCGATGAGCCCTGCCTGGCCGATACATAGTATTCATTCGAATACATCTCGTCGATCGTTGGCGCGCGCCAGGTGCGGCTCAAGTCGCCGAACAGCGCCACGCTGGCGGACGCCTTCCAGAACAGACCCAGGCGGGGCGACCAGTCTTCGTGCGCCTTTTCGCTGAAGTCGTGGCCAGCCGCCGCCAGCGGGCTGTTGTAGCGCGACGCCTTGTTCGGCACGCCCTCGGAAACGACTCTGTCGTGGCGCAGGGCCGCCGTCACCGTCACGTCGCCATACGTCATCGCATCCTGCAGATACAGGCCCGTGGTTTCCTGGCGCCCGGCCGGCATGTAATAGGGCTGGAAATAGCCATAGTTGTAGCTGGGGTCCTTCAGCGCCGTCGACGACGGGTAGTACATCAGAGTGTCGCGCACGTTCTTGTGCCATTGCAGACCCGTCAGCAGCACGTGCGACACGGCACCCGTGCTAAATACGCTTTCGTTGCGCACCTCGGCGATGCGGTCCACGTACGAGGCCCAGCTCTCGTTGCCCAGGGACCCCAGGTAGGAACCGAGCGAAGCGGAGGGCAGGCGCTTGTCATGCTGGTCCGTGTGCGAATAGCCGGCGCTGGCCGTCAGCTTGATCCATCGGTTGTTCTGCGGCGCGTACTGCCACTTCACGGAATAGGTATCGTCGTCCTGGTCGCGGTACACGGCCTTGCGCTGCCACGCCTCTTCCAGTCCGTATTTTTTGATTTCCGCCTCGGTCGGCGTGGGCACGTCCTCGCCCATGGCGGCGAACGGGCCCCAGCCCGAGCTGCCGCTCTTCATCGCCGTCAGGGTCAAGAGCTGCTCCGGCGTCAGCCGGATATTCAGCTTGGCCAGGCTCGATGGCGCGTCGATGGCGGAAAAGCGGAATGGCTTGCCATCGGGTTTGCGCAAATCGTCGGACTTGCGCTGCGTCGTAAAGGCCATCGCATCGAAACGGCCGTCTTCCGTGCGGCCGTAAACGGCCACGGTGGCGTCGTTTTCTCCATTGTTCGAATGGCGCGAGTACTTGAGCATGGCGCCCGCTTTTTCGCCGCCTTCCAGCAAGTCCTGCGCATCCTTGGTCTCGACCGTGATGACGCCGCCGAAGCCGCCATTGCCATACAAGCTCGTATGCGCGCCCTTGTTCACTTCGATCTGCTTGATCAATTCCGGCTCGATGAAGATGGAACCCTGGCGGTATTTCTCGAAACCCTTGGGCACGCCATCAAGGATGACTTTCACGTCCTGCACTTTATTGAAGCCCCAGATATTGAGGCTCTGGCCGCTGGGACGGGCCGTGCCGGCCAGGTCCACGCCGGGCAAGGTGTCGAGCAGGGACGCGACATTGTCGGCCTGCTGGCGTTCGATGTCGGCGCTGTTGATATACGAACGTCCGGCCGTGCCAGCGCTGATGGCGTCGCCGAACACGCTGATGGCCGGCATCTGCACGGCATCGGCCTTCTCGGCCTTGTCGGCCATCGCCGCCGCCCACGCATGGCCGTGCGCGCCACCCAATGCCAGCGCCAGCGCGGCGGCCAGCGGGGTCAATCGTTGTTTGCTGCTGCTCTTCATCGCTATCCTTGCCTGGGTTTGCTTGCTGCTCGATGCTTGTGGAATGAAAAAATGCAGGGGCAGAGGACAGCGGTGCACGATCAAGCGGCGGCGTTGAAGGAAGCGTTGCGGCGGAACTCTGCCCGCGCGGACACGCCGCCGGCGCATGGCCGGCGGCGCACTGCAGTCACCGGGATAAGTTGTCTAAGTGAAATGCGGAACACATCATATACTAGATGCGAATGATTCGCAATACGATTTAATGACCAGCTATTCCGGATAGCCGGTGATGTCGGCGATCTCGCGGTACAGCGGTTGCAGCCGCGCATACATTTTCTGGTACACGCGCCGGTACAGCTGCTCATAGATCTTGCGGTGCTCGGGATGGGGCTGGAAGACCTTGCCCCTGCGCGTCATCGCCAGCACGGCGGCGGGGAAATCCGCGTGCCAGCCCAGGCCCACGCCGGCGGCGATGGCCGCGCCCAGGCCCGAACTTTCATACACGTGGGCGCGCGCGGCCGGCAAGCCGAAGATGTCGGCCGTCAGCTGCATGGCGGCGTCGCTTTGCGAACCGCCGCCCGCGATGCGCAGCTCCGTGATCGCAATGCCGCTGCGCCGCTCGATGCGCTCCTTGCCTTCGCGCAGCGCATACGCGAGGCCTTCGAGAATGGCGCGGTAGATGTGCGCGCGCGTGTGCACGTCGCCAAAGCCGATCATGGCGCCCTTCGCTTCCGGCCCCGGCACCTTGATGCCGGGACTCCAGTACGGCTGCAGCATCAGGCCCATGGAGCCGGGCGGCACGGCGTCGACCAGGCGGTCGAACAGCGCCTCGGCGGACAAGCCCGTGCCATCTTCGGCCGCCGCCGCCCGTTCGCGGTCGCCGAACTGCTCCTTGAACCAGTTGACCATCCAGTAGCCGCGGAAGATCTGCACTTCCGTGCTGTAGGCGCCCGGCATGGCGGCCGGATACGGCGGAATGAAGCGCGTCACTTCCACGTATTTGCGGTTGGTCGTGTTGATGGTGGCCGTGGTGCCGTAGCTCAGACAGGCCACGTGCGGTTCGACGCAGCCGGCGCCCAGCACTTCGCAAGCCTTGTCGGCCGCCGCCGCCAGCAGAGGGGTACCCTCGGGAATACCCGTCGCCGCGGCCGCCGATCCCGTGATGGCGCCCATGCGCGTGCCCGGCGCCACCAGTTCCGGCAGCATCGAGCGTTGAATCGCCAGCGCCTGCCACTTCCAGTCGAAGCGCCCGGCCCAGGCGTGGCGCTTGTAGTCGAACGGGATGTACGCCACTTGCGAGCCCGTCGAATCGACGTAGCGCCCGCAAAGGCGGTGGTTCAAAAAGCCCGACAGCAGCAGGAATTTGTGCGTGCGGCGCCAGATGTCGGGCTGGTGCGCGCTGATCCAGTTGATCTCGGCCTCGCGGCGAAAATAGGCGATCGTGCCATCGAGGCGCGTGGCGCGGAAGGCGGCGCGCCACCATGGCGCCAACTGGGGGATCTCGCGCGTGCTGCGCTGGTCCAGCCAGGTGATGGCGGGCCGCAAGGGCTGGCCCTCTTCATCCACGTTGACGACCGTGCCGCGCTGCGTCGTCACGGCCACGCCGGCCACCGAGGATTTACTGATGTCCGTGCCGCGCCACAGCTGCTGGCACGCTGCGCACACGGCTTGCCAATAGCCGTCGGCGTCATGCTCGGCCCAGCCGGGGTGATCGGAGTAATACGCTTCGAGGAACACTTGCGCCTTCGCCGCCAGATTGCCATCCCGGTCGAACAGCAGCGCGCGCACGCTTTGCGTGCCATTGTCGATGGCGAGAATGTACGGCCCGGGTCCGGACTCGGTCGCCATGGCCTCAGTCCAGGCTGGCCAGCGCGGCGCGCAGCGCCTGCAGCAGCGCTTGCGGATCCTTGTCAGGCAGCGCGCTGAAGACAGGCGCTTCCCAAACCTGGCCGCGCACTGCCACCACGCGCAAGCGCCCCTGTTCGCTCCACGCCGGATACCAGCCCACGTCGACGATGTCGCCATTCGCGCACGTGATTTGCAGCAGGTCTTCGCCCAGGTCGTCGACGAGGACGTCCACGCTCTGGCGCAAGTCCAGCGGCGACAGGCTGTCGTAGGTGATGCGCGCGTCGCCCAGTTCCAGGGACTGGCCAAACAGGATGGTCTCGATAATGCTCTCCTTATTTTTATGGTTGTTTCATTCGCCCTGCGGCACGCTGTAATGGCGGCGCCACAGGGCCAGGTAGCGCTGCTGCTCTTCTGCCCAGCGCGCGTCGTCCCAGCCCAGTTCACGCTGGCAGATGGCGCGCAGGCGCGGCATGATAGCAAGCGCGCCGCCGGCCAGCTGCAAACCGAGGCGCGTGCGCCGCAGCAGCAAGTCGTCCAGGTGCTGCACGTCCTCGTTGCGCGCGCCCCAGCGCAGCTGCGCCCACAGGGTCTGCGTGCCGGGAATCGGCGCCAGTTCGCCGTCCTGCGCCGCATCGCACAGCGCTTGCGCGGCCGCGCCATGACGGCCCAGCAGCCGTTCGCGCTGCTCGCCATCGAGCGCCAGGGCCTTGCCCGACAAGGGCGGCGTCGTGTCGAAAATCGGCAAGGGCCGCAGATCCGCCTGCCAGCCCGGCAGCAGCGGCGCGGCACGGCGCAATGCATCGAGGGCGATCACGCGGAACGTCGTCAGCTTGCCGCCCGCCACCGTCAGCAAGCCGTTTTCCAGCCATAGCGCATGTTCGCGCGCTTCCTTCGACGGGTCAAGCTGGCCGCTGCCGATCACGGGACGCACGCCGGCAAACGTGGCCAGCACATCGCCCTCGCCCAGCGCCAGCTGCGGGAACTGCCACTGCAAGGCGGCCAGCAGATAATCGAGTTCGCCGCGCGTGATAGCCGGCTCCACGTCCAGGCTGGCGCCGTGGTCGACATCGGTGGTGCCCACCAGGGTCACGCCCTCCCACGGATACGCAAACACGGGGCGACCGTCGCGCGGGTGCATCAGGCTGACGGCTTGCGCCAGCGGCAAACGCCAGGCGGGCAGCAGCAAATGGCTGCCGCGCAGGGGCCGCAGTTTCGGCGTTTCTCCGACCTGCCCGCGCAAGGCGTCGGCCCAGGCGCCCGTGGCGCTGATCACCAGGCGCGCACGCACGGTGACTACCCTGCCATCGAGCGCATCGTGCAAGGTGGCGCCGGCGACCTTGCCACCGTCGCGCAGCAAGGACGCCACGCCCAGGTAATTGACGGCCACGCCGCCATGGCGGCGCGCTTCCTGCAGCACGCGCAACACCAGGCGCGCATCGTCCGTCTTCGCGTCCTGGTACAGCATGCCGCCCCGCAGCCCCTCGCGGTTGACATGCGGCGCCAGCATGGCAAAATCCGCCGCGTCGACATAGCGGCGCGCGCGCCGCCCCGCCATCACGTCGTAGATGGCCAGGCCCAGCATGAACTGGCGCCGGCCCGGCTTCCTGCCCGTGTAATCGCCAAAGGCAAAGCCTTGCGGCTCGACCAGCCCCGCCGCATCCGTCAGCAAGGCTAACCGCTCGTGCACCGACTCGCGCGTCAGCGCGAACTGGCCCTGTTTCAGGTAGCGCAAGCCTCCATGCACGAGCTTCGAGGAGCGGCTCGACGTTCCCCAGGCGAAATCGCGCTGCTCCACCAGCAGCGCCGTCAAGCCGCGCCGCGCCGCTTCGAGCAAGATGCCGGCGCCCGTGATGCCGCCGCCAACGATCAGCACGTCCCATTCGCGCGCCAAGAGCCCGGGCAAATCCTCCCTGTTCACAATCCGCCTCCCGCGTCAGGCAGCAGTTTGCCCGGGTTCATCATGCCCTGCGGGTCGAACTGGCGCAGCAGCGCGCGCATGGCGGCGATGCCCAGCTCGCCCTTTTCCGCCGCCAGCCAAGGCGCGTGGTCCGTGCCCACGCCGTGCTGGTGGCTGATGGTGCCGCCGTTGGCGACGATGGCGGCGCCGGCCGCGTCTTTCAGGCTGCGCCAGCGCGCCATGTTGTCTTCATACGTGGACGCCAAGCGATACACATAGGTGGTGTAGACGCTGGCGCCCTGTGCATACACGTGCGACAGATGCGTGTACGCGTGCACCTGCTCGCCATGCGCGGCCAGCGCATTGGCGCCCGCCTGCTCCAGCGCCGCCATCATCGGGGCCACGCGGGGCCAGTCGACGGCCGTTTCCACCGTGTCGATCACATAGCCGTGCTCCCACGCGCCATTGCGCAGGTAGACGTTGCGAAAACGCCCCTGCTTCCACTTGTCGCCCATGTGCCGCCCCACGTGCACGCCGCCGTGCCGCCGCGCCAGCGCCAGGGCGCCGCGCAGGGCCGCGCGCGCCGGTTTTTCCTCTCCGCTGACGCCCAGCATCAGCATGCACTTGCCTTCCGCGCAGCCGCGCAGCGACAGATAACGTTCCAATAATCCCACCAGTTTCTTGTGCCCGGCCAGGGTCAGCATGGTTTGCGTTTCCAGGGCGTTCGACAGGCGCAGCATGCACAGGGGCAGGCGCGACTGGGCCAGTGCCCGCACGGCCGCCTGCGCCTGCCCCCAGTGCGCAAAGAACACGGCATGGAACGCTTCATACGGCGGCAACGGCGAGACGCGCACGGTGGCCTGCGTCAGGATACCCAGCCGCCCTTCGGAGCCGAGCACCATTTCGCGCAGGTCGATGCCGGCCGCCGAAGCGGGAAACGTGGGGATGCTCAAGGTGCCGGCCGGCGTTTCCACCTCGCCGCCCGCGAACAGCTGCTCGATGCGGCCATAGCGCAGCGATTGCTGGCCCGACGAGCGGGTGGCGATCCAGCCGCCCAACGTGGAATACTCGAACGACTGCGGATAGTGTCCCAAGGTATAGCCGTGCGCGCGCAGCTGCGCTTCCAGGTCGGGACCGTACACGCCGGCGCCGAACGTGGCCAGCTGCGCCTCGCGGTCCAGGTGGCCCAGCGCGCACAGGCGAGTCAGGCTGATCGACAGCACGGGACGCGGCCCCGCCGCCACCGTCAGATGCCCGGCCACGCTGGTGCCGCCGCCATGGGGAATGATGGCCACGCACGCCTGGCGCGCATACGCGAGCAGCTGGCGCACCTGCAGCGCGCTGTCGGGAAAGGCCACGCCATCGGGCACCGCGCCGATGCGGCCATGGCGCAATTTGAACCAGTCGGGCAGGCTTTGGCCGAGCGCGTGGCGCACGCGCGTGGCAGGCTGGGTGTCGATCAGCGGATGCGGCGCCAGGCGCGAAGCCGGTACTTGCGCGCAGGCGTCGTCGAAGGTGGCATCGACGATGCCGCTGCCCGGCCCCAGGCGCTCGCGCAGAAACGCCAGCGCGTCCCCGCTCAGCGCATACACGATGCTTTCATCTCCCCAGCCATTCCAGCGTTGCATCGACATCCCCTGTGTTCGGCCAGTTGCGCGCCACGGCGGCTTGCTATACTGTTCTTGCCTGATTTTCTTGCTAGATCAATAGCATATGCCGCCACAGACGAAGGGTATTGGTTTTTCATGACAATCGCATTGTTCCATCATGACAAGCACTGAAGGCCGGGTCGCCGGCGCCTATCTGCAGCCGCTGCTGGAAACGGCCGGCGCGCACGGCATCGCCGCGCCCACGCTGGCGCAGGCGGCCGGCGTGGCGCCGCACAGCCTGGAAGCGTCCGCACCCAACCTTGCCGCGCGCGACTACGTGCGCCTGCTCGATGCGGGCGCGCTGCTGGCGGGCGATGCGCATTTCGGCCTGCACGTGGGCCAGCGGGTGCGCATGGGCACGTACAGCGCCTACGGCTTGATTTTACTCAGCTGCAGCAACGTGGGCCAGGTGCTGGAACAGACGGCCCGCTATGAACGGCTGGCGCACGACCTGGGCCAGTCGGCCCTGCTGCGCGATGGCGCCGTCGCGCATTACCGCTGGACCAGCAACTACCCGGGCGCCAGCCGGCACCTGGTCGACAGCGTCTTTGCCGGCATCCGTGTCAGCGGCGACTGGCTGGCCGGCATGCCGCTGCCGCCGGCCCGGCTGGCGTTCACCCACGATGGCGGCGGCGACCTGCTGCGCCACGCGGCCCACCGTGACGAATACGTGCGCGTGCTGGGCAGCCTGCCCGCCTTTGGCGCGGGTGCCAACACGGCCACTTTCGACGCGCAATTGCTGGACTGGCCCGTACCGAACGCCGACGTCAGCCTCTACCCCGTGCTGTGCCGGCATGCGGAACAATTGCTGGCGCAGCGCGAGGCTGAAACGGACACCGGCGGCGCCATCGACGCGCAAGTGCAGGCGGCCATCGTGGCGGGCTTGCGCCAGGGCTCGGCGCGGCTGGCCACCGTTGCCGCCGCCCTCGCCGTGACGCCGCGCACCTTGCAGCGCAAGCTGGCCGACGCGGGCACCAGCTTCCAGGCCCTGCTGGACCAGGCCCGGTACGGCCTGGCACGCGACTATCTGCGCGAGCCCCATTTATCGCTGGTCGACATCGCCTTCCTGCTCGGCTACCAGGAACAAAGCGCGTTCAACCACGCGTTTCGCACCTGGGCGGGCACCAATCCCGGCGCCTGGCGGCTACAGGAAATCCTTGACAGGCAGCAAGCCCCATAGACGTGCGCGGGGCATGCACAGCCCGTTTTCTCGCTATACTGGCAAAGTCAGATTTTCCACGATCACTCCAACCCGCAATGCAAAGGATTAATATGCAACTCAAAGACAAAGTCGCACTGATTACCGGCGCCGCCAGTGGCATCGGCAAGGAAATGGCCATCGAATACGCAAGACAGGGCGCCAAGGTCGTCATCGCCGACCTGGTCCTGGAAGCGGCCAGCAAGACGGCCGAGGAAATCAAGCAGTCGGGCGGCCAGGCGTTTGCCGTCGCCATGGATGTCTCGAGCGAAGCGCAGGTCGACCAGGGCGTGGCCGATGCCGTGGCCCACTTCGGCGGCATCGATATCCTGATCAGCAATGCGGGCATCCAGATCATCAGCCCCGTCGTCGACTACCCGTTCGAGCAATGGAAAAAGATGCTGGCCATTCACATGGACGGCGCCTTCCTCACCACGCGCGCCTGCATGCGCGAAATGATCAAGGCGGGCCGCGGCGGCGCCATCATCTACATGGGTTCCGTGCACTCGCACGAAGGCTCGCCGTTCAAGAGCGCCTACGTGGCCGCCAAGCACGGCTTGCTGGGCCTGGCCAAGGTCGTGGCCAAGGAAGGCGCGAAAGACGGCATCCGCGCCAACGTCATCTGCCCTGGCTTCGTGCGCACGCCGCTGGTCGACAAGCAAATCCCCGAACAGGCGGCCCAGCTGAATATCAGCGAAGAAGACGTGATCAAGAAAGTGATGCTGAAAGACACCATCGACGGCGAATTCACCACCACGCAAGACGTGGCGCAAACGGCCGTTTTCCTGGCGGCATTCCCGTCGAACGCCCTGAGCGGACAATCTATAGTAGTAAGTCACGGCTGGCACATGCAGTAATGGTGACGCCCGCCCACATCGGCTGCGCGGCGCCCTGTGCGGCCTGCGATGCTCGCTGTGCTCCAGCACAGCTGCGCGTCTCGGCCACACATTGCTGCCGCTCGCGATGATGTGGACGGGCGCTGTTGCGTGAGTGTGACCCCTCCGTTTTTCCCCGAAAGTTCCCAATTGCAAGACAACACTTACCGC
Source organism: Janthinobacterium sp. EB271-G4-3-2 (assembly GCF_020858035.1). Lineage (NCBI taxonomy): Bacteria > Pseudomonadati > Pseudomonadota > Betaproteobacteria > Burkholderiales > Oxalobacteraceae > Janthinobacterium > Janthinobacterium sp. EB271-G4-3-2. The sequence continues at coordinate 8,429 of NZ_JACYMG010000018.1, read as the reverse complement.
CACCCGCGCGCGGGCTGGCCGGGGCGGCTCTTTGCCGCGCTCGCCAATTGCACGCGCTTTGCCAAGGTGCGCCAGGCCGTCATGTCGCGCCTGCCCTTCCTGACACTGCACAGCGACGTGCGCGACGTGGTCTACGTGAGCTGGCTGGTCGACGCCGCCGCCGCGCAGCAACTGCTGCCCGCTGGCGTGACCCTGTGGCAACGCGGCGGCAAGACGCCATTTACCGTGCTGACCTACCGCCACGGGCATTTCGGCCCGGCCCTGCTCGGCCCGCTGCGCCGTCTGCTGCCGTCTCCGCTGCAAAGCAACTGGCGCTTGTACCTGGACCACACGCCGCCAGGGGCGCCCGCCGTGCCCTGCGTGTATTTCTTGAAAAATATCATGGACAGCTTGCCCCATGCGCTGGGCACGCGGCTGTTCAGCGACATCCTGCCGACGCACCTGGCCGCCGGCATGACGCATGACGTGACGGCCACGCAGGCCCGCTGCGGCATTGCCAGCGGCGCCGGCAGCGCCCCGCTGCTGGACTTACAGGCGGACATCATGGCGGAGCATGGCCTCGATACCGACTGGCAAGCGCTGTTCGGCAACTGGCGCGACGCCGTCGCCTTTCTCGCCTGCCAGGATGCGGCCATCGCGCACGTGCCGCGCAACGGCAAGCTCGTCTTTGGTGAAATCGACTTGCCCGTTGATGTGGGTCAAGTGCAAGCGCTGACGGCCTTGCGCGCCGACTGCGGCTTGCTGGGGCAGTTGCCGCCCCTGTCCACACCGTTTGCCTTTCTCGTGCCCGAGGTTGCCTTCAAGGCGCTGTCAGAGCGCCTGCTGTAGCGCGACGGCGCTCGGGTGGGCGTACAGGCGCGGCCTGGCCGCCGCGCCGCCGCTCCAGCTTGAACAGAGCCATCGCCTGCTCCAGCTGCAAGGTCTGGTCTTGCAGCGAAGCCGAGGCGGCCGCCGATTCCTCGACCAGCGCGGCGTTCTGCTGCGTCACTTCATCCATCTGCGTGACGGCCATGTTGACCTGGCCGATGCCGTGGCTTTGCTCGCGCGAGGCCGAGGCGATCTCTTCCATGATGCCGTGCACGCCCTGCACGGCGCCCAGCATTTCGGCGCTGCTGGCACCCGCCTGCTGCGCCAGCTTCGCGCCCGCCTGCACCTGCGCCAGCGATGCCGTGATCAATTGCTTGATTTCCGTGGCGGCCGCCGCGCTGCGCTGGGCCAGGGTGCGCACCTCGCCCGCCACGACGGCAAAGCCGCGTCCCTGGTCGCCCGCGCGCGCCGCCTCGACGGCCGCGTTCAGGGCGAGGATATTCGTCTGGAAGGCGATGCCTTCGATAATGCCCGTAATGTCGCCGATCTTCTTCGATGAAGCGTTAATGTCCGCCATCATGCTCACCATCTGGCCGACGAGCTCGCCACCGCGCCCGGCCAGGCCGTGGACTTTGCCCGCCATGTCGCTCGCGTGCACGGCGTTGCCGCTGTTCTGCTGCACCGTGGCCGCCAGCTGCTCCATGCTCGACGCCGTCTGCTGCAGGGCCGACGCCTGCGCTTCCGTGCGGCCCGACAAATCCATATTGCCGGCGGCGATTTCCTGGCTGGCCATGCTGATGCGCAGGAAATTGCCGCGCACGTCGCCGACGATGGAATGCAGGTTCACGCGCAACTGGCGCAGCGAACGCAACAGTTGCCCCATCTCATCGCGCCGCGTGGTGTCGAGTTCGCCCGTCAAGTCGCCGCCCGCCATCACGTCGCAGGCCTGGCGCGCCTGCCGCAACGGCTGCAGCACGGCGCGGTGCAAGCTGTGCCAGAAATACAGGGCCGCGCCCAAGGCCAGCACGGACAGGCCCGTCAGCCAGCCGCCAGCGCCGGCCGGCAGCACGCCCGCATTCCACGCCAGCTGCAGCAGCAATACCAGGCTCAGCAAGCCCAGATTCCAGCCGATGCGCTTGCCCAGCGGCAGGTCGCGCAAGCTCGCCAGCCTGGCCAGCCAGCCCGTGCGCACGGCCGCGCCCTGGCTGATGACGATGCCATCGGCCTGCCCCGCCCTGATGCGCGCATACAGGGCGGACGCCTGCGCCACCTGCTGACGCGTCGGCTTGGTGCGCACGGACATGTAGCCGACGGCCACGCCGTCTTCCACCACGGGCGTGACGTTCGCCAGCACCCAGTAGTAATCGCCATTCTTGCAGCGGTTTTTCACCATGCCGCTCCACGAACGGCCCGAGCGGATGGTGGCCCAGAAATCGGCGAACGCTTCGACCGGCATGTCCGGATGCCGGAGGATGTTTTGCGGCGCACCGATCAATTCTTCCGCGCTGTAACCGCTGACGGCGATGAAATACGGGTTGGCATAGGTGATATTGCCTTGCAAGTCGGTAGTCGAGACGATGGTCTCGCTATCGCTCAGGTTGATTTCGGTATCGCTGACGGGAAGATTGAGTCGCATGGTCACATCCTCTGGGTAGCCCGTACGGTGACGGGTATGCGGACAAGGAACGGCCGCCAGGCAGGAAAGCGGACACGGCACTGGCACTGTTATTCTAATATTTTATTGTTAATAAAATATACTTTATTCCGGCCTTGTCATTCGTCATGCCACGGCAGGCTCGCCGGCCCAGTAACGGTCGATGTCCTGCAAGCGCCACTGGGCCGCGCTTTCCGTCGACACAATGCGCTCCTGGCAACCGGGCGCCGCCAGATCGACGACGCTCGGGACGATGCAGGTGCCGGAACGGATGGAAAAAAATACGCGCACGGTGGGCATGGTCAGCGGCTTGCCCGGCGCCTGCCCCACCACCACGGCCAGGCGCTCCGACTGCAGCCGTACCAGGGTGCCCATCGGATAGATGCCCAGGCATTTGACGAAGGCGGCGAACAGTTGCGCGTCCAGGTGGCCGCCGCGCCAGGCGGCCATGCGGCGCAGCGAATCGGCCGGGCACCAGCCCTGCTTGTACGGCCGGTTCGAGGTGATCGCGTCGTACACGTCGCAAATGGCGCCCATGCGTGCGTACAGGCTGATTTCCTCGCCCCGCAAGCCCTTCGGATAGCCGCTGCCATCGAGTTTTTCATGGTGGTGCAGGCATACGTCGAGCGCCACCGGATCGATCTCGCCCACTTCCTGCAACATGCGGTGGCCGGCGGCCGGATGGGCGCGCACGGAGGAAAACTCCGCTTCACTCAGGCTGCCCGGCTTGTTGAGGATGGCGGACGGCACGGCCATCTTGCCGATATCGTGCAGCAAGCCCGCCAGTCCGGCCGAACGCACCTGCCCGGGCGCCAGGCCCAGTTCCCTGGCCAGCGCCGTCATCAGCGCGCACACGGCCACCGAATGCATGTACGTGTAGTTGTCGGCGGTTTTCAGGCGCGCCAGGCCCAGCAGCACGTCGCCGCCGCGCTGCACCGAAGCGGCGATATCGTCGACCAGTTCGTAGGCTTGCGCCGCGGACAAGGCCTTGCCCATGCGTGCCTCGTCGAACATCGTCTGCACGGCCTGGCGCGAGCGTTCGATCAGGCGCCAGGCGCGCGCCAGTTCCTCCTCGCGCGAGCGGGGCGGGCCAGCATCGGCGGCGGCGCCGGTTTTGCCTGCGGGCGGGGCGGCGGCAGGCGGCACTGCGGGAGCGCCAGGCGCGGCAGACGACGCCGCTTGCGGCGGTGCCTGCCCGCGCGACGTGTCGATCCACACTTCGCACAGGCGTGCCGTGCGGATACGCTCCAGGTCAGCCGGCGACTCCAGCAAGAAAGAACGGATCCAGAAAGGGGTGTCGAGCCAGGAACGGCCCAGGCGCTCCACATACATTCCCAGCATGAGTTCACTACTCGTTATTTTTTTCAGCACGGCGGTTCTCCAGACATTCAGATCGCAGCATTTACTTGCGCATTATCAATATCATACGCCAAAAAATAACGATTAAACCAAATATATTGTTTTATATGGCAAAATCACAACAATAACTAAAATAATCACAAATTATAACAACTTCATTGCTGCAGCATATTGAATTAATAAATATATCGATTAATCCATATTGATTTTGCTTCACTGTCTGCAGGATGCGATGCGGGAGGCGATATGCCTGCGGGCGGCCTGATGGGCCGCCCGCAGACTTGATGTGCGGAAGGGAAATCAGCGCCGGGCACCCCGAACTGGGGCTGGCGCTATGGGAGGAGGAATGCAGCTTAGCGCGGCACGTAGCGCCAGTTGCCGCTCTCGAGCATGAACGTCAGTTCCGTCTTGATGGCTTCGGGACGGCTCGGCACGCTCAATTCCGTATCGCACACGAGGTAGCCCGTCTTGCGCTTGACGTCGCATTCGTTGACTGCCTTGACCTGCATGGTGCTTTGCGCTTCCTGCATCTGCACGTCCTTGGCCGCTTCCGGATTGCGCGCCACTTCTTCCTTGGCCCACGCGCGTATCATCGCTTGCGCCTCGGCCGGCGACGGCCCCGCGAACTTGGCGTTCTTGCGCTCGACGCCGACCCAGGTATCGCCCTCGTTACGCAAGGGCAGCACATTAAAACCATCGCGCATGCCAGCGCTCATGCCCACCAGGCACACCACCTCGCCCGGCACTTCCTGCGAGTCCTGGCAGCCGGCCAGGCTGGTGACCTTGATGACGAACGGCATGCTCGACTGCGTCTTCGCTTGTGTCTTGGCGACGCCTGCCTGCACGGCGGCGTGGATTTGCTCGAGTGTCGGCATGGTGGCGGCATGGGCCGGCAGGGCGGCGAACAGGGCGGCGGCGGTCAGGGCGATGGAAGTCAGGCGCATGAGTATCAAAAGTAGTGATCAAAGGCCGGCAGTCTAGCACTTTGCATAAAAACAGCTGTTTCTATAGGGAATTATCCACGACATCGGGCGCGAGAAAGGCGCCGCCCGCGTCCGCCTGTCCGCGCAGGCGCAAGCCGATGGCCCGCAGCATTTCGACCAATTCGCGCAAGCGCAAGCCTTCGTCCGTCAGCCGGTATTCCACCTTGACGGGCACTTCCGCGTAGATCGTGCGCGTCAGCAATCTCGCTTCTTCCAGCGCGCGCAAGTCCAGGGTCAGCATGCGCTGCGAGATATTCGGCACGGCGCGGCGGATTTCGCTGAAGCGCTTCGGCCCCGCCATCAGATAGCTGAGCAACACCACTCGCCAGCGCCCGCCCAGCAAGCGCATGGCCTCTTCCACGGCGCAGCCGGAAACATTGTCTTTCATGGTTCGCTTCCCACTTGGTATAAAAAATGTACCTATACCACATTATTCTGCCTTCTTCCAAATAATAACCATCGCGATTAGACTGCCCTTCCCTCACCCAACTTGGAGTTTTGACTTGGAAACCACCCTGATCTACAGCGTGCCGTTCGGCTGCTCGTTTGCCGCCATCGCCGCCCTCGAATGGAGCGGCCTGCCGTATCGTTTGGCCCGCGTGGAAGCGCGCGACCCGGCCAGCAAGCAGCATCCGGCCTTTCTCGCCATCAATCCCCTGAGCCAGACGCCGGCCCTGCTCACGCACGCGGGCACGCCGCTGCTGGAAAGCATGGCGATCCTGCTGCACCTCGCCGCCCGCGCGCCAAGCAGCGGCCTGGGCTTTGCACAAGGCACGCCAGACTACGACCGCCTGAACAGCGTGCTGTCCTTTTTGCACACGACGTTTCACGCGGCCTTCATGCCCGCCTTCCAGGCCGCGCGTGCGCCCGCCGGCGATGCGCGCGCGGCCGTCTGGCGCGAGATGGCTGTCGAGAAGGTGAACAAAAGCCTGGCCCACCTCGAGCGCCTGCTCGAGGGCCGCGCATGGCTCGCCTCCGATGCCGCGCCGACCATCGCCGACGCCTACCTGGCCGCCACGGCGCGCTGGGCCGAACCGCTGCAGCTGGCCAGCCCGGCCGATTACCCGAACACGGCGCGCGTACTGGCGGCGTTGGAGCAAGACCCCGGCATCCGCTTTGCCCACGCCATCGAAGACGGCTTGCCGGCCACCAGCCGGGGCGGTTTCCTGGGCCACGTGGCGCTCGACCAACTGGCAGCAAAGGCCGGCTAACCGGCGGTCAACTCCCGCAGCAGGCGCGTCTTTATTGCTATGATGTCGGGCTGCCGGCGGTACAGCCGGCCACGTCAATACCATATCGATAACGTCGCAATATAAAACGGGAGTTTGAATGAGTTTACGTCTGCTGCTCTTGGGAGCATTCAGTGCCGCCATGGCCACCACTGCCGCCGTGCCGGCATTGGCCGCGCCACGCGGTTTCACCGTGGAAGACATGGTGGCCATGGAACGCGTGGGCAGCCCCGTGCTGTCGCCGGACGCCACGCGCGTCGTCTACACGGTGCGCACCACCAACCTGGACAAAAACCGCGGCAACACGCAGTTGTGGATGATCGACCTGCGCGCGCCGAACGCGGCGCCACGCCAGCTCACGCGCGGCGATGCCAGCGCCAGCGATCCGCAATGGTCGCCGAACGGCGACGCCATTTTCTTCCTCTCGGGCCGTTCCGGCTCCTCGCAAGTGTGGCAGCTGCCCCTGAACGGCGGCGAAGCGGCCAAGGTCACCGACCTGGCGCTGGACGTGGACACCTACCGCTTGTCGCCGCAGGGCGACCGCCTGGCCTTCAGCATGGGCGTCTTCCTCGATTGCGCGGACATCGCCTGCACGAAAAAGCGCCTCGATGAAAAAGCCAAGAACAAGGCAAGCGGCATGGTCTACGACCAGATGTTCGTGCGCCACTGGGATACCTGGGCCGATGGCCGCCGCAACGCACTGTACTCGGCGCCGATCGATTCGACCGGCAAGGTCAGCGCCGCGCCCGTCAGCCTGAGCGGCGCCCTCGACGGCGACGCGCCATCGAAACCGTTCGGCGACAACGGCGAATACCACTTCAGCCCGGACGGCAAGACGGTGGCCTTCTCCGTGCGCGTGGCCGGCCGCACGGAATCGTGGTCGACCAACTTCGACGTCTACACGATTCCCGCCGCCGGCGGACAGGCGCCGCGCAACCTCACGGCCGACAATCCTGCCTGGGATGCGAAGGCCACCTACTCTCCCGATGGCCGCACCCTCGCCTATGTCGCCATGACCAAGCCGGGCTTCGAAGCGGACCGTTTTCATTTGGTGCTGATGGATGTCGCCACGGGCAAGAAGCGCACCGTGGCCGACGATTGGGACCGCTCCGTGGCCGACTTCCGCTGGACGCCGGACAGCAAGGCTTTCCTCGTCGCCGCCGATGACGTGGGCCAGCACCGTCTGTTCCACATCGACGCGGCCAGCGGCAAGGTCAATGCACTGACGGGCAAGGGTGCCGTGGGCGACTTCGACGTGCGCGGCAACACCATCGTGCTGGCGCAGGCCAACCTGGCCTCGGGCGCGCAGCTGTACACGCGCAAACTCGACGCCAAGTCGGAAAACGCGCCGATGCAGCAGCTGACGAAACAGAACGCGGCAGCCCTGGCCGACGTGCGTTTCGGCGAATATGAACAGTTCTCGTTCGCCGGCGCGAATGGCGAGACCGTCTACGGCCACGTCATGAAACCATGGAATGCCAAGGCCGGCGAAAAGTATCCAGTCGCTTTCCTCGTTCACGGCGGCCCGCAAGGCAGCTTTGGCAACAGCTGGAGCTACCGCTGGAATCCGCAAGTGTATGCGGGCGCCGGCTACGCCACCGTCTTCATCGACTTCCACGGTTCGACCGGCTATGGCCAGAAGTTCACGGACTCCATCAGCGGCGACTGGGGCGGCAAGCCGCTGGTCGACTTGCAGATGGGCCTGGAAGCGGCCACCAAGAAGTTCCCATGGCTGGACCGCGAGCGCAGCTGCGCGCTGGGCGCCTCGTACGGCGGCTACATGATGAACTGGATCGCCGGTAACTGGCCGGACGGCTTCAAGTGCCTGGTCAACCACGACGGCGTGTTCGACAACCGCGGCATGGCTTACGCGACGGAAGAACTGTGGTTCACGGAATGGGAAAACGGCGGCCCGTACTACGACGCACCGGCCAAGCACGAGCAGTTCAATCCCGTCAACTTCGTGAAAAACTGGAAGACGCCGATGCTGGTGGTCCAGGGCGACCTGGACTTCCGCATCCCGACCGCGCAAGGCCTGGGCACCTTCACGGCGCTGCAGCGCCAGGGCATCCCGAGCAAGCTGCTGGTCTTCCCGGACGAAAACCACTGGGTGCTGAAGCCGGCAAACTCGCTGCTGTGGCATCACACGGTACTCGATTGGTTGAATACCTATACCAAGAAGTAAGCCATGAAGTAATGGGGTGAAAGTCGGATTACGGCCTTCGGCCTCGGCGGCCCCGCCTAATCCGATCTACGTTCGCTCCTCATATCAAAAAAAGCCGCGCGGTGCATCTCTGCACCGTGCGGCTTTTTCATGTTCACGTAGATACTGTTATCCCCGTCAAGCGGCGTGCAAGGCCGGATCAAATATTTTTCCCGACCTGAGCACGCCGAATG
>NZ_JACYMG010000017.1:0-96452 GCF_020858035.1 Janthinobacterium sp. EB271-G4-3-2 | reverse complement strand
TTCGGTACTGCTTATTTGCCACTCTCGCGCTATCGACAAAGCGTTGTGTTTGTCAGCTGCGAAGAAGGAAGAGTATGAAGCATTTCGCTACATCCGTCAACTCCTTCTTTTTCTCACCGTACTCAGCATTTGCATGCGTCGTTCAGCGAGGGGGCGAATTATAGCCAAGGCGCGCAGACCTCGCAAGCGCTAATTTACAGTTGGGCAAATATTGCTGTGTGATATCGTAGCGCCAACAATCCCCTGCCTCATCACCTTGACTCCCATGCCTATCCCACACATCGCCCCCACCGCCAATTCCGCCTTGGCCAGCGCCCTCGAACACGCCATCAATAGCAAGACCAAGCCGCTTGGCAGTCTCGGCATGCTGGAAACCCTGGCCAGCCAGATCGGCCTGATCCAGCAAAGCACGCAACTGGCATTGCAGGAGCCGGCCATCATCGTTTTCGCGGCCGACCATGGCGTCGTCGCGGAAGGCATTTCCGCCTATCCGCAAAGCGTGACGTGGCAAATGGTGGAGAACTTCCTCGGCAACGGCGCCGCCATCAATGTCTTTGCCCGCCAAGCCGATTGCGCCCTCTATATAGTAGACGCTGGCGTGAACCACGATTTCGGCCCGCGCGACGGCTTGCTCGACCGCAAGCAAGGGCCCGGCACCCGCAACTTTGCCAAAGAACCCGCGATGAGCCAAGAGCAATGCCTGGCCGCCATGCAGGCGGGGATGGACCTGGCCGCCACACTGGACGGCAATGTATTGGGCTTTGGCGAAATGGGTATCGGCAACACCACGGCCGCCGCCGCACTGATGCACAAGCTGACCGGCACACTCATCGCCGACTGCGTGGGCGCAGGCACCGGCCTGTCCAAGGAAGGGGTATTACACAAGCAGCATGTGATCGAGGCGGCTGTCGCCCATCATGCGGCAGTCCATGAGCCGCTCGACGTGCTGGCCACCTTTGGCGGTTTCGAGATCGCCATGATGGCCGGCGCCATGCTCAAGGCAGCCGAACGGCGCATGATTCTGCTGATCGACGGCTTCATCGTCAGCAGCGCCCTGCTGGTGGCGGCCCGTTTGCAGCCAGCCATCCTCGATTACTGCGTGTTTTCGCACTGCTCCGATGAAAACGGCCACCGCCAGCTGCTGGCCAGCCTCGGTGCGCGTCCGCTGCTGCACCTCGATTTGCGCCTCGGTGAAGGCACGGGTTCGGCGCTGGCCTTGCCGCTGCTGCACGCGGCCGTCAACTTCATGCGCGAGATGGCGACATTTGCCTCGGCCCAGGTCAGCGAAAAGTCCACGCCAGACTAAGATCATGAGCAACCCCGTTTCCACCGCAGTCCATCAGTGCCGACTCTTCTTCATTGCGCTGCAGTTCTTCACGCGCCTGCCCATCCCCCGCTGGGTGGGTTTCGAGCCTGCCTGGCTGCAACACGCCTCGCGCTACTTTCCGCTGGTCGGCGTGGTGGTGGCGGCCGTCACTGGCGCCGTGTATCTGCTGGCCAGCTGGCTCCTGCCTTCTGCCGTGGCCGTGCTGCTGGCCGCCGCCGCCGGCATCTACCTGACGGGCGCCTTCCATGAAGACGGCTTTGCCGACATGTGCGACGGCTTCGGCGGTGGACTGACGCGCGAGCGGGTGCTGGAAATCATGAAGGATTCTCGCATCGGCGCGTATGGCGCCATCGGCATCCTCAGCCTGCTGGCCATCAAATGCACCGCACTCGCTTCGCTGCCGCCTGCCTCGGTGGTGGCGACATTATTCATCGCCCATCCCCTCTCGCGCCTGGCCGCCGTCTCGCTGATCTGGTTCATGGACTATGCGCGCGATGAAGGCAAGTCCAAGCCGATGGCGCAGGAAATGACGACGGGGGAATTCCTCATCGCCGCCATCTGCGCCCTGTTGCCTGCGATCGCCTGCGGCCTGCTGGGGATATTTCATTGGGCCACGCTGGTCTTTGCCATCGTGGCGGCGGCAGCTGCCGCATTCTGGCTGGGCCGCAAATGCCAGCGCCGCCTGCAAGGCTACACGGGCGACTGCCTGGGCGCCGTGCAGCAGGTGGCAGAAGTGGCGATTTATCTGGCCATCCTTTCCAGCTTCCAGCCTCCATTGCGCTTCTACTGAACAAGCATGCGCCTGATCCTCGTTCGCCACCCCACGCCGCAGGTGACCAGCGGCACCTGCTATGGCCGCAGCAACGTGGCGGTGGCGCCGCATGAAATGGCCGCCGCGCGCACCAGCCTACTGGCGACTTTGCCGGCCGGCGTGCCGCTGTATGCCAGCCCGCTGCGCCGCTGCGCCGCCCTGGCGACAGCATTGGCGCAAGACTTGCCTTCCAGCGCCCTGCATCTTGACGCCCGTCTGGAGGAAATGGATTTCGGCAGCTGGGAAATGCAGCCCTGGCACGCGATTGCACGCGCGGACATCGATGCCTGGGCCGCCGACCTGGCCTGGTACCGCCCCGGCGGCGGCGAAAATGTGCTGGCGATGGCTGCCCGTGTCGATGCGTTTTTAGGCGATCTGTTGCGCGAACAACACGAAACGGCCATCATCATCTGCCATGCGGGCACCATCCGCCTGCTGTCGGCATTGCAAGCCCGGCTGCCATTGGAGGAAACGGCCCTGCTGGCCGCCCGTTCCGCCCATAAAATCGCCTACGGTGCGACGGTCGTTGTCGATTTCTGATATCGAAGCGTCCAGCCAGCCATTTCAGTCCACGCCCACTGCACGTATAATGGCGGGGTTTTGGTGCCCGCGTTCATGTCCATGAGCGCAGTTAAACGGGAAACACGATGCCGCGCCTGCGGCGAACGTGTGCTGCCCCCGCAACGGTAAGCAAGTGTCGCCCCTCCCAACAGGAGGCGGACGACAAGCTATCTCTGACAACCACTGTGCTTGCAATCATCGAGCATGGGAAGGTGGGATAGCCGTACTTGCCAGCCCGGATACCGGCCAGGACAGGTGGAAGTGCGGGCCTTGCCGGGTGCCGCTCCTTCCGTTGAATCTGGCTTGCGGGGACGCGAGCCGGATGCTTTTTCCGAAGAAAACGATATCATGACTGCTCCCGTATTACACCGCCGCGCGCCGGCAATGGCGCCGCGCGCCCTGGTTTCCGCCATCTCCCTGTGCTTCATCGTTGCCGCTCCCGCCTTCGCGCAAACCGCGAACAAGACGCTGGACCAGATCGTCGTGACGGGTTCGCGCTTCAACAGCGATCCGGCACTGCAGCCGATCGGTGCCACCGTCATTACGGCCGATGAAATCCGCCGCGCGGGCATCAGCGATGTGAACCAGGCGATTCGCAAGATCGGCGGCGTCTATGGCCGTCAAAGCCTCACCGGCAGCCCTGACTTTACCCTCGACCTGCGTGGCTTCGGCGCCACCGCCAGCCAGAACACGGTAGTGGTCCTCGATGGCGTGCGCCTATCGGAAAATGAATTGACCGATCCAGTATTGGCCAGCATTCCCATCGATAGCGTGGAACGCATCGAGATCACGCGCGGCGGCAGCAGCGTCCTGTACGGCGACGGCGCCACGGGCGGTGTGATCAATATCGTGACCAAGCGCCCAGGCAAGCAGACTGGCCGTGGTACCGTCTTTGCGGAAGTGGGCCAACTGGGCCAGCGCGAAGTGCGCGGCTCCGTAGCCCAAACCTGGAATAACGTCACTCTCGATGCCGCTGTTGGCAAGCAGGAAACCGACAACTATCGCGATAATAACGAATACAAACAGACCAACTTCGGCGGCGGCGCGCAATGGCAGGACAAGGATGTCCGCGCAGGTGTGCGTATCGACAGCACACGTCAGGATTATCGCCTCGCAGGCGGATTGACACTGGCGCAGTTCGAGAACAACCCACGTCAGACGAAGACACCAAAGAATTTTGCTTCGCTCGACAGCGACCGCTACACCGCGTTCGCCGAAGGCCGCTTGGGCACAGTGGATCTGGCAGCCGAACTGTCGCACCGCGAAAAAACGTCCAGGTCGAACTACGGCAGTCCTTCCGAAACCAAAACCAAGCAAAACCAGTTTTCACCACGCTTGCGTCACCTGGGCCAGTTTGACGGCATGCTCAATGAGATCGTTGCTGGCGCCGACTTCATCAAATGGGATTCCAATACCAACAGCTCTTACTCGCAAGCCAAGGCAAAGCAAAAATCGCAGGCATTCTATGTGCGTGATGAATTGAAGTTTGCCAGCCCGCAAAACTTCCGCATCGCCGCCGGCGTGCGCCATGAGACCTTCGACAAGGACTCGGCCGACCCAACCCCATTTAGCACTGCCACTTACAGTATCAAGCAAAACTTCAATGCATGGGACGTTCAAGGCAGCTTCGATGTCGTGCCGCAGGTAAATCTGTATGCCAAGGCAGGCCAGAGCTATCGCGTGGCGAATGCCGATGAAAATGGCTTCACCCCTATCGCCAACAAGCCATTGCTGGGCCAGACCTCGCACGACCTGGAACTGGGCGCGTCCTACAACAACAGCATCGTCAAGCTCGATGCTCGCGTCTTCCGCCACAAATTGACCAACGAAATCTATTACGATCCAACGGCAGGTCAATTTGGCGGTGGCGCCAACACCAACCTGGATCCGACCAAGCACCAGGGTTTTGAGCTCGATGCCAGTGCGAATATCGCGGCTGACTGGAAAGTCAGCGGCCACTACCAGCACGTAAAGGCGACCTTCACCGAAGGCGTCAACTCGGGCAAGGAACTGACGCTGATCCCGAAAAACACCCTTTCGGCCCGCCTGTCGTGGGTGCCGAAAGATGGCCAGAGCGCGGACATCGGCGCGCAATGGGTGGACAGCCAGCGCTATGGCAGCGATTTTGCAAATACCTGCTCTGCCAAAATCCCGTCGTTTACCACCTTCGATGCCCGCTATGCACGCAAGTTCGGCGCCTGGGAAGTGGCGGTCAATGCTTTGAACCTGACCGACAAACAGTACTTTACCAATGCCTTCAGCTGCAAAGGCGGCATCTATCCTAGCAATGGCCGTCAGATGAAACTCTCGGCACGCTACGATTTCTAAATCGGCCAAGAGATGATTACAATGGCCCGTACGCGCAATCGCATGCGGGCCATTTTTTTGTATACGTCCCAACAACGCATTTGAAGCAGTCCGTAGCATCTTGCACCGCTCCCGTTCTACCTAAGGCAGTACATGCACCCATTTTTCCGCAATATGCGCCACCGCGCCACCGTGATCCTCGCGGTGCTGATCGTGTGCGCGATTGCCAGCCTGATTTTCTCCGGCATGATCGGCTCGATCGCGATTCCGCTCGCCGACCTGCCTTCCGCCCTGTTCCATGTCGTACAGGGCCAAACCGACACACTCGCCGCCACCCTGCTCGACCTGCGCCTGGGCCGCGCGCTGACCGCCTTTGTCACCGGCGCGGCGCTGTCGCTGGCCGGTCTGATGATGCAGGCGTTGCTGCGCAATCCGCTGGCGGACCCGTATGTGCTGGGCATTTCCGCCGGCGCTTCCGTCGGTGCGCTGGCCGCGCTGCTGTTCATGTGCGCGCTGTGGGTGGTCGACGCGGCCGCCTTCGCCGGCGCCGTCGGCGTGTCCATGCTGCTGTACTTTTTTGCCCGGCGCGACCTGCGCGGCGGCACGGCGGCCGAAGGCGGCGCCTCGCTGTTGCTGCTGACGGGCGTGATCCTGGCCTCGGCCTGCATGGCCATCGTCACCCTGATGCTGTCCATCGCCCCGGAAAGCCGCTTGCGCAGCATGGTGTTCTGGATGATCGGCGACCTGTCCGGCGCGCCGGCGCGGCTGATGCCGTGGCTGGTCCTGGCCGGCGCCCTCGTCTTCGCCTTGCGCTGCGCGCGATCGCTGAACGTCATGGCGCTGCATGCGGAAGCGGCCAGCACCTTGGGCGTGCGCGTGGGCGCGCTGCGCAAGGGACTGTTCTTCTGTTCCGGCCTGCTCACGGCCAGCGCCGTCACCAGCGCCGGCAGCGTGGGCTTCGTCGGCCTGATCGTGCCGCATGCGCTGCGCTTCGCCTGCGGCCCCGATCACCGCCTGCTGATACCGGCCGCCGCGCTGGCCGGCGGCACCTTCCTCGTGCTGGCCGATACCCTGGCGCGCACCGTGCTGGCACCATTGCAGCTGCCCGTCGGCGTGGTGACGGCCATGATAGGCGCGCCCGTCTTCCTGTACCAATTGCACCGCTTGCGCAGGGGATGAAACAAGCATGATACGCACCTACCAACTCGGCCTGAAAGCGGGCACGCGCTCCCTCGTGGAAAACCTCATCTGGCAAATCAAGGATGGCGAATGCTGGAGCGTGATCGGCCGCAACGGCGCCGGCAAAAGCACCTTGCTGCGCACCCTGGCCGGCTTGCGCGAACCGGATGCCGGCCACGTGACGATACAAGGCCGCGCCCTGATAGACTGGCCGCTGGAAGCACTGGCGCGCGAACGGGCTTTCCTGGCGCAGGCGCGCCACGACGCGTTCTCGTACCGCGTCATCGAAACGGTGCTGTCGGCGCGCCACCCGTATCACGACAACCATTACTGGGAAGGCAGCGACGACCAGCGCATCGCCCTGGCGGCGCTGGCGTCGATGGAAGTCGAGCACCTGGCCGAACGCGACGTGCGCAGCCTGTCCGGCGGCGAACGCCAGCGCGTGGCGATCGCCGCCATGCTGGCACAGGACACGCCCTTGCTGCTGCTCGATGAACCGGCCAACGCACTCGACCTGGCGCACCAGGTCAGCGTCATGGGCCTGCTGGCCAAGCTGTGCCGCGAACAGAATAAAACCGTGGTGATGGTGGGCCATGACCTGAACCTGGCGCACAGCGTCTCGACCCATGCGCTGCTGCTGATGGGCGATGGCGGCTGGCTGGCAGGCCCCGTGGCCGACGTGATGCAGGCATCCATCCTGGGCGACTACCTGGGCCACCCGATCGAGATCATCGAGCACGGCAAACGCAAGATATTCATACCGAAAGAGGACTGACATGAGCGACAACAAAACAATCGACGCGGAGACCGCAGCCATCAACGAACGCCACCGCGTGCGCATGGAACGCAAGAAGGCGATCATCGACGCGGCCATCGCCAAGGCCGACAAGGAAATCGGCATCATCATCGTCAACACGGGCAATGGCAAGGGCAAGAGCTCGAGCGGCTTCGGCATGGCCATCCGCGCCATGGGCCACGGCATGAAGGTGGGCGTGGTGCAGTTCATCAAGGGCGCCATGTCGACCGGCGAAGAGAAATTCCTGCGCCGCTTCCCCGACGAAATCAGTTTTCATGCGATGGGCGAAGGCTATACCTGGGAAACGCAGAACCGCGAACGCGACATCGAAAAAGCCGAACTGGCGTGGGAACAGGCAAAGACCTTCCTGGCCGACCCCAGTTACGGCCTGGTGCTGTTCGACGAACTCAATATCGCCCTCAAGTACAACTACCTCGACGTACATAAAGTCATCGCCGACCTGCTGGAACGCCCGGCCATGCAGCACGTGGTCATCACGGGCCGCGGCGCGCCGGACGAATTGATCGCCATCGCCGACACCGTCACCGAAATGGCCGTCGTCAAGCATGCGTACGCGGCCGGCATCGGCGCACAAATCGGCACCGAGTGGTAACAGCGCCATGACGCGCACCCTGGTCTTCGGCGGCGCCCGCTCCGGCAAGAGCGCCCATGCGGAAAAGCTGGCCCGCGAGTCCGGCAGGGAAGTGATCTACATCGCCACCGCGCAGGCGGGCGATGGCGAAATGGCCACGCGCATCGCGCATCACCGTGCGCAGCGCCCGGCCGATTGGGCAACCATGGAAGAACCGCTGCGCCTGGGCGACGCCATCCTGCGGGAAGCACGGCCCGGCCGCCTGCTGCTGGTCGACTGCCTGACGCTGTGGCTGACGAACCTGATGTTTTCCACTGGCGAGACCTACCCGGACGTGGGCGACATCGCCTTACCCGAACTGTTCCACAGCGAGCGCGCGCACCTGCTGTACGCGCTGGCGGAAATTGGCGATACCGATAGCGCGAGTTGTGACCTCGTACTGGTCTCGAACGAAGTGGGCATGGGCATCGTGCCCTATGGCGCCATCTCGCGCTGCTTCACCGATGAAGCAGGCCGCTTGAACCAGGCCGTGGCGGCCGTGTGCGACAAGGCCGTCTTTGTCGCCGCCGGCCTGCCGCTGTACCTGAAAGGCAGCCCATGCTGAGCGGCCTGTCGCTGCCCATGCTGGCCGCCTTGATGACGGCCGGCGTGCTGCTCGACATGCTGCTGGGAGAAACGCGCCGCTGGCATCCGCTGGTCGGCTTTGGCCGCCTCGCCAGCGCACTGGAACGCCTGCTGAACCGGGGCCGCGGGAGTTTGCTGCGCGGCGCGCTGGCGTGGTCGCTGGCCGTGCTGCCCATCAGCTATGTCGCCTGGTGGCTGTGCGGTCTGGCCGGCGCGGCCTTGCACGTCTTCCTGCTCTATCTCTGCCTCGGTTTGCGCAGCCTGCGCGACCACAATCAACCGATCGCCAATGCCCTGGCCATCGATGACCTGGACAACGCGCGCCTGCTGACGGCGCGTATCGTCAGCCGCGACACGGCCAACGCCGACGCGGCCAGCCTGGCCAAGGCCAGCACGGAATCCCTGCTGGAAAACGGCAACGACGCCGTCTTCGGCACCTTGTTCTGGTTTGCCGTGGCGGGCGGCCCCGGCGCCGTGCTCTTCAGGCTGGCCAATACCCTCGACGCCATGTGGGGGTATCGGAACGAGCGCTACGACTGGTTCGGCTGCTGCGCCGCGCGCATCGACGACATCTTGAATTACCTGCCGGCGCGCCTGACGGCCCTGTCGTATGTCTTGCTGGGCAAAACCATGGCCGACAAACAGCGCGCATGGCAATGCTGGCGCAGCCAGGCCCCAAACTGGGGCAGCCCGAACGCGGGCCCCGTGATGGCCAGCGGCGCCGGCGCCCTGGGCCTGGCCTTGGGCGGTGACGCCATCTACGACGGCGAGCTGGAACGCCGCCCGCCGCTGGGGGCCGGCCGCCCGGCCGAAGCGCGCGACATCGACCGCGCCTGGCGCCTCGTGGCGGAAACGGCCGTCTTGTGGCTGATCTGGATGGCGCTGCTGGCGGGCCTGTTTTACCTGAAGGGGAAATACCTTGCTTGAACATGGCGGCAATCTGCGCGACGCGGCGCGCGCGTATGGACGGCCAATCGCCGACTGGATCGACCTGTCGACGGGCATCAATCCGCACTGGTATCCAGCGCCAGCACCCGAGGCCAACGCCTGGCACCGGCTGCCGGAAGCCGACCCCGCGCTGGCGGCCGCCGCCTGCGCATATTACGACGCGCCGGCCATGCTGCCCGTGGCGGGCACGCAGGCGGCCATCCAGGCCCTGCCCCGGCTGCGCGCACCGTCGCGCGTGGTCGTGGCCGCGCCCTCGTATGCGGAACACGCGCACCACTGGGGCGAGCACGGCCACCAATTGCGCCAAGTGCCGTATGCGCAGCTGGCCGCTGCCGTCGACCACTGCGACGTGCTGGTCGTCTGCAATCCGAACAATCCCACGGGCGAACGCATCGCATCCGAACTGCTGCTGGAGTGGGCCTGCAAGCTGGCCGCGCGCGGCGGCTGGCTGGTGGTCGATGAAGCATTCGGCGACACGGAAGCCCGCGCCAGTCTCGGTCCGCACTCGGGCCAGCCGGGTCTGATCGTGCTGCGCTCCATCGGCAAATTCTTTGGCCTGGCGGGACTGCGCCTGGGCTTTGCCGCTGCCCATCCCGCGCTGCTGGCACAGCTGGCCGACATGCTGGGCCCGTGGACCGTCAGCGGCCCGGCGCAGCATGTGGCACTGGCCGCGCTCACCGATACGCACTGGCAGGGAACGATGCGCGAGCGCCTGCGCGGCGAAGGCGACCGCTTGCACCAGTTATTGGCCGCGCACGGCATCGCCAGCAGCGGCACGGCGCTGTTTCAGTGGTGGCCGGAAGAACGCGCCGAAGCGTTCTGGCGCCACATGGCGGAATCGGGCATCTGGGTGCGCCTGTTCCGCCACGCCGCCCACGGCATCCGCCTGGGCCTGCCCCCCGACGAACATGCCTGGCTGCGCCTGCAGCAGGCCCTTACCACATGGAAGCACACATGAAAATCCTGAAAATATCGCTGCTGCTGGCCGGACTGGTCTCGTTGCAAACACACGCCGCCATCACCGTGCGCGACGATGACGGCAATACCGTCACCGTGGAAAAACCGGCGCAGCGCATCCTGGCGCTGGCGCCGCACGTGACGGAACTGCTGTTCGCTGCTGGTGGCGGCGAGAAGATCGCCGGTGTCGTCAGCTACAGCGACTATCCGGAAGCGGCCAAGAAACTGCCGCAGGTGGGCGACAACCGCCAGTACGACATGGAGCGCATCATCGCCATGAAGCCGGACCTGATCGTCGTCTGGATGCATGGCAGCGCCGAGCGCCAGATCGCCATGCTGCGCCAGTTGAAGGTGCCGATCTATCACAGCGAACCGCGCAAGCTGGCCGATATCCCCGACAGCATGGAGCGCCTGGGGCAGCTGATGGGCACGGAGAAGACCGCCAAACCGGCCGCCGCCCAACTGCGCGCCAAACTGGCCGGCTTGACGACCCAGTATGCGCAGCGCCCGCCCGTGCGCGTGTTTTACCAGGTGTGGGACAAACCTTTGTATACCCTGAGCGGCGCGAGCATCATCAGCGATTCGATGCGCGTATGCGGCGCCCAGAATGTGTTCGCCGCGATGAAAGTGGTGGCGCCCGTCGTCACGCCGGAAGGCGTGCTGCAGGAAGACCCGGAAGTCATCTTCGGCACCAGCGAAAAAAGCGATCCGCGCAGCGAAGGCGGCCTGGCCATGTGGCGCGCCTTCCCGTCGATGACGGCCGTGCGCAAAAATAACCTGTTCCGCCTGAATGGCGACCTGCTCAACCGCGCCGGCCCGCGCATGATCGAAGGCACGGCCGCCATGTGCGAACAGCTGGAGATGGCCCGCCAGCGCCGTACCAGCAAGGCGGCTCAATGAGTCACTATCAGCGCATCGCCTGTTTGTCGACGGAAGCCGTGGAGACGCTGTACGCGCTGGGCGCCGAAGACACGATCGCAGGCATTTCCGGCTTTACCGTGCGCCCTCCCCGCGCACGCGAGGAAAAGACCAAGATCAGCGGCTTTTCGTCCACGAACCTGGAACGCATCCTGGCAGTGAGACCGGATCTCGTGATCGGTTTTTGCGACATGCAGGCCGATATCTGCCGCGACCTGGTCAAGGCCGGCATCGAAGTACACCAGTTCAACCAGCGCACGGTCGACGGCATCCTGCGCATGATCGCCGTGCTGGCCGCGCTGGTGCAGCGCGAGGAAGCGGGCAACGCATTGATCGCCAGCCTGCGCGCGGACATCGCCGCCGCCCGCACCCGCGCCGCCGCCTGGACGCGCAAGCCCGTGATTTACTTTGAAGAGTGGAACGATCCCCTGATGAGCGGCATCGGCTGGGCGGCGGAATTGATCGGGATCGCCGGCGGCACGGACGCTTTCCCGGAATTGTCCACGCAGCCTGGCGCAAAGAAACGCATCATCGCCGATCCGTTGAGCGTGGTGGCGCGCGCGCCCGACATCATTCTCGCCAGCTGGTGCGGCAAGAAATTCCAGCCGGCACAGCTGGCGGCGCGCCCGGGCTGGGAGGCGATTCCCGCCGTACGCAATGACATGCTGTTCGAGATCAAGTCGCCCGACATCCTGTCACCCGGTCCGGCGGCGATTACCGAAGGGCTGCGCCAGATCAGCGACATCATCGCGCGCTGGCAACATCTGCAGGAGCAGCAAGCATGAAGCTTCCCTTCCCCGTCCTGATGGTGCAGGGCACGACGTCGGACGCGGGCAAGAGCACCGTCGTCGCGGCCCTGTGCCGCTTGTTGAAACGCCGTGGCGTGACGGTAGCGCCGTTCAAGCCGCAAAACATGGCCTTGAACAGCGCCGTGACGAGCGACGGCGGCGAGATCGGCCGCGCCCAGGCCCTGCAGGCGCTGGCTTGCGGCATCGCGCCGCACACGGACATGAACCCGGTGCTCTTGAAACCGTCGTCGAACACGGGCGCACAGGTGATCATCCACGGCAAGGTGCGCGCCGAGATGGATGCGCGCGACTACCAGCAATACAAGACCATCGCCATGGGCGCCGTGCTGGAATCGTACGCGCGCTTGCGCCAGCAATACGATGCCGTCGTCGTCGAAGGCGCGGGCAGCCCGGCCGAAGTCAACCTGCGCGCGCGCGACATCGCCAACATGGGCTTTGCCGAAGCCGTCGACTGCCCCGTGATTCTGGTGGCCGACATCGACCGGGGCGGCGTCTTCGCGCACATCATCGGCACCCTGGCGTGCTTGTCCGACAGCGAACGGGCGCGCATCGTCGGCTTCGTCATCAACCGCTTCCGCGGCGACATCTCGCTGCTGCAACCGGGCATCGAGTGGCTGGAGCAGCAGACGGGCAAACCCGTGCTGGCAGTGCTGCCCTATCTGCAAGGCCTGTTCCTCGACGCGGAGGACGCCGTCGAAGCGATGCAGGCCGAGCGGGGCGCCTTCAAGGTGGTGGTGCCGCAACTGCCGCGCATCAGCAACCACACGGACTTCGACGCGCTGCGCGCCCACCCCGGTATCGACCTGCAATTCATCCAGCAGGGGCAGCCGATTCCAGCGGCCGACCTGGTGATCCTGCCCGGCAGTAAAAACACGCGCGGCGACCTGGCCTGGCTGCGGCAGCAAGGCTGGCCCGCCTACCTGGCAAAACACCTGCGCTATGGCGGCAAGGTGCTGGGTATTTGCGGCGGCTTCCAGATGCTGGGACAAAGCGTGTGCGATCCGCTGGGCGTGGAAGGCGCGGCGGGAGAGTCAACGGCACTGGGCTTGCTCGACATGGTGACGGAGCTGACAAGCGCAAAACGCCTGGAACAGGTGAGCGGCCACTGCGCGTTTGCCGGCGCGGCCGATGCGCGCGTGGCAGGCTATGAAATCCACATGGGCGTCTCGCATGGCGCGGCGCTGGCGCAGCCGGCCTTTGTCATCGACGGCCGCCCGGAAGGCGCCGTGTCGGGCGACGGGCAAATCCTCGGCAGCTATTTGCACGGCATGTTCGACACGCCCGCCGCGTGTTCGGCGCTGCTGCGCTGGGCCGGGCTGGACTCCGGCCACATGGTGGATACCGCCGCCCTGCGCGAGGCCAGCCTGGAGCGGATTGCCGATGCGGCGATGCCGTTGATGGATGCGCTGGAACGAATGCCACGCTGATGGTGATGTCGGGTTACGCCGTACCGGCTAACCCGACCTACTCACACAGGCACGTGGCGGCACCTGTTAATTTTTCAGGCACGTGCCCATATACGAGCGGTCGGTCGAGAATTCGACCGCCATGCTCGACGACACCGGCATGAACATCGAGTAATCCGCCGGCACGTCGGCCGGGTCCTTGAACACGGCGATGCCATCGAAATCGACGGCTTGCGCGCCCAGGCCCAGCTTGTTGATGGTGATGGTTTCCGCATGCGTCTTGCCGGCGGTATTGTTGGTGATGGTGGCGGTGCTGCCGGCCACGACGATCTTCGCGCTGATGCCCGGCGCCGCGCAGGCGTAGCTGCCGGCGATTTCGGTGCTGATCTTTTGCTGCTTGGCGGCGACGATGGTGCCCACGCGCAGCACGTTCTGCTGGTTGCGGCTGTAGCGGTCGATGAACAGCGCCAGCCCCCGGTCCCCTGCGTGCGCGTGCACGATGCCGAAGTCCTGGTCACCCTGGCGGGCGATGATCAGACCACGCGCCGCGTCACGAACCAGGGTCAGGCTGGCATTTTCCGCTTCCAGCTGCGGCGATACCGCGGAGCACACGCCTTGCGCATTGAACACGCCGCCATTGCACAGTTGCGCGCTGCCATCGGCCGCCACCTTGAGGCTGCCTTTCGGATTGAAACGGTCGCCGCCGTTCGATGCATTGCGCATGGTGCCCAGGAAGATATAGCTGCCGGC
The DNA here is from genome assembly GCF_020858035.1 of Janthinobacterium sp. EB271-G4-3-2. Lineage (NCBI taxonomy): Bacteria > Pseudomonadati > Pseudomonadota > Betaproteobacteria > Burkholderiales > Oxalobacteraceae > Janthinobacterium > Janthinobacterium sp. EB271-G4-3-2. The sequence continues at coordinate 82,467 of NZ_JACYMG010000017.1, read as the reverse complement.
CAGCCTGGCCACGTCGGTGACGGCATAGCCGCTGCCGCTGACGTTGGAATGCATGCTGCCCAGTTTCACGGTCCCCGTCAGCAGGCGCGTGCGCGCGTCGACGGTGACGCTGAAATCCGTTCCCGTGTAGGTGGTGAGATGGCCGGCGGTGACAGCGCTGAACGTGCCGCTGCGGTCGACCAGGCCGAACTGCGTCGACAGGACGCGGATGGCGTAGGTTTTCTTCGCGCTGTCGAACGTGATGCGCCACGTGTCGCCGATGTCGGCGGCCACGTCATACACCGTCTCATCCCCATTGGCGCCGGCGATCACGGCCAGGCCGGCCTGGGCCGCGACCGCTTGCGAGGCGACCGTCACGGGGTCGGCGACGGGCGTGACCACGACGGGCGGCGTGACCGGTGCTTCCGGCGTGCCGCCATCGCTGCCGCCACCGCAGGCGGACAGGGCCGCGCCCAGGACAAGGAAGGTAAGTGCATTTTTCATGTGGTATGGCTTTCGAGGAAAGGGGCCGGGGCTGCCGAAAAACACATGCTAGCCTTGCCCGCAATCTATTGCCATGGAACAAATGTTCCATGGACTCTGCCCCCGGCAAGCTGCCAAAATGAACGGCGCGGGCGGCACGCCTGCGCCATTTATGTGACAATTCGTCGTACTGTCGGCTCCGTTTTTCCTCCTCAGGCTCGCATCCATGACCAGTTCCCCGATTAAAAGCTACCTTCCCTGGGTGGTCGCCACCGCCCTGTTCATGGAGCAACTCGACTCCACCATCGTCAACACCGCCATCCCCGCCATGGCCGCCAGCCTGAACGTGACGCCGCTGAGCCTGAAGGCCGTCGTCACCAGCTACATCCTGAGCCTGGCCGTGTGCATTCCCATCAGCGGCTGGATGGCCGACCGCTTCGGCACGCGGCGCGTGTTTTCCGCCGCCGTCGCCATCTTCACCATCGCTTCCATCCTGTGCGGCCTGTCCGTGAATGCCCCCATGCTGGTGGCCGCGCGCCTGCTGCAAGGGGTGGGCGCGGCCATGATGATGCCGGTGGGAAGGCTCACCATCATCCGCACCTTTCCCAAGTCGCAATTACTGGCGGCCATGAATTTCGTCATCATCCCCGCCCTGATCGGCCCCCTGCTGGGCCCCACGGTGGGCGGGCTGATCGTGCACTGGCTGTCGTGGCGCGAGATTTTCTTCGTCAACGTGCCTGTCGGCCTGGTGGCGCTGTACCTGGCGCACCGCTACATGCCCGATTACTACGGCGACAAGCCCCGTCCGCTGGACCTGATCGGCCTGGTCCTGTTCGGCACGGGCATCGCGCTGCTGTCATGGCTGCTGGAAATCTTCGGCGAACACCGCATCGACGGCACCTCGTTTGCCGTGCTGCTGTTCATTTCCATCAGCCTGCTGGCCGCGTATGCCTGGCATTCAAGCGAAGTGCTGCACCCGCTGCTGCGCCTGACCCTGTTCAAGATCCGCACCTTCCGCGTCTCCGTGGTGGGCGGCTTCGTCACGCGCCTGGGCGTGGGCGGCCTGCCCTTCCTGTTGCCGCTGCTGTACCAGCTGGGCCTGGGCTTGCCCGCGTGGCAATCGGGCTTGCTGATGATGCCGTCGGCCGCGGCCGCCATGGGCATGAAATTCATTTCCGCGCGCGTGCTGGCCCGTTTCGGCTACCGCCAGGTGCTGATCGTCAACACGGTGCTGATCGGCGTCACCATCGCCATGTTTTCGCAGGTAAGTGTGGGCACGCCCCTGTACGTGATCGTTGCCATCAGCCTGTGCATGGGATTTTTCAATTCGCTGCAGTTTTCCAGCATGAATACCATCGCGTATGCCGACGTCGACAAGGCCGATTCCAGCATGGCCAGCACCATCGCCAGCTCGATGCAGCAATTGTCGATGAGCTTTGGCCTCGCCTTCGGTTCGCTGATCACGGGCTGGTACCTGGGCGACATGCCGCAGTCGGACCGCGCCATGCTCAGCAAGGCGCTGCACCACGCCTTCCTGACCCTGGCCGCCCTGACGGTGCTGTCCTCGCTGACCTTCTGGACCTTGCGCCGCGACGATGGCGAAAGCATCAGCAAGGGCACGGATAGCGACGAGGACGATGCGGCCGACGTGAAGGCCCAGGCCGTTGTGCAGACGGAAGTGCAAACCAAGAAAGGCTGAGCCACATCAAGCTTGCCGCCAGCGCCGCTGGCGCTTTGGCCCGGCGCTGCTACCGTGACGGCAGGAGGTGCACATGGCGGCCGAGCGGCGCTTTGCGTGGAAGGGCACGGACCGCCATGGCAAGGCGGTCGATGGCATCTTGCGGGCGGCCGACGCCACCACGGCCAAGGCCGCGCTCAGACGCCAGGGCATCCTTGCCAGCAAGGTAAAAGCCCCGCGCGCCGCGCCCGGCAAGGCCATCACGCGCAAGGATATCGCCCTGTTCACGCGCCAGTTGTCGACCATGATGGCGGCCGGCGTGCCGCTGCTGCACGCCTTCGACATCGCCGGCAAGGGGCACGCCAAACCCGCCGTCACGCAGCTGATGCGCGACTTGCGCCGCGACATCGAAGCGGGCAGCAGCCTGCAGCAGGCATTCCGCCAGTTCCCCCTGCTGTTTGACGAGCTGTATTGCAACCTGCTGGCGGCGGGCGAACAGGCCGGCATCGTGCAGGAATTGCTGGCGCGCCTGGCCACGCACCAGGAAAAGGCCATCGCCCTGCGGCGGCAGGTGCGCGGTGCGCTGATGTATCCACTGGTCATCGTACTCGTCGCCATCGTCGTCACGGCCATCATCATGAGCGTCGTCGTGCCCGCGTTCCGCCAGGTCTTCGACAGCTTCGGCGCCCCGTTGCCGCTGCCCACCCTCGTCGTCATGGGTGTGTCCGCCTTCCTCGTGCATTACTGGCTGGCCTTGCTTGCGACGCTCGTGTTCGCTTGCGTGCTGCCGCACCTGGCCTGGCGCCGCTGGCCCGCCTTGCGGCGCAACACGCAACTACGGGCATTGCGCCTGCCCGTGTTCGGCCCGCTTCTGCGCAAGGCGGCGATCGCCCGCTGGACGCGCACCCTGGCCGCCATGTTCGCCGCCGGCGTGCCGCTGCTCGACTCGCTCGGCCTGGTGGGCGCCGCCTCCGGCCACGCGCTGTATCAGGAAGCGACAACGCGCATCGAGCATGAAATCCGCGCCGGCGGCAGCCTGGCCCTGGCCATGGAACACAGCGCCGTGTTTCCCCCGTTGCTCACGCAACTGGCCCTGATCGGCGAGGAATCGGGCGCGCTCGACGCCATGCTGTCGCGCGCGGCGGACATCATCGAGGCCGAGATCGACGCCACCGTGGCCACGCTCTCGGCCCTGCTGGAACCGGCGCTGATGGTGGTGCTGGGCGTGCTCGTCGGCTCCCTCGTGATCGCCTTGTATTTGCCGATTTTCAAGCTCGGGGCCGTGATTTGACCGTTCGTCCTGCGCAAAACGTCCCCATGCACCGGCAGATGTTTTACACTGCGGCAGTGCCAGGCAATGTTTGCGCGGCAACATCATCACCTCAGACAACTCCACCATGCTGCAAGATACCCTGCTGTTCGCCGCGCCCGGCAACCTGCCCGTCGCCCTCGTCGCCGCCCTGTTCGGCCTGATCGTCGGCAGTTTCCTCAACGTGGTGATCCACCGCGTGCCGAAAATGATGCAGCGCGACTCCGATAATTACGTGGCGGAAGAAAGCGGCTTGCCCTTGCCGCACACGGACCGCTACAACCTGATGCTGCCGCACTCGAACTGCACCGCCTGCGGCCACCGCATCACGGCCATGGAAAACATCCCCGTCATCAGCTACCTGCTGCTGCGTGGCAAGTGCAGCGCCTGCAAGGCGCCGATCTCCGTGCGCTATCCGCTCGTCGAGCTGCTGACGGGCGCGCTGTCGGCCCTCTTGATCTGGCACTTCGGCAGCGGCTGGACGGGCCTGGCCACGCTCCTGTTTGCGTATTTGCTGATCGCCATGACCTTCATCGATGCCGATACGCAAATGCTGCCCGACGACCTCACCTTTCCCCTGCTGTGGGCCGGCTTGCTGGTCAATATCAACGGCACTTTCGTGCCCCTGCAAGAGGCCGTCATCGGCGCGGCCGCCGGCTACCTGGCCCTGTGGGCCGTGTACTGGGCCTTCAAGCTGGCGACAGGCAAGGAGGGAATGGGCTATGGTGACTTCAAATTGCTGGCGGCGCTCGGCGCGTGGCTGGGCTGGACCATGCTGCCGACGATCATCTTGTTGTCGTCGCTGGTGGGCGCCGTGGTCGGCATCGGCCTGATCGTGTTTGCCAAGCGCGGGCGCGACAAACCGATTCCGTTCGGCCCCTACCTGGCGGCGGCGGGCCTGATCGCGCTGCTGTACGGCGCGCCCCTGTCGCGGCTTACACTGGGCCTGACCGGCTGACCGGCGCTGCACTGCGCCCCTATGGATAAATACATGCAACGACAAAACGCCCCTTATTTCAGCGTCGGTCTCACCGGCGGCATCGGTTGCGGCAAGAGCACGGTGGCCGACATGTTCGCCGCGCGCGGCGCCTCCATCGTCGACACCGACCAGATCGCCCACAGCCTGACGGCGCCCAATGGCGCCGCCATGCCGGCCCTGGTGGCGGAATTTGGCGCCGGCTACGCCGATGCGCGCGGCGCCCTCGACCGCACCAAAATGCGCAAGCTCGTGTTTTCCGACGCTGCCGCCAAGGCGAAACTGGAAGCCATCCTGCACCCGCGCATCCGCCAGGCCACCCTGGCGGCGGCCGAAGCGGCGACGGGCAGCTACGTGATCTTTGCCGTGCCCCTGTTGGTCGAGTCCGGCGGCTGGGTGGAGCGGGTCAACCGGGTACTGGTCATCGATTGCCTTGAAAGCCTGCAAGTGTCGCGCGTGATGGCGCGCAATGGCTTATCGGAAGAACAAGTCAAAGCCATCATGGCCACGCAGGCCACGCGCGCCATGCGCCTGGCGGCGGCGGACGATGTGATCGACAACAATGGCGATTTGGCCGCCCTGGCACCGCAGATTGCCCAGTTGCACGATTTATATCTGGCATTTTCAAAAAGAATGGCTGGAATGGCCCCGCAACGTTTGTAATTTGTCGACGCTTGGTTCAAAATCACGGGATTGTTTGCAGGTCCTTACTTAAGGGAATTATTTTGATTGTCTACGAATACCCTTTCAACGAACGCATACGTACCTTGTTGCGGCTGGAAGACCTGTACGACAAATTCAAGTTCTTCATCCAGCAAGAACATGCAATGCAGCACCATGTTGCCTTGGCAACTATTTTCGATATGCTCGAAGTGGCCGGCCGCGCCGACCTGAAGTCCGACTTGCTGCAAGAACTCGAGCGCCAGCGCCAGAGCCTGCTCGGTTACCGCAGCAACCCAAACGTGGAACCGGAAACCCTCGACGCCATCCTCGCTGAACTCGACAGTGTCAGCGGCGCCCTGGTGGCGGCGCAAGGCAAGACGGGGCAGAATATCCGCGACAATGAATGGCTGATGAGCATCCGCGGCCGCACCATCATCCCCGGCGGCGCCTGCGAGTTTGACTTGCCGTCCTACTTTGCCTGGCAAAAACGCAGCTCGGAACAGCGCCTGACCGATATCCACGCGTGGTTCGCCCCGCTGGCACCCCTGTTCGATGCGCTGGCCCTCGTCTTGCGCCTGCTGCGCGATTCCGGCGGCCCCGTTAAACTGATCGCCAATGGCGGCAGCTACCAGCAAATGCTGCAAGGCAAGGTGTACCAGATGCTGCGCCTGAGCCTCGATGAAAACAGCGGCGCCATCCCGGAAATTTCCGCCAACAAATACATGCTGTGGGTACGCTTCACTACCCAGGGCGGCGACTTGAAACCCAAGCCGCTGGAAGAAGATGTCCCGTTCGAGCTCACGCTCTGTAATTTTTAACTGTTACTTATTTGCCCCATCATGACCGTCGTTAACTGCCCTACCTGTGCCGCCAAAGTCGAATGGACTGAAGCCAATAAATTCCGCCCCTTCTGCTCGGAACGCTGCAAGCAGATCGACCTGGGTGCCTGGGCCGAAGAAAAATACACGATCCCCGCCGCCGACCCGTTCGAAGACCCATTGGCGGACGAAGACAACAAGCCGCAGTAAGCCGCAATGAGCGTCAACTAAACGGATTTTCCAGGCGCAGCCCCTGCGCCGCGAAACTGTCGAGCCTGCCACTAACCACCGTCAAGCCATACGCGATGCCCATCGCCGCGATCTGCCCATCGACGCCATGCGCGTGACCATGCAGGCGCGCGCACACGAGGGCGCAATCGAGGTCGAATTCCAGCAGCCGCGGCGCATACTCCGCCAGCACGGCTTCCAGCCAGCCCTCCAGCGCCAGTGCTTCCAGCGCCGCTTCGCGCCGCCAGCTGCGCTGTATGCCTGCGCGCAATTGCGCGATCACCTGCACCGGCACATAGCGCATCTCCGGCGTCACCCGCTCGAAAAAATCCGCGACACCTGGTGGCGCAGCATTGCCCTTGCGCGCCGCAACGATCACATCCGTGTCGACCAGGTAGGCGGGCATAGGCATGGCGCATCAGGGGCGGCGCTCGAAATCCACGTCCAGCCCCACGTCGGGCATGCTGCGCAAAATATCGTCGAGCGGACGCTTCGGCAGGGGCCGCAAGGCGCTACGCAAGATGTCGCGGTGCTCATCCTCGATGCTGCGCCCATGCGCGCGGGCACGCTTGTGCAAGGCAGCAATCAGCAATTCATCGGTATCGGTAAAGGTCAGTGTCAGCGGCATGCGAGGCTCCCGGTGCGTGATGAAAGCACTGTAGCGCAAAGCGCCGACTATACAAGGAGAGTCACAGGAAAGCTTGCGCCAGCACGCAGCATGCTGCTGCCCGCTGGCACAAGTGGAGATCAGGCAGGTGTCAACGATTCCCGGCGCACCTCGTCCAGCCATTCCAGCAAGGGAATGGTGGCCGGCAGCAAGGGTTCCACGCCGACCGTACCCTGCCAGGCGAACGCCTGCCCTTCCAGGCTTTGCGGCTCGCCCCGCCATTCGCGGCTGATATAGAAATGCAGGCGCACATGGGCGTGCGGATACACATATTCGACGCCGCACCAGGCTTCGGCACTGTCGATATGCAAGCCCAGTTCTTCGACAAACTCGCGTTTCAAGGCGTCAAAAATGGCCTCGCCAGGCTCGACTTTACCGCCAGGAAATTCCCAATAGCCGTCATACGGCTTGCCGGCCGGGCGCTGGCCCAGCAGCACGTCGCCATTCGGCTTCATCAGGATGCCGACGGCGACATCGACCGGTTTGATTTTCACTTCGCTCATTGCGGCAGCTTTCCCGCAGGAAGTTTCCCCGCATAATCGCGCGCGAATTGCCAGGCGACACGGCCCGAACGGGAACCGCGCTGCAAGGCCCAGCGCAGGGCGTCGCCGCGCGCTGCCGCGATCTGTTCCGGCGTGCAGCCGAACGAAGCGAGCCAGTGCGCCGCGATATCGAGGTAATCGTCCTGCTTGAACGGGTAGAACGACAGCCACAGGCCGAACCGCTCGGACAGCGAGATTTTCTCTTCCACCGTCTCGCCCGGATGCAGATCGCCATCGTCGTCCGTCTTGTAGCTGCTGTTGTCCGACATGCGCTCGGGCATCAAGTGACGGCGATTCGAGGTGGCGTAGATCAGCACATTGTCCGATTGCGCGGCGATGCTGCCGTCGAGCGCCACTTTCAGCGCCTTGTAGCCGCTTTCACCCTCTTCGAACGACAGGTCGTCGCAAAAGATGATGAAGCGCTCGGGGCGTGCCGCCACCAGGTCGACGATGTCGGGCAGGTCGGCCAGGTCCGCCTTGTCCACTTCGATCAGACGCAGACCTTGATCGGCGAACTGGTTCAAACAAGCCTTGATCAGCGACGACTTGCCCGTGCCGCGCGCGCCCGTCAGCAGCACGTTGTTGGCCGGACGGTTGCTGACGAACTGGCGCGTATTCTGCTCGATCTGCGCTTTTTGCGTGCCGATGTTGTGCAAATCATCCAAGGCGATGGACGACACATGGGCCACGGCCTGCAAATAAGGAAGCGCGCCCTGGCGCCGGCGCCAGCGGAAGGCAAAGCTGTTCCAGTCGGTTGCCGGCAAGGCCGGCGGCAAGATCGACTCGAGACGCGCCAGTACTCGCTCGGCGCGGATCAGGAATTGATCGAGGCCGGTCATGAGCGGTAGTCGGCGTTGATCGACACGTAGTCATGCGACAGGTCGCACGTCCACAGGGTGGCCGTGGCATCGCCGCGCGCCAGCTTGACGCGGATGGTGATTTCGCTTTGCTGCATCACGCGCTGGCCATCCTGTTCCTGATAGTCGGGGTTGCGGCCGCCGTTCTTGGCCACCCACACGTCGTCCAGGTACAGGTTCAGCTGGCCCACGTCCAGGTCGTCCACGCCCGCGTAGCCAATGGCGGCCAGGATGCGGCCCAGGTTCGGATCGGACGCGAAGAAGGCGGTTTTCACCAGCGGCGAATGGGCGATGGAATAGGCGATCTTGCGGCACTCTTCCACGTTGCGGCCGTCCTCCACGGTCACGGTCATGAACTTGGTCGCGCCTTCGCCATCGCGCACGATGGCTTGTGCCAGGAAGGTCGACAGTTCGGTGACGGCGGCGGCCAGTTCCGCATAGTGCGGCGAATCGATGGAATCGATGACCAGGCTGCCGGCGCCCGTGGCGACCAGCATGAACGAGTCATTGGTGGACGTGTCGCCATCGATGGTGATGCAGTTGAACGATTTGTCGGCCGCCTGCTTCACCAGCTGGTCCAGCACCGGTTGCGCCACGGTGGCGTCAAACGCGAGGAAACCGAGCATGGTGGCCATGTTCGGCTTGATCATGCCGGCGCCCTTGCTGATGCCCGTCAGGGTCACCGCGTGGCCACCGATGGTGACCGTGCGCGAACCGGCTTTCGGCTGCGTGTCGGTGGTCATGATGGCTTCGGCGGCCGAGAACCAGTTGTCCGAGGTCAGCGCGGCCACGGCTTGCGGCAAGCCGGCGACGAGGCGCTGCACGGGCAGGGGTTCGAGAATCACGCCCGTGGAAAACGGCAAAATCTGCTGCGGCGTGCAGCCCAGCAGTTCGGCCAGCGCCGCGCAGCTGGCCTGCGCGTCGGCCAGGCCCGATTCGCCCGTGCCCGCATTCGCGTTGCCCGTGTTGACCAGCAGCGCGCGGATCGGCGCGGCGCCGGCCGTCACGGCCGCCAGGTTGGCTTTCGAGATTTGCACGGGCGCGGCGCAGAAGCGGTTCAAGGTGAACACGCCGGCCACGGTGGCCGTCGGCGCCAGTTTCAATACCAGCAAATCCTTGCGGTTGGGTTTCTTGATGCCGGCTTCGGCAACACCGATTTCAATGCCGGCGACGGCTTTCAAGTCGGCGGCGACGGGCTTGGGAGAATTGACGGCCATGGTGAGTTCTTCTGCGAGGGAAAATGGAAGCGCTATTGTAGCGCCTTCGCGGCGCCGGTGAACATGCGTGCCCACACATGCGCGCCAGTCAATTGAAAAGGCATAAAAAAACGGAGACCGCGGTCTCCGTTTTTGCTCAAGCTGTCAAACCGGCTTTACGCCAATTTTCCATGACAGGCTTTGTACTTCTTGCCGCTGCCGCAAGGGCATGGGTCGTTGCGGCCCACTTTGACGCCCATACTCACGCTCATGTCGTCGACGTTGTCCATATTGCCGCCGGCCGCAGGCGCCAGCAATTCTTCCGGCGCCGCGTTCGGGTCGAATTCGGCGTGCTGGTAGTGCACGTTTTCCACGTGCGACTGCTGCATCGCCTGTTCGGCCGCATCGACTTCTTCGCGCGACTGGATACGCACCGTCATCACGTGTTTCGTGACGTCGTTCTTGATCATGTCGAGCATCTGGCCAAACAGTTCAAACGCTTCGCGCTTGTATTCCTGTTTCGGGTTCTTCTGCGCATAACCGCGCAGGTGAATACCCTGGCGCAGGTGATCGAGCGCCGCCAGGTGTTCGCGCCAGTGGCTGTCCACGCTTTGCAGCATGACATTGCGTTCGAAGCCGCCAAACGATTCCTTGCCGACGATGTCGATCTTCGACTGGTACACGGCATCGGCCGCGGCCAGCACTTTTTCCAGGATCTCTTCGTCCGTCAGGGTCGAATCGGCTTCCAGCAATTGCTGCAGCGGCAAGTCGAGCTGCCATTCGCTGGCCAGGGTATTTTCCAGGCCCTTGATATCCCACTGCTCTTCCACCGATTCGTGCGGCACGTATTCGTGCACCAGGTCGGTGAACACGCCGTGACGCAGGGAGGCGATCATGTCCGAGATGTCCGTCGTTTCCAGCAGCTCGTTACGCTGCTGGTAGATGACTTTACGCTGGTCATTGGCGACGTCATCGTATTCCAGCAATTGCTTGCGGATGTCGAAGTTGCGCGCTTCCACCTTGCGCTGGGCCGATTCGATCGAACGCGAGACGATGCCTGCCTCGATCGGTTCGCCTTCCGGCATTTTCAAACGGTCCATCACGGCGCGCACGCGGTCGCCGGCGAAGATGCGCAGCAGCGCGTCGTCGAGCGACAAATAGAAACGCGACGAACCCGGATCGCCCTGGCGGCCGGCACGGCCACGCAGCTGGTTGTCGACGCGGCGCGATTCGTGGCGTTCGGTGCCGATGATGTGCAAGCCGCCCGCATTGACCACGTGGTCGTGCAGGGATTGCCATTCATCGCGCAAGGTCTGCGACTGGGCTGCCTTGTCGGCGTCGCTCAGTTCAGCATTGGCTTCGATGAATTTGATCTGGTTCTCGACGTTACCGCCCAACACGATGTCCGTACCGCGGCCGGCCATGTTGGTGGCGATGGTGATGGCTTTCGGACGGCCTGCCTGGGCGATGATTTCCGCTTCGCGGGCATGCTGCTTCGCGTTCAGCACGTTGTGCGGCAAACCGGCCTTGGTCAGGATGCCCGACAGCAGTTCCGAGTTTTCGATCGAAGTCGTACCGACCAGCACGGGCTGGCCGCGCTCGTAGCAGTCGCGGATGTCGTTCAACATCGCGTTGTATTTTTCCGCCGACGATTTGTAGACCTGATCCTGGCGGTCCTTGCGCTGCAGCGGACGGTTTTGCGGGATCACGACCGTTTCCAGGCCGTAGATTTCCTGGAATTCGTACGCTTCGGTATCGGCCGTACCGGTCATGCCAGCCAGCTTGGCGTACATGCGGAAGTAGTTCTGGAAGGTGATCGAGGCCAGCGTCTGGTTCTCGTTCTGGATCTTGACGCCTTCTTTCGCTTCGACGGCCTGGTGCAAGCCATCGGACCAGCGGCGGCCCGTCATCAGACGACCCGTGAATTCATCGACGATCACCACTTCATTGTTCTGCACCACATAGTGCTGATCCTTGAAGTACAGCGCATGCGCGCGCAGGGCCGCATACAGGTGGTGCACGAGGGTGATGTTGGCCGAATCGTACAGCGACGCGCCTTCCGGCAGCAGGCCCATTTCCATCAGGATGCCTTCGGCCTTTTCGTGGCCGGCTTCCGTCAGCAGCACCTGGTGCGCTTTTTCATCCTTCGTGTAGTCGCCCGGTACTTCAACCTTGCCCTTGCCATCCGGCGTTTCTTCGCCGATCTGCAAAGTCAGACGCGCAGGCACTTCATTGATCTTGTGATACAGGTCCGTATGGTTCTCGGCCTGGCCCGAAATGATCAGCGGAGTACGCGCTTCATCGATCAGAATCGAGTCGACTTCATCGACGATGCCGAAGTTCAGGCTGCGCTGCACGCGTTCGCGCGCTTCGTAGACCATATTGTCGCGCAAGAAGTCGAAACCGAATTCATTGTTCGTGCCATAGGTGATGTCGGAGTTGTACGCCTGCTGCTTGGCGCTGTGCTCCATCTGCGACATGTTCACGCCAGTCGACAGCCCCAGCCATGCATACAGGCGGCCCATGGTTTCGGCATCGCGCTGCGCCAGGTAATCATTGACGGTGACGATATGCACGCCCTTGCCCGACAGGGCATTCAGGTAGGCTGGCAAGGTTGCCATCAGGGTCTTGCCCTCGCCCGTGCCCATTTCCGCGATCTTACCGAAATGCAAGACCATGCCGCCGATCATCTGCACATCGAAATGGCGCATGCGCAGGACGCGCTTGCTGGCCTCGCGGCAAACGGCAAAGGCTTCCGGCAACAAGGCATCGAGCGATTCGCCAGCGGCGATGCGTTCCTTGAAGGCAGGCGTTTTCGCTTGCAGCTCGGCATCCGACAGCTTTTCGATGGCCGGCTCGAGCGCATTGATCTCGCGTACCGTTTTTTGGTATTGCTTGAGCAGCCGCTGGTTGCGGCTACCGAAAATCTGGGTCAGTAATGACATGCTTGAATTCTTGAAAAAACGCCGTTAAAAAAAGCTCGGTAGGGAACAACGAGGTAGGTATCGCGTCACCGCACGGAGTTCGACTATGGCAAAAGACGATGATTTTATCATGCGTTCCCGACATGGTTGGGGTAATGCGCCATATAACAATAGCTTAATGACAAACAAATGGCAGAAATTGCGGACATTTTCCATACTGTAAGGCAATACGGCCCGCACGCCTGCGCCGCACCCGCGGCAGCACTCGTCATGCGCGGGCGAGTGTGCTATGTTTCGCCCATGCGAACTCCCACTTATTCTCCGGCGCCGCGCCGCGGCTACGGCTTTGCCCGTTCAGGCCCGGCCGTCACGGGCGCAACCGATTTTCTGCGCGGCAACGCGACGATGGCTTCCCTGATGCCCACCGTCACGCGCCTGGCCGCCCTGCAGAAAGATTGCGCCAAGGCCTTGCCGGCGATGTTCGAGCATTGCGACATCCTGCAATTCGAGGGCGGCCAACTGGTGCTGGCCACGCCGAACGCGGCGCTGGCGGCGAAACTCAAGCAGCAATTACCTAAGTTGCAAGGGGAACTGGAAAGAAAGGGCTGGCAGATTTCAGGCATCAAGCTGAAAGTGCAAGTCATCAAGAGCATCGCGCCCATCGTGCATACGCGGGCGCTGGTCTTGCCGGAAAAAGCCATGTCGGCCCTGGAAGAGCTGAGCACGGCACTGCCGCCATCGAAGCAGAACGAGCAATTGATCGCGGCGCTGCGCAGTTTAGTGCGCCACCACCGCGAACCGCGGGACTGAGAATAACGGCGCTAAATTAACGCATATCGCGTAGGTCGGATTAGGCCCTTCGGGCCGTAATCCGACAACACCACGATCAGTGCCAACATGGTTGTCGGATTACGCGGGGCGTCGCCCCGCTAATCCGACCTACGTCAGCGACCACTCGCGCTCCATCTGGCGCAGGTAGGATTGCGGCGCCGCCTCGTTGGTATCGAACGAGACGATTTCATACGCATCGGGCTGTTCCAGCAGCGCCAGCAGCAGCTGGTTGTTCAGCGCGTGGCCGGACTTGTGCGCCGTATAGTAGGCGAGCAAGGGATGGCCCACCAGGTACAGGTCGCCGATGGCGTCGAGGATCTTGTGGCGCACAAACTCGTCTTCATAGCGCAAGCCGTCCGCGTTGAGGATGCGGTACTCGTCCATGACGATGGCGTTTTCCAGCGAACCGCCACGTGCCAGGCCCATGCCGCGCAAGCTTTCCACGTCCTGCATGAAACCGAAGGTGCGCGCGCGCGCCACGTCGTGCACATACGACACGTCGCCAAAGTCGACCGAGGCGCGCTGCATCGTGCCATCGACGGCCGGATGGTTGAATTCAATGAAGAAATCGAGCTTGAAACCGTCGTATGGCGACAAGCGCGCCCATTTCTCCGCGTCGCCCTTACCGTGACGCACTTCCACGGGCTTGACGACCTTGATGAATTTCTTCGCCGCCTGCTGCTCTTCCACGCCAGCCTGCTGCAGCAGGTAGACGAAGGACGAGGCGGAACCGTCCATGATGGGAATTTCTTCCGCATTCACGTCGATATACATATTGTCGATCCCCAGGCCCGCCGCCGCCGACATCAGATGCTCCACGGTGGACACCCTGGCGCCATCCTTGATCAGCACGGAAGCCATGCGCGTGTCGCCCACAGCCATGGCGCTGGCGGGAAACTCGACGATGGGATCGAGGTCGATGCGGCGAAACACGATGCCCGTGTCGATCGCGGCAGGACGCAGGATCAGCTCGACCTTGGTGCCGGAATGCAAACCAACACCGATGGTGCGGACCTGTTGTTTGATAGTGCGTTGTTTTAACATCTGTCGATTATATCTATTTGCCGGATTTTCGTTGCGGCGCGGCATGGATCACGCCAGAAATACCACAACCGTTTCTTACGGATGTTCGCTTTCCGCATGCACGGCTTCGCGGCGCACCAGGTAAATCCCGCTGCCGATGATGATGGCCGCGCCGATCAGCGTGTATTCGTCGGGCAAGGCGCGCCACAGCATCCAGTCCAGGGCCATGCCCCAGGCCAGGGCCGAGTATTCGAACGGCGCCACGCTGGACGCCTTGCCATGGCGAAACGCTTCCGTAATCGCCAGCTGCCCCAGGAAGCCGCTCAATGACAAGCCCGCCAGCAGCCACCAGTCTTCGCGGCGGATGCTCACCCATTCGTGCGCCGACAGGGCCACGCCGCCAGCGGCCATCATCACCATCAGCCAGAAAACCATGCTTTCGCTGGCGTCCGTGCGGCTGAGGATACGGCCCGTGACGGCGGAAATGGCATAGCAGGCGGCCGAGCCCAGCACGGCCAGGCCGGCCAGCGAAAAGAATCCCGAGCCGTCTGGGCGCAGCGCCACCAGCACGCCCAGCAGCCCCACGGCGATGGCGCACCAGCGCGCGACGTCGACTTTTTCCTTCAGGATAAAGACCGACAGCACCGTGATCAGCAAGGGAGCGACGAAGAACAGCGAATACGCCTCGGCCAGCGACATGCGCTTCAAGCCATAGGCGAACAGGGTAATCATCATCACGCCCAGGGCGCCGCGCAGCACGTGCAGCGGCCAGCGCACCTTCAGTACGTTCTTGAAAGCGCCGCGGTACAGCAGGTACAGGCACACGAGCGGCAGGGACGACAGCGCGCGCAAGGCCGTCACCTGCATGGCGGGATAATGGGCGGACAACAGCTTCATGGCCGTGTCCATCAGGGAAAACATGGCGACGGCGACCAGCATCACATAGATGCTGCGCAGGTTGGGATTGCGGGGTAGCAGGACAGACTCCTGGCGAAAGAACGGGACCGTCATCATGGCGACGGCCGGAGCCAGGACAGCATGGCAAGGCCACACCATCAAGCCGATTATAGCAAGCGCGGCCATTTTACATTTTCAAAGGAGCAACTACACAGGCAACAGCATCACCAGTTTCAATTCATGCCGGCGCGCCAGGTGCAAGGTCACCTGGTTGAATGCCAGCAGCCCCTGTTGCGCATGCTGAAACTGGCGCAAGCCGCCATCGCGGCCCTGCACCTGCTGCGCGCCCCACCACTGGCGAAATTGCGCACTGGCGCCGGCCAGTTCCGCGATCAGGCCGGCCAGCGGCGCCTGGTCCGCCTGCCGGCCGATATCGGCGCGGAATTCCGCCACCAGCCGCTGCGCCCGCTCGGGCCAGCCGACGACGAGATCGCGCGCGCCCGCGTCCAGGAACATGAAGCGCAATTGGTTCGGTGCATCCCCGTCGTCATGCAGCCAGCCCGCAAACAAGGTGGACGCCGCCCCGTTCCACGCCACGGCGTTCCATGCGCGGTCGAGGACGTACGCGGGCGCGTCGATGGCGGACACGATGGCGGCCAGTTCGGCGCTGGCAGGCCCACCGCCCTCGCCTGCCCCATGGCTGGGGTCATGCTTGTCAGCCACCTCGAACAGATAGGCGCGCTCGGCCGCGCTCAGCTGCAGCACCTGCGCCAGGCGGGCCAGCATCTTGGCCGAGGCCGACACGGGCCGCCCCTGCTCCAGCCACGTCAGCCACGTGGGACTGACGTCGCACAGCTGCGCCAGCTCTTCGCGCCGCAAGCCCGGCGTGCGCCGCCGCCCGCCACCGGGCAAGCCAGCCATGGCGGGGGTGACGGCTTCGCGCCGGGCGCGGATGAATTCAGCAAGTTTATTCGACATGGCATGGATGCATGGTAGTGGATATACCAGTATAAGTTATGGCCTTGTTACAGGATAATTTTATCCTTATTCTGCAGGAACTCACCCATCACCAGGAGAAAACCATGCAGCAGCACGATGTCGTTACCGAACAGTTTGGCAAGACAGCCAATGCCTACCTGAGCAGCGCCGTCCACGCGCAAGGCGCCGACCTGGTGCTGATGCAGGAATGCGCGCGCCGCCACGGCAAGCCCGTCGTCCTGGACCTGGGCTGCGGCGCCGGCCACGCCAGCTTTGCCGTCGCCCCCGTGGCGCAATCGGTCGTCGCCTACGACCTGGCGCAGCCCATGCTCGACGTCGTCGACCACGCCAGGGCGCAGCGCGGCTTGCACAACATCAGCACGCAGCAGGGCGACGTGGCCCGCCTGCCGTTTGCCGACGCCAGCTTCGACATGGTCGTCACGCGCTTTTCCGCGCACCACTGGAACGACGTGGCCGCGGCCCTGGCGGAAGCGTGGCGCGTGCTGCGTCCGAACGGCACCTTGCTCGTGATCGATATCGTCGCGCCCAAGACGGCCCTGTACGACAGCACCTTGCAGGCGGTGGAAATGCTGCGCGACGCCTCGCACGTGCGCGACTACCGCACCTGCGAATGGGGCGCCAAGTTCAACAACGCGGGATTCACGCACAGCTTGCGCAGCGTGTGGAAACTGACCATGCAGTTCGACGAGTGGGTGGCGCGCATGCGCACACCAAGCGAAAGAGTGGCGGCCATCCGCAACCTGTTCGATGGCGCGCCCGAGGAAGCGAGAAAATATTTCGCGCTGCAGGACGATTATTCATTCAGCATCGATGCGGCCATGTTCGAGGCAAGGAAACCGTCGGTACAGTAAACGTCAAAACGGCGCCGATGGCGCCGTTTTTTTTGCGTAGCTTGGATTAGCGCGCAGCGCGTAATCCAACAATGCAGAAGCAAACGCGGTGCGAACGCAGCTCGTCGGCTTACGCTGCGCTAAGCCGACCTACGATCTGCTTAGGCCAGCTGGCCCAGCAAGGTTTCCGCATTCGACACTTCAAACTTGCCGCCCTGCTCGACGTTCAATTGCGTCACGACGCCATTGTCGACCAGCATCGAGTAGCGCTGCGAGCGCGTGCCCATGCCGTGCTTGGAGAAATCGGCGTCCAGGCCCAGTGCCTTGCTGTAGGCGGCATTGCCGTCAGCCATCATGCGCACGACGCCGGTGGCTTTCTGATCGCGGCCCCAGGCGCCCATCACGAAGGCGTCGTTAACGGAGATGCACCAGATTTCATCGACGCCCTTGGCTTTCAGGTCGGCAGCGTGCTGCACGTAGCCCGGCACGTGCTGTGCGGAGCAGGTCGGGGTATAGGCGCCTGGCAGGCCGAAGATGGCGATCTTCTTGCCCTTGACCAGGTCTTGCACGTTGAACGTGTTCGGGCCCAGTGCGCAACCTTCGGTTTCGCTTTCGATGAATTCGGCCAGGGTGCCTTCTGGCAGGGTGTCGCCGATCTTGATGGTCATGTTGACTCCTTGTGTACTGTCGGTTGAGGGTTCTGCCGGCATGATGCCGACACTGCGCGATAGTATGCCTGACTTGCCGCATTTGCGCAGAAAATGGCCGCAAAGGCAAAGTCAAAAGTCAAAAACCGGCAAAAAAAACGGCGGCCCTCAGGCCGCCGTCATCGTTGCATACATCAGATCACCTTTTCCATATTGAAGCGCATGAAAAATGCTCAGGGCAAGGCTATGCAACGCCGCCATGGGCTTTTTTCACTGCGCTTAATCGGCTTGTTTGCGCAGGAAGGCTGGAATGTCGTACGTCTCCATGCCATTCTTTTCCATCGCGCGCACTTGCTCGGAAGCCGATTCGCGGCGCCATACCGCCGGTGCCTTCATGCCGTCGAAACCGGCTGCCGGCGTGGCCACGCCAACCGTCGTCGTCGCCGCTTGCGCGCTACCCATGGCAGCCGACGGGGTCAGCGGGCTGTTGTGGGTACCGGTGCGCAGCACTTGCTGCGGTACCAGCTGGATGTTTTTCTTCGCGCGGCCCAGGCCCGTCGCCACCACGGTAACGCGGATATCGTCGCCCATGGCGTCGTCGTAGGCGATACCTTGCGCGATCGACGCGTCCGGCGCGGCAAACGCGCGCACGGCAGCCATGACTTCCTTGATCTCCTTGCCTTTCAAGCCACGGCTGGCCGTGACGTTGACCAGCACGCCGCGCGCGCCGGACAGATCGATGCCATCCAGCAGCGGCGAAGCGACAGCCTGTTCGGCGGCGATGCGCGCGCGGTCGACGCCGGACGCCGTCGCCGTGCCCATCATGGCCTTGCCCTGCTCGCCCATGATGGTTTTCACGTCGTTGAAGTCGACGTTGATATGGCCAGGCACGTTGATGATCTCGGCAATGCCGGCCACCGCGTTGTTGAGCACATCATCGGCATGCTGCATCCATTCCAGCATGCTTTCGTCTTCGTAGATCTCTTCCAGTTTTTCATTGAGGATGATGATCAGCGAATCGACGTGCAGGGACAGCTGCTCCAGGCCTTCGTCGGCGATGTCCATGCACTTCTGGCCTTCGTACGAGAATGGCTTGGAGACCACGGCCACCGTCAGCGCGCCCAGTTCCTTGGCCACTTCGGCCACGATGGGAGCGGCGCCCGTACCGGTGCCGCCGCCCATGCCGGCGGCGATGAAGACCATGTGCGCGCCGCGCAGCGAATCGGCGATGCGCGCGCGCGACTCTTCGGCCAGCTGGCGGCCGACGGCAGGCTTCATGCCTGCGCCCAGACCGGTATCGCCGATCTGGATGATGTTGTGGGCCTTCGATGTCGACAGGGCCTGTGCGTCGGTGTTGGCGGCAATGAATTCCACGCCCGACATGCCTTTGTTGATCATGTGTTGGACTGCATTGCCACCCGCACCGCCGACGCCGACGACCTTGATGACGGTACCTAAAGCTGTGTTATCGACCATATCGAACTCCATGATGTGCTCCTATCAGATGCGGTTTCCAAGCGCCAGGCCTCATATTGGTAGGAGAACTGGAGATTGAAAACTGCGGTTAAATATAAAATTAAGTTATGTGTGTGTACCTGCGATGCTGCCAAAAAACCTGTACTGCCGGGCGTAAATCATGCCCTTAAAAATTCCCTAAAAACCATTCCTTCATGCGCTGCCAGACTGCCTTCACCGAGCCGTCCTGACGCGTCACGATGTGGCCGCGCAGGTATTGCTTCTTCGCTTCCAGCAGCAGGCCCAATACCGTGGCATAGCGCGGACTGCGCACCACGTCGGCCAGCTGGCCCCGATACTCGGGCGTGCCAAGGCGCGCCGGTTTCAGGAAAATATCTTCCGCCATTTCCACCATGCCGGGCATGATGGACGTGCCGCCCGTGAGCACGATGCCCGACGACAGCACGCCTTCATAACCGGATTCGCGCACCACCTGGTGCACCATGGCGAACAGCTCTTCGACGCGCGGTTCGATCACTGCCGCCAGCGCCTGGCGCGACAGGTTGCGCGGACCGCGGTCGCCCAGGCCAGGCACTTCCAGCGATTCGCCAGGGTCGGCCAGGACCTGCTTGGCCACGCCATAGCGGATCTTGATTTCTTCCGCTTCCGCGGTCGGGGTGCGCAAGGCCATGGCGATGTCGTTGGTGATCTGGTCGCCGGCGATGGGAATGACTGCCGTATGGCGGATCGCGCCATCGGAGAATACCGCCACATCGGTCGTGCCGCCGCCGATGTCGATCAGCACCACGCCCAGTTCCTTCTCGTCGGGCGTGAGCACCGCATCGGCGGACGCCATCGGCTGCAGGATCAGGTCCGACACTTCCAGGCCGCAGCGGCGCACGCACTTGACGATGTTCTGCACCGCCGACACGGCGCCGGTGACGATATGCACCTTCACCTCCAGGCGGATGCCGCTCATGCCGATAGGCTCGCGCACATCTTCCTGGCTGTCGACGATGAACTCTTGCGGCACCGTGTGCAGCAATTGCTGATCGGTCGGAATGTTAACCGCTTTTGCCGTCTCGATGACGCGCGCCACGTCGGTCGCCGTCACTTCCTTGTCCTTGATGGCCACCATGCCGCTGGAATTGAAGCTGCGGATATGGCTGCCCGCAATGCCCGCGTACACATTGCGGATCTTGCAGTCGGCCATCAGCTCGGCCTCTTCCAGCGCGCGCTGGATGGACTCCACCGTGGCCTCGATATTGACCACCACGCCCTTTTTCAGGCCCTTCGATTCGTGCTGGCCCAGCCCGATCACTTCGTGGCGCCCGTCGGACATCACTTCGGCTACCACCGCCACCACTTTCGAGGTGCCGATGTCGAGGCCGACGATCAGGTTTTTCGCGTCTTTTGTCATTTCTTTCGCCTAGTTTTTTGGGCTATTAATTAATTGGGTATTCGGTTAAGCCGGTTTTTTAATCGGACTGCTGTTTTTCTTCTTGATCACTGGCTTGCCATCCTTGCCTTCGGCCGGTATCACCAGACCGGCGGAACTGAGCGCCAGGCCATTCTGGTAGCGCATATCGATCGTGTCGATATTTTCCAGCCGGCTCGCCAGCTGCGGATAGATGCCCACCAGCCGGTCGACCCGCGCCTTCAGGGTCGTATGATTCTGCTCTCGTCCCAGCGCCACGCTCATGCCGTTGTTCAGTTTCACGGTCCACGCATAGCGGCTCGACAGCGACAGCGTTTCCGGCACCATCTTCAGCGGCGCAAACCACTTTGCCAGCTGCACATAGGTGGCCAATACTTCTTTTTCGCTGCCATCGGGACCGGCAAACGCAGGCAATTCATGGTCGTCTTCGGCTTCGGCCACATTCGCCGTAAACACGTCGCCCTTGACCGACAGCAGGCGTCCATCCTCGCCCCAGGTGCCCAGTGCCTCGTGTTCTTCCAGCGCCACGATCAGCTGGTTCGGCCACTCGCGCCGCACGCTCGCACGGCGCACCCAGGGCACCGATTCGAACACGCCGCGCACGCTTTCCAGGTTGGTCGTGAAAAAATTGCCCTTGATGCGGCCCAAAGTGCCGCTGCGCAGGGTCAGGTAATTCACGTGGCGCAGGCCCTTGTCGTCCGCGCTTTCCACCTTGATCGTGCGCAGGTCGAACATGGGACGCTGCGACACCCACCAGACGCCGGCGGCCACGCACACGACCAGAACCGCGGCCAGCAAGCCGTTGGCGGTCGTATTGAGGCTTTTAGCGTCATGCCACATATCAGCGCTGTCCCTTGTGCATTTTCAGGCTTGCGCCGGCGACGATTTCCAGGCACAGGTCTTCATAGCTGGTGCCTTCCGCGCGCGCCGCCATCGGCACGAGCGAGTGACCCGTCATGCCTGGCGAGGTATTGACCTCCAGCAAAAACAGCTTGCTGTCGGCCGCGCGCATCAGCACATCGACCCGTCCCCAACCTTCGCAGCCGAGCGCGCGGTAAGCCGCCAGGGCGATGCGTTCCATTTCGGCGATGATCGCGCCATCCAGCTGCGGCGGGCAGAAATACTGCGTATCGTCCGTGAAGTACTTGTTCTGGTAATCGTAATTTCCTTGCGGCGCGACGATTTCGATCGGCGGCAGCGCGCGCGCCGCGGCGCCCTTGCCCAGGATCGCGACGGTGAACTCGCGGCCCTTGATGAATTCCTCGGCCAGCACCGAATCATCGAGGCCGGCGGCGATGTCGTAGGCGGCCTGGAAGGCCGGCGCTTCGTTGACCGTCGTGATGCCGATGCTCGAACCTTCATGCGGCGGCTTGACGATCAGCGGCAAGCCCAGTTCCGCGGCGACCTTGGCCAGGTCGGAGCTGTCGTCCAGCACCGCGTACTTCGGCGTCGGCAGTTGATGCATCAGCCAGATCATCTTGGTGTAAATCTTGTCCATGCCCACCGAGCAGGCCATCACGCCGCTGCCCGTGTAGGGAATGCCCAGCTGTTCCAGCGCGCCCTGCAGACTGCCGTCTTCGCCGAAGCGGCCATGCAGCGCGATGAAGACGCGGTCGAATCGCTCAGCGGCCAGTTCGGCCAGGCTGCGTTCGCCCGTATCAAAGCCATGCGCATCCACGCCATGGCTTTTCAATGCGGCCAGCACGCCCGCGCCGGACATCAGCGACACTTCGCGCTCGGCCGAACGGCCGCCGAACAGGACGCCGACCTTGCCCAATTGTTTTACGTCGATAGCTGAAGCTTGGTTCACATCAGGCCTTTACAGTGTTGGATGGATACGTTGTCAGTTGTTGCGGGATGCCGCTGATCGAGCCCGCGCCCATGGTCAGCACGACGTCGCCGTCGCGCGCCACGCTCATGATGGTGTCGGCCATGTCCTTCATGGACTCGACGAAAATCGGTTCGATCTTGCCGCGCGCGCGCAGCGCATGCGCCAGGGCACGTCCGTCGGCGGCGACGATGGGCGCTTCGCCCGCCGCATACACCTCCGACAAGAGCAGCACGTCGGGCGCGCCCAGCACCTTGACGAAATCCTCGAACAGGTCGCGCGTGCGGCTGTAGCGGTGCGGCTGGAACGCCAGCACGAGGCGGCGGCCCGGATAGGCGGCGCGCGCGGCGGCCAGGGTCACTTCCGTTTCCACCGGATGGTGGCCGAAATCGTCGACCAGCGCGAAGCTGCCGCCGTTCGGCAGCGCCACGTCGCCATAGCGCGTGAAGCGGCGGCCCACGCCGGAGAACTCGGCCAGGCCCTGCTGCGTGGCGCTGTCGGCGATGCCGATTTCGCGCGCGATGGCGATCGCCGAGCAGGCATTCTGCACATTGTGCATGCCGGGCTGGTTCAGCACCACGTCGAGGTCAGGATAGCCTTCCTGCAGCACGGTGAAGTGCATTTCCAGGCCCACG
Organism: Janthinobacterium sp. EB271-G4-3-2; assembly: GCF_020858035.1. Classification (NCBI taxonomy): domain Bacteria; kingdom Pseudomonadati; phylum Pseudomonadota; class Betaproteobacteria; order Burkholderiales; family Oxalobacteraceae; genus Janthinobacterium; species Janthinobacterium sp. EB271-G4-3-2. Next base: position 59,564 of record NZ_JACYMG010000017.1, on the reverse strand, counting down.
GCGCGCGCATTGATGGCGCGCACTTGCGCGTCTTCCGCGAAACCATAAGTGGTGACGGGCTTGGTGACGAACGGGATGATGGCGCGCACGTGCGGATCGTCGATGCACAGCATGGCGCGGCCATAGAATGGCAGGCGGTGCGTGAACTGCACGAAAGCCTGCTTGAGTTTTTCGAAATCGTGCTCGTAGGTGTCCATGTGATCGGCGTCGATATTCGTGATCACTTCGATCATCGGCGTCAGGTTCAGGAACGAGGCGTCCGATTCATCGGCTTCGGCCACCAGGTAGTCGCCCGAGCCCAGCTTGGCGTTCGCGCCGGCGCTGGTCAAACGGCCGCCGATGACGAAAGTCGGATCGAGACCGCCTTGCGCCAGCACGGAAGCGACGAGGCTGGTGGTCGTCGTCTTGCCGTGCGTGCCGGCAATCGCGATGCCGCGCTTCAGGCGCATCAACTCGCCCAGCATCACGGCGCGCGGCACCAGCGGAATCTTGCGCGCGCGTGCGGCCGCCACTTCCGGATTGTCCTGCGGGACGGCGCCCGACGTCACCACCGCATCGGCGTCGCCGATATTTTCCGCCGCGTGGCCGAGCATGACGGTCGCGCCCAGGCTCGCCAGGCGCTGCGTCGCCGCATTGCTGCCCAGGTCGGAGCCCGACACCTTGTAGCCGAGGTTGACCAGCACTTCGGCGATGCCGCTCATGCCGCTGCCGCCAATGCCGACAAAGTGGATATTGTTTACTTTATGCTTCACAGAGCTAACCTCATGCCAGTTTTTCCAATACGTGTGCGATCGCCTCATTGGCGTCGCGCTTGCCTGCTGCCAGCGCCGCTTGCGCCATGTGCTGGCAGGTATCGCGCGTCAAGGACGCCAGCAATGTGCTCAGCGACGCCGCACTCATTTCCGTTTGCGGCAGATGAATCGCCGCGCCTTGTTTTGCCATCCATTGCGCGTTGTCGCGCTGGTGGCTGGTGGTCGACGCCACCAGCGGTACGAGCACGCTGGCCACGCCGGCCGCCGTCAATTCCGACAGGGTGATGGCGCCTGCGCGGCAAATCACCAGGTCGGCCTCGGTATATGCCATGGCCATGTCGTCGATGAAGTCGACCACATTGGCTTGCACGCCCGCCTGCGCATACGCGGCATGCAGGGCGTCGATATTCTTCTTGCCCGACTGGTGCGTCACCAGCGGACGCTCGGCTTCCGGCATCAACGCCAGCGCGGCAGGCAGATTGTCGTTCAGCGCTTTCGCGCCCAGGCTGCCGCCCACCACGAGGATGCGCAACGGTCCGCTGCGGCCCGCGAAGCGCGTGGTCGGCGGCGCCATCGCGAGGATCTCGGCGCGCACGGGATTGCCCGTGACGACGGCCTTGCCGGCGGCGCTGCCGAAATCGGCAGGGAAACCGAAGCACACCTGCTGCGCCAGCGGTACCAGGGTCTTGTTCGACAACAGCAGCGCCGCGTCGGCATTGACCAGCACCAGCGGCACGCCCTTCAGGCGCGCCATCAGGCCGCCCGGCACGGTCACGTAGCCGCCCATCCCCATCACCACGTCCGGCTTGCGGCGCGCGATGAAGCGGCGGATGGCGAAGAAGCTGGCCAGCATCTTGAAGCCGCCCTTGATCGTGTGCGCCAGGCCCTTGCCGCGCATGCCCGAGAACGCAATGGCGTCCATGGGAATGCCGCTCTTCGGCACCAGATCCTGTTCCATGCCGTGGGTCGTGCCCAGCCAGCTCACTTCCCAGCCGCGCGCGCGCATCGTCTGCGCAATCGCCAGGCCCGGGAAGATATGGCCGCCGGTACCGGCCGCCATGATCATCAGTCTTTTCGTCGTTTTCAAGTTCGTCACGTTGTTCATAGCCGGCCTCCGCGCATGAGGATCCGGTTTTCGTAATCGATGCGCAGCAAAATCGCCAGGCCGATACAGTTAATCAGTACACCCGTGCCGCCATAGCTCATCAAGGGCAAGGTCAGGCCCTTGGTCGGCAGCAGGCCAAGGTTCACGCCCATGTTGATGAAGGTCTGCACGCCGATCCAGATGGCGATACCCTTCGCCGTCAAGCCCGCAAAGGTCTGGTCGATGGCGATCGCCTGGCGGCCGATGTCGAAGGCCCGCTTGATAATCCAGTAGAACATGCCGATCACGATCAGCACGCCCACCAGGCCCAGTTCCTCGCCGATCACGGCCAGCAAGAAGTCCGTATGCGCTTCGGGCAGGTAGTGCAGTTTTTCCACGCTGCCGCCCAGGCCCACGCCAAACAGTTCGCCGCGCCCGAAGGCGATCAAGGAGTGTGTCAGCTGGTAAGCCTTGTTCAGCGCATTGTCTTCCTGCCATGGATCGAGATATGCAAAAAACCGCTCGCGGCGGAATTTCGACAAGGCGATGATGGTGACGAAGATCGCCGTCAGCATGGCGCCGATGCCGCCGAACCAGATGGCGTTGACGCCACCCAGAAACAGGATGCCCATGGCGATGCAGACGATCACGCCGAAGGCGCCCAGGTCGGGCTCCATCAGCAGCAGCAAGCCGACGAAGCTGACGGCCAGCGCCATCGGCATGAAGCCCTTGGTCAGCTTGTGCATGTATTCCTGCTTGCGCACCGTGTAGTCGGCCGCGTACAGCACCATCACCACCTTCATCAGCTCGGACGGCTGCGGCCGCAGACCCGGCAGGTTCAGCCAGCGGCGACCGCCGTTGACCGACACGCCCAGGCCCGGTATCAGCACCATCACCAGCAGCACCAGGGTGCCGATGAACAGCCACGGCGCGATCTTTTGCCAGGTGGCGACGGGGATGCGGAACACCAGCGCACCGACGATGATCGACACGCCGATGAACAGCGCCTGGCGCACGACGAAATAATTGTTCGTGTAGGCGGCGAACTTGCGCGCATCCGACAGCGAGATTGAAGCCGAATACACCATCACCATGCCCAGCAACATGAGCAGCAGGACCACCCACACCAGCGGCTTGTCGTAATCCATCATCTTCGACTGCCGCGCGCGGCTATCCAGCGGCTTGGCAGCCGAGCCGGAACCAAAGCTGAAGGGCAGTTGGAAGGCCATCAGATATCCTGTCCGTTTTCCAGGGCGATGTCGCGCACGGCGTCGACAAACACCTGCGCGCGGTGCGCATAGTTCTTGAACATGTCCAGGCTGGCGCACGCGGGCGACAGCAGCACGGCATCGCCGGCCAGCGCCAGACTGCTGGCGCGCTTGACGGCTTCGGGCAAGGTGCTGCAATCGACGATGTCCACGCCGGCCGGCTCGAGGGCCGCGCGCAGCGCAGGCGCATCGCGGCCGATCAGCACCACGGCGCGCACATAGCGCGACACGGGTTCGGCCAGCGGCGAGAAATCCTGCCCCTTGCCGTCGCCGCCGGCGATCAGCACCAACCGCTGTTCCGCGCCGCCAAACGCCTTGCCCAGGCCGAACAGGGCCGCCACCGTCGCGCCCACGTTCGTGCCCTTGCTGTCGTCGTAGTATTCGACTTCATTGACTGCCGTGATCAGCTCCACGCGGTGCGGCTCGCCCTGGTATTCGCGCAAACCGTGCAGCAGCGGCGCGAATGGCAGGCCGATGGCGCGGCACAGGGCCAGCGCCGCCAGCGCATTCGAGGCGTTGTGCTGGCCGCGGATTTTCAGCGCGTCGGCCGGCATCAGTTTCTTCGCCATCGTCGGCACCGGTTCCGGCGCCGGATCGTTCTTCTTGCGCTTTTTCTCGATCACTTCTTCGCTGGGCACGGCTTGCGCCAGCCAGAAGATGCCGCGTTCATTGACGAGGCCAAAGCTGTCCACTTCCGCCGGTTCGCCCGTGCCGAAGGTGATCGTCTCGGTCAGCGGATCGGCCATGTGCATGACGGCCGCATCGTCGCGGTTCAATATGCGCACGGTCTGCTCGCCGAAGATACGCGCCTTGTCGGCTGCGTAGGCGGCCATGTCGCCATGCCAGTCCAGGTGGTCCTGCGACAGATTCAGGACCGTGGCCGCATCGGCCTGCAGGCTGAACGTCGTGTGCAGCTGGAAGCTGGACAATTCCAGGATCCACGCTTGCGGCAATGGGCTGGCGACGGGTTCGGCCGCTTCAGCTTCCGCATCCACGGGCTGCGGCGCGGGCTCGGCATCGAGCACTTCACGCAGCACGTCGAGCGCGGCCGGGCTGATATTGCCTGCCACGCGCGTTGCCAGGCCCGCGCGCTCGCACAGCAGCCCTACCAGGCTGGTGACGGTCGTCTTGCCATTCGTGCCCGTGATGGCGATGACTTTCGGCGCATAGCCGCGTTCCGCCTTGAGCGCGGCCAGCGCCTGCGCGAACAGTTCGATCTCGCCCCACACGGGGATATTTTTTTCAGCAGCGGCCGGCGCAATGTGCGCCAGTTCGCGGCCCGGCGCCAGGCCGGGGCTGACGGCAACGAAATCGACGCCATCGAGCAGGTCGGCCGTAAAAGCGCCGGCGATGAATTGCGCCTGCGGCACGGCGGCCTGCAGCGCGGCCAGGCGCTCGGGCGCCTCGCGCGTGTCGGCCACGCGGACTAGCGCACCGCTGCGGGCCAGCCACAGGGCCATGGCCAGCCCCGATTCGCCGAGGCCCAGTACCAGTGCGGTTTTAGCGTCGTACATCATCAGCGCAGCTTCAAGGTGGTCAGGCCGAGCAGCACCAGCATCATGGTGATGATCCAGAAACGCACGACAACCTGCGTCTCTTTCCAGCCTTTTTGTTCAAAATGGTGATGCAATGGCGCCATCAGGAAGACGCGGCGGCCCGCGCCATAGCGCTTCTTGGTGTACTTGAACCAGACGACCTGGATGATCACGGACAGCGTTTCGACGACGAAGATGCCGCCCATGATGAACAGGACGATTTCCTGGCGCACGATGACGGCGATGGTGCCCAGTGCGCCGCCCAGTGCCAGCGCGCCCACGTCGCCCATGAACACTTTCGCGGGATGCGTGTTATACCAGAGGAAGGCCAGGCCGGAACCGGCCAGCGCGCCGCAGAAGATCACCAGTTCGCCGGCGCCCGGGATGTGCGGAATGAACAGGTAGCGCGCATAGGTGGCGTTGCCCGTCAGGTAGGCGAACAGGCCCAGGGCCGTGCCCACCATCACGGTCGGCATGATGGCCAGGCCATCGAGACCATCGGTGAAATTGACGGCGTTGCTGGTGCCGACGATGACGCAATAGGTCAGCGCGATGAAGCCCCACACGCCCAGCGGATAGCTGATGGTCTTGAAGAACGGGACGATCAGGTCGGCCTTCGGCGGCAGGTCCATGGCGAAGCCCGACTGCACCCAGGCGTAGATCAGATTCCACACGTGGCCCGCGTCAGGCTCCGACACGGAGACGGAAAACGCCAGGTAAAACGCGGCGACGATGCCGATCAGCGACTGCCAGAAGTATTTTTCGCGCGAGCGCATGCCTTCCGGGTCCTGGTGCACCACCTTGCGGTAGTCGTCGGCCCAGCCGACGGCGCCAAAGCCCAGGGTGACGATCAAGACCGGCCAGATGAAGCGGTTCGACAGGTCGGCCCACAGCAGGGTGGAAATGCCGATGGCGATAAGGATCAGCACACCGCCCATGGTGGGCGTGCCATGTTTTTTCAGATGCGTTTGCGGGCCGTCCGTACGCACGGCCTGGCCGACCTTCATGCGCGTGAGCATGCGGATCACGGCAGGACCGGCGCACAGGCCGATCAGGATCGCCGTCAAGGTGGCGAAGACGGCGCGGAACGTGATGAAGTTAAAGACCCGCAATGGGCCAATGTCGTCCTGGAAATAATGAGCGAGCCAGAGCAGCATGATTAGTGAGCTTCCTTGTTATTGTTGTTTGAACCAATCAAATGCTGCACGGCCCGTTCCATCTTCATGAAACGGGAGCCCTTGATTAATACTGTTGCATCCGAACGGCCGGACAAATGCGCATCGAGCGCCGCCAGCAAACCGTCGAACTGTTCGAAATACTCCACGACCGTGCCCGATTCCTGGCTCGCGGCAGCTTGCGCCGGATTGACCAGATGGCGCGCCAGGCCGCCCGTCGCCAGCACGTGTTCGATGCCTTTGGCGGCGGCGTAGGCGCCGATCTCTTCGTGGAACTGCTGCCCCTGCGTGCCGACTTCGCCCATCTCGCCCAGCACCAGGATGCGCGGTGCCGCGGCCTGCGCCAGCACATCGATGGCCGCGCGCGCCGAATCCGGATTGGCGTTATACGTGTCGTCGATGATGGTGGCGCCATTGGCGGCACGTTTTTTCTGCAGGCGGCCATTCACGGGAGAAAACGCCTCCAGGCCCTGCTTGATATGTTCCGGCGCGATGCCGGCGCCAACGGCGCATGCCACGGCAGCCAGCGCATTGCGCACATTGTGTTCACCGGCCGCCTGCAAGCCGACAAAGAACTGGCGCAGACTGCCGTCCTGCGCGCGCACGCTGACGAACAGGTCGCTGCCAAAATCCTCGGCCGCGCGGTGCGTGCAGCTGACGTCCGCCTCTTTCGACAGGCCGAAGGTGATGGCGGCGCGTGCACCGGCCAGTTCGCGCCACAGTGGCGTGAATTCGTCGCCATGCGGGAAGACGGCCACGCCATCGTTTGCCAGGGCAGCCAGCGCGGCGCCGTTTTCGCGCGCCACCGCCTCGACCGTATGCATGAATTCCTGGTGTTCGCGCTGCGCGTTGTTGACCATGGCCAGGGTCGGCGCGGCAATCGCGGCCAGACGCGCGATCTCGCCGGGATGGTTCATGCCCATCTCGATGACGGCCGCCTTGTGCTGCTCGCTCAGGCGGAACAGGGTCAGTGGCACGCCGATCTCGTTATTCAGGTTGCCGCGCGTAGCCAGGCGCGCTTCTTCGCCGAAGGCCGCCGCCAGGATGGACGAAATCATCTCTTTGACGGTGGTCTTGCCATTGCTGCCGGTGACGCCGATGACGGGTACATCGAAGCGGCCGCGCCAATGGTTGGCGATGCGGCCCAGCGCAGCCAGGGTATCGGCCACCACGATGGCCGGCACCTTGCCGCTGTCCCAGCCTTCGGGCAGGCGCTCGACCACCACGGCGGCGACGCCGCGCGCGGCCACCTGGTCGAGGAAGTCGTGGGCGTCGAAACTCTCGCCGCGCAGGGCGACGAACAGCGAGCCGGCTGGGGCGCTGCGGCTGTCGGTGGACACGCCGTCAAAAACGGCGTCGCCCGTCAGCTGCGCGCCTTGCAGCGATGGCATCAGTTCCGTCAGGCTTGCATGCATGAGGCGATCCATCAGTTCGTCCTCATCATCGTCAGGCGCGCGGACAGGGCCAGCTGCGCATGGTCGGCGTCGGAGAACGGCAGTTTCTTGCCCTTGATTTCCTGGTACGGTTCATGGCCCTTGCCCGCCAACAGGATCACGTCCGGCTTGGCCGCGTGCTTGATGGCCGACAGGATGGCGGCGGCGCGGTCTTCGATGGCTTGCGGCTGCGGGCCATCGGCGCGCATGCCGGCGACGATCTGCGCGATGATGGCGTGCGGATCTTCGCTGCGCGGATTATCGCTGGTGACGAGCACGTGATCGGCCAGCTGCGCGATGGCGCCCATCTGCGGGCGCTTGCCCGGATCGCGGTCGCCGCCGCAGCCGAACACGCACCACAGCTGGCCGCCCCGTTCCTGCGCCACCTGGCGCAAGGCAGCCAGGGTTTTTTCCAGCGCGTCCGGCGTATGCGCGTAATCGATGACGACCATCGGCGCTTCCTGGCCGCCCACCTGCTGCATGCGGCCCGGGGCCGGCTGCAGCGATTCGATGCCGTCGATGGCGGCGCGCAGGCCGGTGCCGTGCGCCAGCAAGGCGCCCAGCACGGCCAGCGCGTTGCTGATATTGAAGTGGCCCACCAGTTGCGTCTTGACCAGCGCCACACCGAGCGCGCATTCCAGATGGAAGTCGGTGCCGGCATTCCGGCTGCGGAACTGGCTGGCGCGCAGCATCAGCACGCCCGGCAAGTCGGGCAAGGCCGTCGCATCCTGCAAGGTGTAGCCAATGACCGGATATTCGCCCGCCAGCTTGCCATCCACGTGGCGCACCAGGCGCAGGCCCATGGGGTCGTCCAGGTTGATGACGGCCGTTTTCAGGCCGGGCCAGTCGAACAGTTTTACTTTGGCCGCCTCGTAAGCCGCCATGTCGCCATGGTAGTCGAGGTGGTCGCGCGTCAGATTGGTAAACATGGCGACGTCGAAATGCATGCCGGCAGCACGTTCCTGGTCCAGGCCGATCGACGACACTTCGATGGCGACGGCCTTGGCGCCAGCGTCGCGCATGGCGGCCAGTTTGCGCGCCAGCAGCACGGCGTCCGGGGTCGTGTAGCCGGTGACGTCGAATTCGATGGCGCCGCGCGGCTTGCACAGGCCCACGCCCAACGTCCCGATGACGGACGACGTTACACCCAGGCGCGCCAGCGCCTGCGCCAGCCACAGCGCGCACGAGGTCTTGCCATTCGTGCCCGTCACGCCGGCGCTGAACATGGCGCTGTCGGGCATGCCGTAAAAAGCATGCGCCACGGGGCCGGCCAGGCGTTTCAGGTCGCTGACCAGCAGGTGCGGCACGCTCCATGCGGCGTTCCATTCCACGGCGTCATGCACGATGGCGGCGGCGCCCTGCGCGATGGCGGCGGCGATGAAATCGGTGGCGCCGGCATAGGCGAAAAACACGTCGCCGCGCTGCACGCGGCGCGAATCGGACGTCAGCTGCCCGGACGGGGCAGCCGTTTTGATCCACAAACTGATGTCTTGTATGGTCATGAGTGACTTCACATGGCCTCCGGGCCGGCGTTGGCCGGGACCACGATTTCGGTAACGGAGGAATCGGGCGGTACGTTCATCGCGCGCAGCGCGTTGGTCGCAATCGCCGCGAAAGCGGGAGCGGCAACCTGGCCGCCATAGTGGGCGGGGCCGGTCGGTTCATCGATCATCACGGCAATGATGAAGCGCGGCGCCGACATCGGCACCATGCCCACAAAAGAGCCGATGTATTTGCGCGGCATCGCATAGCGGCCGTTTTCCACTTTATAGGCGGTACCCGTCTTGCCGCCCACGCGGTAACCGGCAACCTGGGCGCGCTTGGCCGAGCCGTGCGCGCCGGAGACGACCAGTTCGAGCATGGCGCGCATTTCGGCGGCCGTCTTCGGCTTGATCACTTGCTGGCCCACGGGCAGTTCATTGACCTTCTGGAACGACAGCGGAATCGTGTCGCCATCGCGCGCGAACATCATATAGGAGCGCGCCAGCTGGATCAGCGACACGGAAATGCCGTTACCGTAGCTCATGGTGGCCTGTTCCACCGGACGCCACGATTTGTATGGACGCACACGGCCGGCCACGGCGCCGGGAAAACCCCATTTTGGCTGCTGGCCAAAGCCCACCTTGGTAAACATTTCCCACATTTCCTGCGACGGCATGCCCAGCGCGATTTTCGAGGTGCCGATGTTCGACGACATCTCGATGATTTCCGAGACATTGATCACGCCGTGCGGCTTGGTGTCGGTGATCGTGCGGTCGGCGATGGTGTAGCGGCCCGGGCCCGTGTCGATCAGGGTGCCCGGCTTGACCCGGCCCGTGTCGAGCGCCAGCGAGACCGTGATCGGCTTCAGGGTCGAACCGGGTTCGAAGGTATCGGTCATGACGCGGTTGCGCAGCTGCTGGCCCGTGAGCTTGCGGCGGTCGTTCGGGTCGTAGCTCGGGTAATTGGCCAGGGCCAGCACTTCTCCCGTATGCACGTCGAGCACCACGGCGCCGCCGGCCTTGGCGTTGAATTTCTCCACCGCTTCCTTCAGCTGCGTGAAGGCGATGTACTGGATCTTGCTGTCGACGGACAGGGTGAGGTCCTTGCCGTCATGCGGTTCGTGGATGAAACCGATGTCTTCGACGATGTGGCCCAGGCGGTCCTTGATCACGCGGCGGCTGCCGGTGGTGCCGACGAGGGTCTTCTGCTGCGCCAGTTCCATGCTTTCCTGGCCCACGTCTTCCACGTTGGTAAAGCCGACCACGTGGGTCATCACTTCGCCCTGCGGATAAAAGCGCTTGTACTCCTTGCGCTCGTCGATGCCGTCGATGCCCAGCTTGGAGATTTTGTCGGCCACGTCCATTTCGACCTGGCGTTTCAGGTAAACGAAGCTGCGGTCCGAATCGAGCTTCTTGCGCAATTCGTTGACGTTCATTTCCAGCAGGCCGGCCAGCGCATTGATTTTTTCGGGCGACGCCTGCAGCACGTCGTCGGGAATGGCCCAGATGGCTTTCACGGGCACGGACGAAGCGAGCACCTGGCCATTGCGGTCGGTGATCTTGCCGCGCGTGGCCGGCAATTCCAGCGTGCGCTCATAGCGCGCCTTGCCCTGCTTTTGCAGGAACTGCGTCGACACGCCCTGCAGCCACAGGGCGCGCGCCCCCAGGCCGGCGAAAGCGAAGAACAGCAGGAACAGCACGACGCGCGAACGCCAGACGGGCAAACGCACCGCCAGTACGGGGTTCTTCGAGAATGGCACGCCTTTCGATGCCGCCACCCGGCCGTTGCTATTACCGCCCAACTTCATTATTCGCCCTCCGTCAGGTATTGCGTACGCGCCGCCGTCAGCGGCGTCATGCTCAGGTCGCGTCGCGCGATCGATTCGATGCGTTCATGCTTGCCCAAAGTGGACTGGTCCAGCTGCAGTTGCGCCCAGTCGATGTCGAGCTGGCGCGACAGCGCTTGCGCGCGTTCCAGATCGATCAGCAAGTGGCGCGACTGGTACTGCGCGTTCACCAGCGACAGGCCGCAGCACACCAGCAGGGCCGACAGCACGACACACAGCTTGCCAGTCATCGGGCGCCGCCAATAGCTGGAATGGGCAAACGCTGCGCCACGCGCATCACGGCCGAACGCGAACGGGGATTGCCCTCGATCTCGGCGTCGGACGGCTTCATTTTCGAAATCAGCTTCATTTCCGGCTGCGGCAAGTCGACCGCGCGGATCGGCAGGCGGCGGTCAGGCTGCTCCACGTTCGCCTTCGAGGCGAAGAAGCGCTTGACCATGCGGTCTTCCAGCGAATGAAAACTGATCACGGCCATGCGCGCGCCGGGCGCCAGGCAGGCATACGCCTGGTTCAGACCGATCTCGAGATCCTCGAGCTCTTTGTTAATGAAAATGCGGATTGCCTGAAAGGTGCGGGTAGCGGGGTCCTTACCCTTCTCGCGGGTCTTGACGGCGCCTGCCACGATGCCGGCAAGCTGTCGTGTGCTTGAAATTGGCTGGACTGCCCGGCCAGCAACAATCGCCTTTGCAATCTGAAAAGCAAACCGTTCTTCCCCATAATCGCGTATCACTTTCTCTAAATTCTGCTCGGTTTCCACGGCCAGCCATTCGGCCGCGGAGATGCCGCGCGTGGTATCCATGCGCATGTCCAGCGGTCCGTCGTTGCGGAAGCTGAAACCGCGCGCCGCGTCGTCGACCTGCGGCGACGAGATGCCCAGGTCGAGCAAAATGCCGTCCACCTGCCGCACGCCGCGCTCGGCCAGACTGGCCGTCATGGTGGCAAAGCTGTCATGGACGATCTGGAAACGGGGGTCGGCGATCTGTTCGGCAGTGGCAATCGCTTGCAAATCCTTGTCGAAGCCGATCAGGCGCGCGTCATCGGCCAGGCGCGACAAAATCAAGCGGCTATGGCCGCCGCGGCCAAACGTGCCATCGACGTAAACGCCGTGCGCACGGTCGCCCGTCAGGTCGAGGGCATCGACCGCTTCATCGAGCAGCACCGTGCGATGCTGAAATTCCGGCACCGTGAGTTGTGTCATTACGGAGCCTTAGAAAGAAAAATTGGAAAGTACATCGGGGGTGCCGGCATCGATCGCCTGCTGTTCTTTGTCGGCCAATTTGGCGGCATCCCATATTTCAAAGTGGCTGCCCATGCCGATCATCATGACTTCGCGCGCCAGCCCGACGGCATTGCGCAATTCGGGCGAGATCAGCACGCGGCCGGCCGAGTCCAGCTCGACGTCGACGGCGTTGCCGAGGAAGATGCGCTGCCAGGCGCGCGCCGACATGGGCCAGGCGGCGATTTGCTGGCGGTGGCTTTCCCACACGGGACGGGGGAAAAACAGCAGGCAGCCATCGGGGTGTTTGGTCAGGGTCAAACGGCCTTCGCATTGAATCGCCAGCGCGTCACGGTGCTTGGCAGGGATAGACATCCTGCCTTTGGCATCGAGATTGATTGCGGACGCGCCTTGAAACACGAAAGACCTTTTTTTGAGCTTGGGTTGCGACGCTTGCGCATCGCGATGAAAAGGGAAAATTTCCCACAAAAACACACTTTTTCACACAGTTGCCCACTTTAGAGGAAGCAAAGATAGTGGTCAAGCGGTTTCCGATTGGCAAAACAGGAATTTTATTAATGAAATTAAGGACTTAGCGCATATCGTTGAAGGAGTCTCAAATAAAAATATATCGATAAATTAGATACTTATGAAAGATAGTGAATGTGGTACCTCATCTGCACACATGTGTTTTCCTACCGTAAACATCGAAAAAAACGAAATCAAATAATTGAATTTTTTACAGTTAGTTGACACATGACAATAATTTCCTCATCCAGGCACAACAGCAATCAAGCACCGCGAAAGACTTGGTTTAAAGCAAAAAATAATCGTCCACGGCGCGTACCGGCCCAGTTTTCAGGGGCTGGCCTGACGCGGGAAAACTATTTTTGCAATGCAGCAATTAATTAAAACCAAGAAACTTTAACCAATTGTTCATTTTAAGTTGTCTATACAACTTTATCTGCGCCGCTCTATTTTTAGAAACAAAAAAAGCCCCGTTGCGGGGGCTTTTGGGCGGCGCGCAGCGATCAAAGCGCCGCGGCCGAGATACTCCCTGGCAAGCCAGAGAGCGGAAACTCAAGTGAAGCAGGCCGATAGGCCGGATTTTGTTACGGCGCCCTCCCTTGCAGGTCGGCGCTATGACAGTCATTCCTCTAGGCGCCAGATTACTCGGGCGCTCAAGCTTTCTACCCGCACGCTCCGCGAGCAGCATCATCGCGTGCCTATTTGAAATTGCACCAGGTGGAGGTTACCGCGTTTCACCGTAACTTAATACGCTCGTCTCTGTGGCCCTATTCCTCGCCTTATACCTTGCGGCTTTCAGCGGACGGCCGTTAACCGTCACCCCGCTCTATGGAGTCCGGACCTTCCTCCCGCCAGCGCATTGCTGCGCCGGCCAGCGACTGTCTGGCCTGCTTCACCCGCCATTGTACCGCGCCGCAGCAGATTTCTGCAAAAGCGCGCCGCACCAGCCGGGGGATTGTGTAATTCGGTGTCGCCATTTCAAAAGCCGGGCCAAATCGGCTCACATAGAATGAGGCAAGCTGCTTGCATGCAGGCGCATGCGCACCGCTTGCCCCACTACTTTGCCACCCACTAGAATATAAAGAGCCGAACATGACGCAACAACCCCGTACCGGCGGCCAGATCCTGGTCGATGCCCTGCAGATCCACGGTGTCGACACCGCTTTTGGCGTGCCTGGCGAAAGCTACCTGGACGTGCTCGACGCCCTGCACGACTCGGGCATCCGCTTCATCATCAACCGCCAGGAAGGCGGCGCCACCTTCATGGCCGAAGCCTACGGCAAGCTGACGGGCAAGCCGGGCATCTGCTTCGTCACGCGCGGCCCGGGCGCCACCAATGCCTCGATCGGCGTGCACACGGCCTACCAGGATTCCACCCCGATGATCCTGTTCATCGGCCAGGTGGGCAACGATTTCGTCGACCGCGAAGCGTTCCAGGAAATCGACTACCGCCGCATGTACGGCCAGATGGCCAAGTGGGTGGCACAGATCGACCGCGCCGAACGCATTCCCGAATACCTGGCGCGCGCCTTCCAGGTGGCCACCAGCGGGCGCCCCGGCCCCGTCGTGCTGGCCCTGCCGGAAGACATGCTCATCTCGCTGGCCACGGTGGCCGACACGCGCGCCTACCAGCCGGTGCAAGCGGCGCCGTCCAGCGCCCAATTGCAGCAGCTGCGCGGCATGCTGGCCACCGCGAAGCAGCCGCTGGTCTTGCTGGGCGGCACCACCTGGACGCCGCAAGCGTGCGCCGACCTGCAGCAGTTCGCGGAAAGCAACCACCTGCCCGTCGCCTGCGCCTTCCGCTTCCAGGACTTGCTCGACAATGCGCACCCGAACTACATCGGCGACGTCGGCATCGGCATCAACCCGAAACTGGCCGCGCGCGTGAAAAATGCCGACCTGGTGATCGCCATCGGCCCGCGCCTGGGCGAAATGACGACGGGCGGCTACACCCTGTTCGACTCGCCCGTGCCGCGCCAGCGCCTCGTGCACATCCATACGGATGCCGAGGAACTGGGCAGCGTCTACCAGGCCGAGCTGATGATCAACAGCGGCATGCCGCAAGTGTGCGCCATGCTGGCCGCCATGGCCCCCGTCGACGCTTCCGCATGGAAACATACTGCGGCCGAAGCCAAGGCCGAGCTGGCCGCCTACCAGGAGCGCCCGCCCATCTTCCAGGATGGCCAGGCGCCGCTGGACCTGTGGCAAGTAACGCAGGACATCATGGCGCAAGTGCCGTCCGACACCATCCTGACGAACGGTGCCGGCAACTACGCTTCGTGGGCCCACCGTTTCTACCGCTACGGCGGCATGCGCACGCAGCTGGCGCCGACCAACGGCGCCATGGGCTACGGCGTGCCGTCGGGCGTGGCGGCCAAGATCGTGCATCCGGAACGCACCGTGATCACCTTTGCCGGCGATGGCGAATACATGATGAATGGCCAGGAACTGGCCACGGCCGTGCAATACCAGGCGGGCGTGGTCATCATCGTCTTCAATAACCAGATGTTCGGCACCATCCGCATGCACCAGGAGCGCGACTACCCGGGCCGCGTGTCGGGCACGACCCTGCACAACCCGGATTTCGCGGCGCTGGCGCAAGCGTATGGCGCGCATGGCGAAGTGGTGAATACGACAGAAGAGTTCGCCCCTGCCCTGCAACGGGCGCTGGCGCACGCCAAAGCGCACAACTTGCCGGCCCTGATCGAACTGCGCTACGACGGCAACCTGATCACGCCGAACGCGACCTTGGCCACCATCCGCGCCACGGCGGAAAAAGCGCAGGCGGCCAAATAAGCTCCTTGCAACGCTGCAAATAACAAAGGCCCGGTCGATACCGGGCCTTTTTCTTTTTGACAGCAGCAATCGCTCAGACGGCGGGCGCTGGCGCGCTTTCCTCGGCAGGCACTGGCTCGGCCGGCGCTTGCGGCATCGGCGGGCATGGCGTGCAGTTTTTCAGCGGACGGCCAAAATCACGCACGCGGCTCAGTTTCATCGGCATGCGCACGTTGCCGCCGCAGTAATCGCCTTCCAGGGTCAGGGTCTGCCCATCCTTGGAAAACTTGCCGACGATGGTGCGCTCTTCGCTGTCGGCGCCGGCGATGGTGAAGTCGAAAACGCCTGTGGCGGCGTCCAGGTTGACGTCGTTGGCCACGATGGGCCAGCTCAGCGCGCCCGCCGTGAATTCATAGATGACGGAATCGGCCTCGGCAAAGCGGTGCAGGGTGACGCGCTGGCCGCCGATTTCGCCGCTATCCTTTTGCAGGCACAGGTCGGAATAGACGGCCACGCCGTAGCGCTCCAGTCCGGCCGGCTTCTTGCCCTTGACGGCGGCAACAGCGGCGCCCGTGGCGCCAGCGAGCAGCAGCGCGGCCAGCATGGCGGCCAGGCGCGGCGAGGTGAATGAAGACATGGCATTCCTTTACTTGAGTAACGGCGCCATTATAACTGGCGCCACCAATGCAAAAACGCGCCGCCAGGACTAGCCTGGAGACGCGTTTCCTTGCTTGAAGACACCCCCGAAGGGATGCCTGCAGCGGTACTAAGCTTCGCTTGCGCGAATATTAGAACGAGTGACGAACGCCAACGTTGAAGGCTTTGTCGCCCGTACCAACATTGCTGTTGTTACCAACGGTGTAGCCAGCGTTGTTTTTGTTCGAGATTTTAGCGTACGAAGCGTAGGTGCTGGTGCGCTTCGACAGAGCGTACGAGTAGCCCACTGCGAACTGGTTAGCATCAGCGTTAGCAGCGTTTTTGTCGTTGACGTGGATAACCGAAGCCATCACGGTGCCAGCGGCGCCAACTGGTACGGTTGCGCCGATCAGGGCGGTAGCGCTGTCGGTGCTGAAGCCAGCCGAGGTGTAGTCAAACGCGTTAACGTTGCCGTTGTTGCGGATGGCGCTGTTTTGGCCTTTGTTCACGCCGTATGCGACGTAAGCTTTAACAACTGCGAAGTCGTAGTTAGCTGCAGCCAACCAGTTACGGCCGCTACCAGCTTCGGTCAGTGCGGTGTCGTTGCTGGTGTTGTTGTAAGCGATACGGGCGTTCAGAGGACCGTTCGAGTAGCCAGCCGACGCGCCGATTTTGCGGCCGATTTTGTTCGAATCAGCGTTTTCGCCGAAGGTGTAAGCCACGTCAGCGTCAAAGCCGTTGAAGTTAGGCGATGCGTACAGCACGGTGTTGCTGGTGCGGGTGTTCGCTGGGAACAAGTTTTTAGCGGAACCAGCGTAGCCAGCTGCGAATGGATCAGCAACTTTCGACAGGGTGTTGTACCAAGGGGTGTATTGACGACCCAGGGTCAACGTACCGGTCGTTTTGCTGCTCAGACCAACGTAAGCTTGACGATTGAACAAGGTACCTGCAACGTCTTGTTGACCGTTGTCAACGCCGAAGCCCGATTCCAGAACGAACAGTGCCGACAGGCCGCTGCCCAGATCTTCGGTGCCTTTGAAGCCGATACGGGAAGCCGAAGCAATGCCGCTGTCCAGCTTGTTAACGTTGCCGTTAACACCGCCGCGCTCGCTGACGAAACCAGCGTCAACGGTACCGTAGATGACAACGCTCGATTGAGCTTGGGCTACGCCAGTGGCTGCTGCCAGAACTGCCAGGGTGATCAGAGTTTTTTTCATTGCGATTTCCTTTAATTTTTGAAGCAAAAAGTAATACAGCCTATGCATCTCGAGCTGCGCTCTAACAGAGCGCTTTTTATGAGTGAGGGCAAGGTCTCCACCTGCCACATTGCTGTTCCGGTCAGAGGAACATTCATATCGGTATCGGCACGCTATTGCACCGATAAGCTTGAAGGCTGCATAACGACCGTCATTCGTGCGCCGGTTCGGTGCTCAAACGGCACCGGAAGCGGCACTATAACGACCGTTTCACATTCCATCAAGTTCCAACATGTTACTTCCGGTACCAGGCCGAGGGCTTTTTCAGGCATCCCAACCATCGCCAACCGTACTACGCGACAGAGCCAGTGCCCCTTGCCAACCAATGCATTGGCCTGATTGACCATTCCATCATAGCGCATGCCTTGTCGACACCCGTTGTATTAGTGCAACAGTATCAGGCGAGTGATTAAAACGTCAACATGCTTTACCCGTCATTTGCCGTCGAAGATTTACGCGACAAAGCGCGCAATTTGTCAGGTGATAATGGATAAACGGAACGAAGCATACACGGCATCGCCAATCTTTGCTGCCGAACGCACAAAAACGGGAATTAATGCGCCCGTTTTTGGTGCGTTGCCGCATTATTCAGGGGCGTAGGCGCCATTTTCGACGTCGGCGCACGCGTCAAAAAAATAGGCAGAGTATCAACACAATTACTGACTTTGCGGTAATTTAAATTGCTCACATAGAAATGTTTTCCATGTTTTCCAGATACTGTTTCCACATGTCGATTGGGGCGGATGAGGTCGACTCTTACTTGCAAATTGCACATCACTTGAAACAATTTCTTACAATGTTGCCTTCTCAATATTTTGGCATATTTGTGTCTAAAAAACGACATTTTGACCGAAATCAAGTTTTCAGCGGCCCGATTCCACACTATTTATTTCTTCTTTTTTGCAGTTTTTTCATAAAAGCATCAAGAAACTCCATTAGCGCTGGCTTGCGCGCCGCAGCAGGCGCATGAAACCGCCCAGCAGGGGCAGTTTTTCATACAATTCTTCCGCCGCATCCCAATAGTCACGGTGCACGACCACCCTTCCCTGCGCATCAAAGCGCACATGGGTTGCACCACGAATACACTGCTCGCCAGATACCAACCGTTTCATGCGGAAGCGAAACTCCCACGTCAGGAACGCTTGCTGCCCCTGCCCCAGGCTTTCCAGCACGACAAACCGGGGCGCATCGACTTGCACGAACATGTGCTCGAAGATGGCCAGGATGGCGGCATGCCCCACCACCTCGTTGAACGGGTCCTTGAACTGGGCGTCTGGCGCATACACGGCACCCAGCTGGGCCAGGCTTTCCAGGCTCAGGTGCTCGTAAAACGCCACCAGGCGCGCCAGCGCCGCTTCCACGCGCTCCGTGTCCGGCATACTTGCGCTCATACGCCCGTCACCTTGCGAATCAACCAGAAATAGACGCGGTACGGCAACAGCCGCGCCAGCCGCATGGTGTTGGTAAAGCGTTTGGGGAAGTGGATGTGAAACTGGCCCCGCTCAATGCCGTCGAGCATGGCGATGGCCGCGTCCGGCGCCGTCATCAGGGCCGGCATCGTGAAATCGTTGTCCGCCGTCAAGGGCGTGGCGACAAAACCCGGGTTAATTTGATACACATCAATCCCGCGCGGATGCAGGTCCAGATACAGCGACTCCGTCAGGTTGATCAGCGCCGCCTTGCTGGCGCCATACGCGAGCGCCTTGGGCAAACCGCCATAACCGGCCACCGAGGCGACGATGCCGATGCCGCCACTGCCCTGACGCAACAGCCACGGCAAGGCTTGCTCCAGGCAATTGAAGACGCCGCCCACATTCAGGGCCAGCAAATCCTGAGCCGCCTCCAGATCAAAGCTATCGGCGCGCATGGCCTGATAGCCGCCAGCGACCACCAGTATCAAGTCGATATACGTCCACTGCTGCTGCAATTGCGCGCTGACGGCGCGCAATTGCGCGTGCTCGGTGATATCGAGCGGCAATGCCTGCGCCAGAGGCTGCCCCTCGCACAGCCGCTCGAGGCTGGCGCGGTGGCGTGCCGACAAGGCTACGCTCGCGCCCTGTTCCAGCAGCAAGGTCGCGCACGCGGCGCCGATGCCGCTGGAAGCGCCGATGATCCACACATGCTTGCCTGCCCAGCTCGTGATCTTGCGATTCATGGGGCCGCCTGCGGACGCTTGCTGAACGACAAGGTGACGGCGCCCAGGCTGAAACCGAACTTGCTCATGGCGGCGCGGTTCAGCATGACCTTGTCATCCATCAGGAACATCCAGTCCTCGAAGTCGACGTGGTAGACCGTGCCGTCGACGGGCAGCGCCAGCACGTATTGCCAGCGCAGCGCATTGCCGGCCACTTCGCCGACGGCTTCGCCGATCACGTCGGGCGCCGTGCCGATGAAGCGCCCGGGCGCCGTCTTGCGCAAGGTCCACACGCGCCGTTGTTTGCTGCCGTCCGAATACGTGAAATCCTCGTCCAGTGAGCCAATCTCGCCCGCCCAGCTGGCCCGCATCACGACGGTGAAGCGCTTGACCACCTTGCCGGAGCGGTCCTGGAAGATGCCATGGGCGTCGAGCGTGCCGTTGAAGTACTGCTGCAAGTCCAGCTTGGGTGTTTCCTGCGCGTACATGGCCGGCGTGGGCGGCGTGGAACAGGCGGTCAGCGCCAGCAGCAAGGCGGCCGCCGTCATGCCGCGCCGGCAATATTTCATCAGATGCATGGTCGATACTCCCCGGTTTCACTATATATATGTTGTAGAGGCGCGCGCCACAGCAGCAGCGCCGCCAGCAGTTTCAGGGCGCAGGGCAGCAAAGCATAGGCGGCAGCCAGGGCCGGCAAGCCGCCGCCGCTGTTGCCAGGCACATAGCCGAGCCAGGCCAGCAGGGGCAAGGCGATGCCGGCCGCCAGTGCCAGGCTCATCTGCACGCCCCAGTTCCACCAGCCGAAATACGCGGCTTCGTGCCGCCCGGCATGGCCAGCCGCGCCGATCAACCCTGCCAGCAGGGCTGGCGGCAGGGCCAGGTCGGCGCCCAGCGCCAGGCCAGACAGCATGCAGATCGTGGCAAAGCCCCATGCGGCGCCCGCACCCAGGCCATACGCCCAGACAAACACGGCCGCGGCCAGCAGCATGGCGCAGCCCCAGGCGCGCGCCTCGCCAAAGCGGCGCGCCAGCGCCACCCACGCGGGCATCGAGGCGGCCGCCGCGCAAAAGTAGACGATCAGAAACGGCCCAGCGTAGTGGCCCAGGCGCAGGTAGTCGGTGGCAAAGAACAGGAACAGCGTGGCGGGGATAGCGGCCGCCACGCCATTGACGAGCAGGACGGCAAACAGCCAGCGAAACGCGCGCTGGCGAAACGGCAGCTTCCAGCCGTTGCCGGAAACCGCTTCTGCGGCACTGCGCAAGGCGGGACGCGGTGCGCGCGCCAGCAGCAGCGCGCCCGCCGCCAGCAGGCAGACGGCAAAGGCCAGCGACAAGCCGTCATAGCCGAACACGGAAGTGAACCCCGCCGCCAGGATCACGCCGAACAAGCCGCAGCCTTCGCGCACGGCCGTCACGCGCGCCCGCTGCGCGCGCAGCTGGCTCAGGGCCGCGCCCCAGCTCTGGTGCGCGATGCCGGCCAGGCCATACGCGGTGTAGACGAGCAGCAAGGCAGCCAGGAACCAGGCCAGGGTCGCCGCTTCCGGCATGGCGGGCGGATGGAACAGGGCGCCAAAGCCCAGCAGCAGCAAGGGCAAGGAGGCGCCGACATATACGGCATAGCTGCGCCCGCCACGCGCCATCCAGGCACCCAAGGCCGGATCGATGAAGGCGGCGGCGATGCGGGCCGCCAGCAGCACGGCGCCGATCTGCGCCAGATCCAGGCTGCTGCGCTGCGCATAAAACGGCGCCACATATATATAGATGGGTAGCGCCAGCATGGCCAGCGGCAAGCCGAACAGGCCATAACTGAATAAGGCAGGCAAGTTCAAGGCGCTGCCCACGGCATTCATGGCAGCGGGGCCGCACTCTGCAGCAAAGCCGCGCGCAGCTTCGGTGCCGTCGTCGACGGCGACAGCCAGATGGCAAAGAAGGCGCGCGCGAAGTCGCCGTCCGTCACGTCAGCCAGCACCTTGCCGTCGAGATAAAAGCGTACGCCAGGCGCGATGCCGGCCCGGTAGACGCCCGCGATGCGCTGGTCTTCCTTAACGTCAGGAAAGATGCGCTGCATGGTGGACAGCCAGGCCAGGCGCTGCGCTTCCGTGCCCACGCCCAACTTTTGCATCTGTTCATGACTGGCTTCGGCGATCTTCTTGCCGTCGAGCGCACGCGCATAGCGCAATTCCAGCACAAACGGCGCCGTTTCGGACGCCGCGCCCTGGTAGCCTTGCGGGCCCACCCACAGTTGCGCCCGATAAATACGCATGCCGAACCACGTGTATTCGCCCTCGCCCGCCAGCCGGGCTTCAGGCACGTCGGCAGCGATAAAGGCCGGCGGCGCGGCCGCGGCACCCAACACGGTCAATGACAGCACAATAGTGGCAAGCAGGCGGCGCATGGTCAGTCCTTGATCAGGGTAAATTGCATCACATCCGTGTTGTGCGCCTGGAAGGCGGCCTCGCAATACGCGAGGTAAAACTCCCAGGTCAGCAGGAAACGGCCATCGAAACCCTGCTTTTCCAGCGCCGTGCGCTGGACCAGGAAGCTGGCGCGCCACTGGCGCAAGGTTTCCGCGTAATCGAGGCCAAAGCTGAAGGCGTCTTCCACGCGCAAGCCCTGTGCCTCGGCGGCGCGGCGAAACTCGGCAGGCGAAGGCAGCATGCCGCCCGGGAAAATGTACTGTTGAATAAAATCCGTGCTCTTGCTGTAGCGCTCGAACAAGTCATCGGCGATGACGATGGTCTGGATGCAGGCGCGTCCGCCCTGCTTCAGGTTGCGCGCCACGCATTCGAAATAGCCGGGCCAGTAGCTTTGCCCCACGGCTTCGAACATTTCGATCGAGGCGATGGCGTCGTACTGGCCGGCGCTGTCGCGGTAATCGCACAGTTGCAAATCAGCCTGCTGCGCCAGCCCCGCGTTCTGCAGGCGCTGGCGCGCATAAGCGAGCTGTTCGGTCGACAAGGTCAGGCCCGTCACGTGGGCGCCGTAGCTGCGCGCGGCTGTTTCCGCAAAGCCACCCCAGCCGCAACCGATTTCCAGCACCCTGGCGCCCGGCCGCAGTTGCAGCTGATCGGCGATGCGCCGGTATTTGGCTTCTTGCGCCTGCTCCAGGCTGGCGCCTTCGGTGAATAGCGCGCTCGAATACGTCATCGACGGATCGAGCCACAACTGGTAAAAGGCGTTGCCGATGTCGTAATGGGCGTGGATATTCTTTTTGCTGCCTGCCCGCGAATTGCGGTTGAGCAAATGCCGCAGCTTGTAGACGAGGTTGCCCCACCAGTTGCCGTAGATCAGCGATTCGATCTGCGCGCGGTTGCGTATCATCAGCTCGATCAAGCCCGGCAAATTGTCCGTGCGCCAGTCGCCGGCAATAAACGTTTCCGCAAAACCGATATCGCCCGAGCGCAGGACGGCCGAGCACAAGCGCCAGTTGTGCAGATCCAGGGTGACGGGGTGGCTGCCGTCGCCGTACAGCAAGATGCTGCCGTCAGGCGTGCGCAGGCGCAGGGCGCCATGCTGCAATTTTTCCAGCAAGCGCAAGATCACGCGTCCGGAAGCGGGCACGTCCAAGTGCGTGTGATCGGCAGTGTGGTCGGGACGGACGCAGGCGCGCGCCTGCAGGCCGGTCGGCAGGGAATCGGAGCTCATCGGGACACCTTTTCTTGTGGTGGATGGGGTTTGCTGAAAAACGGCACACGGCGCAGCCACAGGCGCAAGGCTTGCCAATGGATGCGCGCCATCACGCCAAACGTCATCAGGGGATAGCGCAGCAGCGCCCAGGCGATGGCGCCATCGCGCAGCGGCTGCGCCGTGCCGGACAAGCTCGTCTGCAGCAGCGGACCGTCGAGGTCGTCGTAATCGACCTTGGCCAGGTGGCGCTCACGCCCCTGCTCGCCGTTGCGCAGGAAATGGAAACGGTAATTTCCTTCCACCTTGCAAAATGGCGAGACGTGGAAAATTTTATTGGCGCGCAACTCGCTGCCATACGCGATGGCGCCGCCCTGCTCGAGCAGGTACAGGTGGCGCTCGCCGAAGGTATTGCGCACATCGCAGACCACGGCGCGCAGCGCGCCATCCGGGCGGTGGCAAAACCAGAAGCTGACGGGATTGAAGACATAGCCGAACATGCGCGGCATGGTTTGCAGCCAGATTTCACCGCCCGCGTCCAGCACGCCATGTTCACGCAGCAAGCCATCGATCCAGTCCAGCAGCGGCGTCGCGCCATCGCCGTGGTCGCTGTCGCGGAAGGACAGCACATTGGCGCCGTTGCGCGACATCAAACGGGCGGGAAAATCGCGCGCCCCCATGCTGCGCAAGGGCAGGCGCAGATAAAACATGCCGTAAGCAAAAGCATGCGCGCGCGGGCGCAGCCGCGCATGGCGCACCTGTCCCAGGCACAGCTGGGGCTGCGGCGCCACGGGCGGCGATGGATCACGCGGCATGGCCAAGCTCCGCCGCCGCCATGCCATTGAGTATTTGCGCCACTGCCAGGCCCGACTTCAAGCCGTCCTCATGGAAACCATAGCCCGTCCAGGCGCCCGCGAACCACGTGTGCTGCGCGCCCTGGAAACCGGCCAGGCGCGCCTGAGCGGCAATGGCCGCGCCATCGAACACGGGGTGGGCATACGAAAATTCGTCGATGATGGTCGATGGAGCGGGCTCGTCAAGCGGATTGAGCGACACGATGACGGGCGTGGTAAAGGGCAAGGGTTGCAGCTGGTTCAGCAAATAATGCACGCACACTTGCGGCGCATCGCCGTGCGCGGCCGGCCGGCCCTGGTAATTCCAGGCCGACCAGGCCTTGCGGCGCTGCGGCAGGCAAGATGCATCCGTATGCAGCACGGCGCGGTTGGGCTGGTAGCGCACGGCTTCGAGCACGGAGCGCTCATCGTTGCGGATGTCCGCCAGCAGGGCCAGCGACTGGTCGCTGTGGCAAGCGAGCACGACGTGATCGACATGCTCGACGCCGGCGGCCGTATGCAGCTCGACCATGCGCGCGCCATCGTGCGGCTGGCGGCGCACGGCAAGCACGGGGCAAGCGAGGCGCTGCTGCGGAATGCCGGCCAGCAATTTTTCCACGTACACGCGCGCACCACCGCGCACCGTGCGCCATTGCGGACGGTCGCTCACTTGCAGCAAGCCATGGTTGTGGCAGAAACGGATGAACGTGGCCAAGGGAAAAGCCAGCATCTGGCGCGCCGGGCACGACCAGATGCAGGCGGCCATCGGCAGCAGATACCAGTGGCGGAACTCGTCGCCATAGTTGTGCAGGTCAAGGTATTCGCCCAGCGACATGGCCGGTGCCGGCACGCTGGCCGTGGCCAGGGCGCTGGCCTGGCGGTTGAAGCGCACAATGTCGCGCAGCATGCGCAAAAAGGCGGGGCGCAGCAGGTTGCTGCGCTGGGTAAACACGGTATCGAAATTCGCGCCCGCCCATTCCAGCACGCGCGCATCGGATGCCGTGCCCAGCGGCATTTTGACGGAGAACGACATATCGCTGTCGGCCGCCTCGACACCGAGTTCATCGATCAGTTGCACCAGGTTCGGGTAGGTGGCGTGGTTAAACACGAGAAAACCCGTGTCGACACCATGCGTGACGCCATCGAGCGTGACGTCCACCGTATGGCTGTGGCCGCCAAAATAGTCGCCCGCCTCGTACAAGGTGACGTCCTGGCCCGCCTGCGCCAGGCGATAGGCACACGACAATCCTGCGATTCCTGCTCCGACGACGGCAATTTTCATGAGTGCACCTGTGTTAAGTTTGTCCTGGACAAATAAGCCTCATGGATAATCGATGAAATATTGATTTATGTCAATGAGCGCTCTCAGCCGTTCAGAAACTTATACGTCGGCAATTTTCAATCGGATTCAGCTATTTGGTCCGGGGTGGCGGAAGGCGTAAAATGCACTCCACGTTCTTTTTGCATGCGAGCAAGCCCCCTGGTATGGATACTGACCTGCAACCTACTTCCGCCTTCAGCATCAGCGATGTCGAGCGCGATACCGGGCTGGCCAAGGAAACCTTGCGTGTATGGGAGCGCCGCTACGCCTTTCCCCAGCCCCAGCGCGACGCCTTTGGCGAGCGCAGCTATCCGGCCGAGCAAGTGCAGAAGTTGCGCATGGTCAAGCGCCTGCTGGACCTCGGATTTCGTCCGGGCAAAATCATGCAGCACAGCACCGTGCAACTGCAGCAGCTGGCCAGCGCCGGCAGCGCGGCGCCGCCAGCGCCGGCCCCCCAGCTCGAACATTACCTGTCGCTGTGCCGCGGCCACCAGATGACGGAACTGGGCGATGCCCTGCGCCAGGCGCTGGCCGTGCTGGGCTTGAAAGCGTTCACCATCGACGTCATCGCCCCCCTCACGGGCATGGTGGGCGAAGCGTGGGCTTGCGGCGACCTGGCCGTGTATGAAGAGCATCTGTATAGCGAAACCTTGCAAACGGTGATGCGCCACGCCATCTTTTCCCTGCCACAAGCAAGCAGCCCGTCCACGCGCACGCCGCGCATCGTCCTCAGCACCTTGCCGCAGGAGCGCCATGGCCTGGGGCTGCTGATGGCCGAGGCCCTGTGCGCGGCGGCCGGCGCCCATTGCATGTCGCTGGGCGTGGAAACGCCGCTGACGGACATCGTCGCGGCCGCCCGTGCGCAGCGGGCCGACATCGTGGCGCTATCGTTTTCCAGCGCCAGCAAGCAACGGCAGACGCGCGACAGCCTGCAGCAGTTGCATGCAAGCTTGCCGCCAGAGATGGAATTGTGGGCCGGCGGACGCAGTCCCGTGCTGTACAAGCAGCCGCCAGCCTTTTTGCACGTGCTGGACTTGCGGCAAGTCGAGGAAAGCATCGCCGACTGGCGCCGCCGCCATCAGGCGCTGGCCCTGCAAACCCACTGAACCGGCTGGAAAGCGCGGCAACTGCGGCGATCTCCGTGGATAGCCGCGCAATGTTGCCAATCGAACAGTAAAGCATGAAGGGCCGGGCGCGCTCTGGTAGAATAGCCCGTAACACAGTGTCCGGCGCCGCCGGGCCTTAGGTCAGCACCCGCCACCACACATCCATGTTTAGTTTCTTCAAGAAAAAACCCATCGCTCCCGAGGCTGCGCCAGCCGAGCCCCTCGTCCTTCCCGCCGCCACGCCGCCTGCCCCGCAGCCTGCCGCTACGCCCCTGAGCGGCGCGCCGGCCGAGCTCGTACCCGTGATCGTGGCCGCCGAACCTGAGAAAAAATCGTGGATGACGCGCCTGAAGGCCGGCCTGTCGAAAACTTCGAACACCTTATCCGTGCTGTTCGTCGGCGCGAAGATCGACGACGCCCTGTACGAAGAGCTGGAAGCGGCGCTGCTGATGTCCGACGCCGGCATCGACGCCACGCAATTCCTGCTCACGGAATTGAAGAAAAAGGTCAAGGAAGACAAGCTGCTCGACGCCGCCGCCGTCAAGGCCGCGTTGAAAGTGCTGCTGATCGACCTGCTCTCGCCGCTGGAAAAGCGCTTCGAGCTAGGCCGCCACAAGCCGCTCGTGATGATGATTTCCGGCGTGAATGGCGCCGGCAAGACCACCACCATCGGCAAGCTGGCCAAGCACATGCAGTCGAACAACCAATCCGTGCTGCTGGCTGCGGGCGACACCTTCCGCGCCGCCGCGCGCGAACAGTTGATGGTCTGGGGCGAGCGCAACAACGTCACCGTGATTTCGCAGGAATCGGGCGACCCGGCCGCCGTGGCCTACGACTCCGTGCAATCGGCGAAAGCGCGCGGCATCGACGTGGTCATGGTCGATACGGCCGGCCGCTTGCCGACGCAGTTGCACCTGATGGAAGAATTGAAGAAAATCAAGCGCGTGATCGGCAAGGGCATGGATGGCGCGCCGCATGAAACCCTGCTCGTCATCGACGGCAACACGGGCCAGAACGCCCTCACGCAAGTGAAGGCCTTCGACGATGCCCTGCAGTTGAGCGGCCTGGTGATCACCAAGCTGGACGGCACCGCCAAGGGCGGCGTGCTGGCGGCGATTGCCCGCGTGCGTCCCGTACCCGTGTATTTCATCGGCATCGGTGAGAAAATTGAAGACTTGCAGCCCTTCGTGGCTGCCGAATTTGTCGAAGCGCTGCTCGGATAAGCCTACCTACATGATTGAATTTCAGCACGTCTCCAAGCAATACTCCCCCGATGCCGTGGCGCTCAGCGACATTTCGCTCAGTGTTGCCAAGGGCGAGCTGGTGTTTCTGGCCGGCCCGTCCGGCGCCGGCAAATCCACCCTGCTGAAAATGATCGCTGCCATGGAACGCCCCACGTCGGGCAAGCTGATCGTCAATGGCCAGGACATGGCAAAGATCAAGCCGGCCGGCGTGCCCTTCCTGCGCCGCAACATGGGCCTGATCTTCCAGCAGCAAAAGTTATTGAACGACCGCTCCATCCTGGCCAACGTCATGCTGCCGCTGCTCGTCGTCGGCGCGCACAAGGCGGCCGCCGAGCAGCGCGCGCGCGCCGCGCTCGACAAGGTGGGATTGCTGGACCGCGCCATGGCGCGTCCGCTGTCGCTGTCGGGCGGCGAGCAGCAGCGCGTGTCGATCGCGCGCGCCATCGTCAACCGGCCGCAGATCATCCTGGCCGACGAGCCGACGGCCAACCTGGACCGCGCCAGCGCCAACAAGGTGCTCGACGCCCTGAAAGCCTTCCATTCCGTGGGCGTGACCTGCCTCATTTCCAGCCATGACGAACAGATGCTCGACGCCGCCGCCCGCGTGATTCACCTGAAAAACGGCCAGCTGGTCGCCATCGACAAGGCCACGCAAGCGCCCGTCTTCGCTCCGCCCGATCCCGATTTTGCACCGTCCCCCGGCCAGGACGACGCGCAGGGAGAACAGCCATGAGAGGCTGGTTCCGTCAACACCGCTTCGCGCTGGGCTCGGCGCTGATTCACTTGCGCAAGTCGCCAGGCGGCTTTCTATTGAACGTCGTCGTCGTCGCCATCGCCCTGTCGCTGCCGTTCGCCGGCTTGACCATGCTCGACAATGTGCGCCCGATGTCGGAACAGATGTCGGTCGATCCGGAAATCAGCGTCTTCCTGAAGATCGACACGCCGCGCGAGCAAGCCGTGGCCCTGGCCAGCGCCATGCGCAAGATCGTGGGCGAGCAAAAGGCGAAAATCGTCTTCATCCCGCGCGAACAGGCGCTCGACACCCTGAAAAACAAGAATGGCCTGGCCGACGTACTGAGCACCCTGGGCGACAATCCCTTGCCCGACAGCTATGTGCTGAAACTCGACGCCTTCAGCAGCGCCAGCGAAGCGCAGGACGTCGATGCCGTGGCGGAACAATTGCGCCACTTGCCCGGCGTGGAATCGGCGCAAGTCGATTCGGCCTGGGTCAAGCGCCTGGCGGCCCTGCTGGGCGTGCTGCGCCTGGTACTGCTGCTGCTGGCGATCACCCTGGGCGTGGCCGTGATCGCCGTCGTCTTCAATACCATCCGCTTGCAGGTGATGCAGCAGCGCGATGAAATCAGCATCTCGAAACTGATCGGCGCCACGGACACCTTCATCCACCGCCCCTTCTATTACACGGGCGCCCTGCTGGGCCTGTGTGCCGGCGCGCTGGCCTTGGGCGCCGTAGCGCTGGCCTTGCAACCGCTCAATACCGCAATTGCCGAATTTGCCCGCCTGTATGCGTCCGAATTCCAGCTGGTGCCGCTGGCGCCGCTGCCGATGGCAGGCTTGCTGGCCGTCAGCGCCGGCCTGGGCCTGATCGGCGCCTTCCTCTGCGTGCAGCGCCACCTGGCGCGCCTGAACTGACCTCCCCTGCCATGGCGGCGCCTTCGCTGCCGCCATGCGTCCCCCATACTGCTGTTATCTTGATATTAAGCAAGTATTCTTAAGGCTCGCTTCAGCCAAAGGCCGTAGACTAACTACGTGTTCAAATCGCTGTTCAGAGATATATATCAAGCATTAAATCATCATAGTATTTAGGCTATCAGGTCGATTAAATGTGCTGATTGGCACTCTCAGGCAGAGAGTGCTAATATAGGGACATACCAAAGGCAGTAGCGCCATGGACGCCAGATGAAGATGGTGCCGCGCTCTGCAAAGTGCAAGACCGAATACGCAAAAACGAACAGACAAGAGGACCACGTCGCGTGACGTGGCCAACTGGAACAAAGCAAGACTACGAGGGAGAAAACATGACTATGATGTCCGCAACGTCCGCATTGGTTCCGACCAAAAGTAATGCGCTGGGCCTCGGTTTCACTGGCAATCTGGGCAATATCGATGCCTATATTTCGGCCGTGAACCGCCTGCCCATGTTGACCCACGACGAAGAAATTTCGCTGGCGAAACGCCTGCGCGAAAAAAATGACCTGGCCGCCGCGCAAGAGCTGGTGCTGTCGCACCTGCGCCTGGTGGTCTCGATTGCCCGCGGCTATCTGGGCTATGGCTTGCCGCATGCCGACCTGATTCAGGAAGGCAATATCGGCTTGATGAAAGCGGTGAAACGTTTCGATCCGGACCAGGGCGTGCGCCTGGTGTCGTACGCCATGCACTGGGTGAAAGCCGAGATGCATGAGTACATCCTGAAAAACTGGCGCCTGGTCAAGGTCGCGACGACGAAGGCACAGCGCAAGCTGTTCTTCAACCTGCGCAGCCACAAGACGGGCCTGGACGCGATGACGCCGAAGCAGATTGATGCGCTGGCCAAGCTGCTCGACGTGAAGCGCGAAGAAGTGATCGAGATGGAAACGCGCTTGAGCGGCCGCGACATCGCGCTGGAATCGCCGACCGACGATGAAGACGACAAGTTTTCGCCGATCGCCTACCTGTCGTCGGAGCAAAGCGAGCCGACCAAGGTGCTGGAAGCGGAACAAGTGACGCGCCTGCAATCGGAAGGCCTGGAAACGGCCTTGAGCAAGCTCGACGCCCGTTCGCGCCGCATCATCGAAGCGCGCTGGCTGGCCAACGACGACGGTTCCGGTGCCACCCTGCACGCGCTGGCAGAAGAGTTCGGCGTATCGGCCGAACGCATCCGCCAGATCGAAGTGGCGGCGCTGAAAAAAATGAAGGGCGCTCTGGCAGCCTGGGTGTAATCGCAAGCAATGCCGCAATGCAAAAGGCGCCGCAAGGCGCCTTTTAGTTTTACAAGTTGATGCTTATCAACAGATAAACATGGCAGCCCATTAAGCTGCGGCCAAGCCCTTGACGAGGACTTCGGCGACCAATTCATTCAGATCCGCGCCGCGCTCCTTGGCCAGGGTCTGCAATTGCAAGACCAGATCGCTGTTCAGCTTGACGGCGAATGGCACCAGGCCCAGGGCCTGATCGCGCTTGCGCTGCTCGCGGCGGTCGACGACCACCGCTTCCTTACCGAATGCACCGGCGCCGGGAACATTCATCTTTCCCATCAGTTTCTTGGCATCGCTTTTGGCCAGGTCGGTTTTTTTCATGGTTGTTTCCTGATTTTCAAAACAGCCATTTTACGCAGTAATCGGCGCGCCGCGTGGCCGGCGCGTCAATTCATCGGCAGCACGCCAATAGTGCGCCATAAAAATATCATTTTGTTATTATCATTTATCCCACGCGTGCACAGGCACGCCCGGGACGCTCTACCTGAAAGGAAAAACATGCAATATCTGACCCGCTCTTATCGTACCGTGCTGCTTCCCCTGCTCATCGTCTGCCTGGCCGTGCTGGCCGGCTGCGGCGCGGCCGGCAGCGCCGGCGACGCGGAAAACACGCCGCGCAGCGTCACCCACGTGCTCTCGCCGGGCGAACAGGTCGCCATCACGGCCACCGATACCCTGAAACTCGAGCGCGTCAATGACAGCCGCTGCCGCAAAGGCGCCGTGTGCGTATGGAAAGGCTACGTCAGCTACAGTTTCAGTTTGCTCAACAGCGCAGGCAGCACCGACATCGTGCTGTCCGATTCCATGCCGGGCGCTTCCAGTTCCGTCACCGTCAACCACCTGACGTTCACTTTGCTCGACGTCGATCCGGCCACGCCGCCCGCCCTGAACGCGGCCGAACCCACCTACCGGGTCAAGGTGAAAATCACGCAGGGCGCCCTGCCCCGCTAAGCGTCAGGCATCGTGGCGCTGGCGGCTGTCGGTCGGCGCCTGCTGCCGCTCCAGCAGGCCGTAATCGCGCACGACGGCGGCGATGCGCAGCCGGTAGTCGTCGAACACGCCGTGCCGGCCAGCCGCTTGCGCCGCCCGGTGGGCTTCCAGCCGCCGCCACTGCGCCAGCGCCGCCTCGTCGCGAAAGAACGACAGCGACAGCAACTTTCCCGGCTCGCTGAGGCTGCTGAAACGCTCGATGGAAATGAAACCATCGACTTCGTCGAGCAAGGGCCGCAGCGCGGCGGCCAGATCCAGATACTGCTGGCGCCCTTCCGCACTGGGCCACACTTCAAAAATCACGGCGATCATGCGCTCGCTCCTTGCGTAAACACGGGGATGCGGGCGTTCAGCGACGCTTGATAACGCCACGCCAGCGGCAAGTCTTCCAGCCTGTCGGCCCACGCCTGCAAACAAGCTGCGGCGATGGCGTGCGCGATGGACTGGCCCGGACAGACGTGGCGGCCATGGCCAAAGCCCGACTCCGCATGGCCGGCGCTGGCCAGCACGACGACGATCATCTGCCCGGCGGGTACACACACGCCATCGCACTCCACAACGTCCGCCGTATAGCGGCGCGTGTTGTGGATCGGGGGATCATGGCGGCTGACTTCGCGCAGCATGGCCGGCCACCGCTCAGGCGACGCGCGCAGTTGCGGCAACAACTCCGGCTGCGCGCGCAAGGCAACTATGGCGTTGCCCAGCAAGCCGGCCGTGGCGTCGCAGGTCTGCGACAGCAAGCCCACGAGGTTGGACAACAGGCCGCTCCCCATGGCATCGGTCTCTGTCACGATACTGGCGAGCAGGCTGCCCGGCCTCGCGTTACCCTCGCGCAGCAAGTGGCCAAAACCTTGCAGCAGGGAATCGGCCGCTTCCTGCGCGCCAGCCAGCTGTTCACCATTGCTCAGCGGCGACAGGCAGGCGACGAAATCACGCGTCCAGGCGGCCAGCGCCGGCCATTGCGCTGGCGCAAAGCCCAGCAAGTGGGCCATGGCGAACAGGGGCAGTTGAAAAATCGCCTCGTTGAGCTGGATGGCGCTGGCGGGCACGCGGTCGCCGGCAAACTGCATCACCCGTCCGTGCAGGCGAACCACGTCCACCTGGCCCAGCGCGCGCGCCAGCACCTGTTTCGGCACCGTATGCCGCTCGCCATCATTCATGCGTACCAGTTCGGCAAAAATCGCGCCGCACGGCGTGCCTGCCAGAGACTCCGGCACGGCCAGTCCCGGCGGGCGCACGCGGCAAGCGGGATGCTCAAGCACGGCGCGCACGCCGGCCGCGCCCGTCGCCAGCCAGCAATCGAGTGCCGCATCGAAACGCAGCGGCGGGCCGTCCGCCAGGCGGCGATAGTAGTCATACGGCGCCGCGTGGGTAACGGCGGAAAAAGGGTCGGCGGGGTCGGCTAGCAGCATGCGCATTCCATTGCAGTGAGGTGGGGATACGAGTATGCTGGTCCTTCCACCACAACACTTCGCCGGCGAACGAATCATGGATGACAAACTTCCCTCGGCCGACATGGGCCTGGCGCAACTGGCCGGCGCCATCGCCGAACCGGCCCGCGCGCGCATGCTGTGCAGCCTGCTCGATGGCCATGCGCGCACAGCCACGGAATTGTCGACGCTGGCCGAAGTGGGCGCCTCGACGGCCAGCGCCCATTTGAGCCGGCTGCGCGACGATGGCTTGCTGTCCATGGTGGCGCAGGGCAAGCACCGCTACTACCGCCTGGCCAGCACGGAGGTGGCGCGGGCGCTCGAAGCGCTGCTG
This sequence comes from Janthinobacterium sp. EB271-G4-3-2, assembly GCF_020858035.1. Lineage (NCBI taxonomy): Bacteria > Pseudomonadati > Pseudomonadota > Betaproteobacteria > Burkholderiales > Oxalobacteraceae > Janthinobacterium > Janthinobacterium sp. EB271-G4-3-2. The sequence goes on along the minus strand of NZ_JACYMG010000017.1, from coordinate 26,591 downwards.
GTGGTGGCCGGCGTGCCGGCAACGCCGTTTACCCCATCCACGCCGGACCGCCTGCGCCATGCGCGCACCTGCTACGACCACATGGCCGGCACGGTCGCCGTCGCCATGCACGACCAGTTGCACGCGCAAGGCTGGCTGCTCGATGATGGCGGCGAATATCGTCTGTCGGAAGCGGGCGCGGCCGGCATGGCGGCCTTGGGCATCGACGTGCCGCAACTGCTCCAGCAGCGCCGCCGCTTCGCTTGTGCCTGCCTGGACTGGAGCGAACGGCGCGCCCACCTGGGCGGCGCGCTGGGGGCGGCCCTATTGCAACTGGCCCTGCGCCGGCGCTGGGCCGAGCGCGAACTCGACAGCCGCGCCCTGCGCCTCACGCCGGCTGGCGAGCGGCGCCTGCTGGCCGCCCTGGGTGCGCCATGATCGCCTTCGAAGGTTTGTCCAAACAGTACGGCACCTTCGAGGCCGTCAAGCCGCTGACCTTACAAGTGGGCAAAGGAGAAGTCTTCGGCTTCCTGGGCCCGAATGGGGCCGGTAAAACCACCACCATCCGCATGCTGATGGGCATCCTCGTGCCCAGCAGCGGGCGCGTGCTGATCGATGGCCTCGATTGCCACCGCGATGGCGCCGCCGTCAAGCGCAAGGTGGGCTACCTGCCCGACAATCCCATCTTCTACGATTATTTGCGGGGACGTGAAATCCTGCAATTCGTAGCCGAAATGCATGGCTATCCACGCGCCGAGGCGGCCACGCGCACGGCGCGTCTGCTGACGGAATTCGGCCTGGACGAGGCGAGCGAGGATTTCGCCGTCAATTATTCGCTGGGCATGAAGAAAAAGCTGGGCCTGGCTTGCGCGCTGATCCACGATCCCGCCGTGCTGATCCTCGATGAACCGATCAACGGCCTCGACCCGCGCGCGTCGCGCGACGTGCAGGAACGCTTGCTGCGCATCGCCGCGGCCGGCACCACCATTTTTGTTTCCACGCATTTGCTCGACATGGCGCAAAAGCTGTGCAGCCGGGTTGCCATCATCCACCGTGGCGCCCTGGTCGCCACGGGCAGCCTGGACGAGATCCGCCAGCAGCTGTCCAGCGACGGCAGCCTGGAAGACCTCTTTTTGCAACTCACCGACGAAACCGCATGACACCGGCGCCGCCCACCGCCTGGCGCGCCGTCTGGCTGCTGACCCGATTGCGCCTGCAGCGCCTGCTCAACGTCAGCGGCAAGGGCTTGGCGTTCCATCGGGGAGGCAAGAGCCGGCCCGCCACGCCAGGAAAGAAACGAGGACGCTGGCTGCTGGGCGCGCTGCTGGTCTTGCCCATGCTATTTGCCTCCGGCAATATCGCCCGCCACAACCTGCTGAACATGCATTGCCTGCTCGACCAGGTGACCGTTTGCCAGGCCAAGGGCAGCCTGCAGGCGGGCGAGCGCGTGCTGGCGCCCGTCATCGCCCACTTGATCGAACAACCGTTCAGTGCGGCGCTGGCGGGCGCCCTGACCCTGCAATTGGCGCTGCTGTGGCTGGTGAGCCTGCTGCTGCCGCTGGGCATGGGAGAACTGTCGAAGCCAGACTGGGACTTGGAATGGCTGGTCACCCTGCCCGTCGACAAGGGCACCCTGCTGTGGGCGCGCGTGCTCGAACGCACGCTGCTCAACCCGCTCGGCCTGCTGGTGCTGTGGCCCGGCACCTCCATGATCGCCTGGTATTCGGGCCAGGGCTGGTTTTCGCCGCTGTCGGGGCTGTTTGCCTGCCTGCTCTTGCTGGCCCTGGCGGCCATGTTGCGTACCCTGATCGACACGGGCTTGCGCCTGTCGCTCAGTCCTGCGCAGCTGGGCAACTTGCAGGCCCTGCTGTCGGTGGCCGGCCTGTTTCCCATGTATATGGGCATGTCGTTCAGCATGGGTACGGGTGGCTTTGCCCACGCGTGGGCGGCGGCCATGCCGGCCTGGACCGGCTGGACGCCGCCGGGCCTGCTGGTGAGTTTGCTCAATGCCCAAGGTGCGGCAGCGGCCTTGCCGGCCGTCCTGCTGCTGGCGCAATGCCTGTGCTTGATGCTGCTGGGCATGGCCCTGCTGCGCCGCCAGCTGCGCCACGGCGTGGTGGGCGCGGGCCAGCGCGCGGCCGGCCGCAAGCGCCCCCCTGCAAACCAGTCCGCTGGCAAGTGGCGCGCCCGCCCCGGCACGGTGATCCAGCGCCGCGAGCTGACCTTGCTGCTGCGCGACCGCAATTTTCTCGTGCAAACCCTGCTGATGCCCTTGCTGATCCTCGGTGGCCAGGCCGTATTCTCGGGCCAGGCACGCGACCTGCACGAGCTGCTGTCCAGCCCCGCCTTGCTGGCTTCTACCGGCTTTTTCCTCGGCACTTATGTGCTGATGATGTCGGCCTTCCAGACCATCAACAAGGAAGGCGGCGCGCTGTGGCTGCTGTACACGTTTCCCGTCTCCATCGAGCAGGCACTGCGGCAAAAGGCCCAGCTGTGGGCCGCGCTGGCCCTGCTGTATCCATTGATCCTGTTCGGCGCGGCGCTGGCCCGGCTGCCCGCCTGGTCGTGGCAGACGGCGGGCCTGATGCTGCTGGCCCTGGCCGGCATCCCTTTGTACTCGATGATCGCCGTGGCGCTGGGCGTGTTTGCCAGCGATCCGCTGGCCACGGAAACCACGGCCAAGGTGCGCCCCACTTACACGTATCTGTATTTGCTGCTCACCGGCCTGTACATTGCCGCGCTGGCCGCCGGCAACCCTGCGCAGCAACTGGTGTTTGCCGTGCTCACGGGCGCGCTGGCCGTGGCCCTGTGGCAAAAAGCGCGCGATGCGCTGCCTTACCTGCTCGATCCCGCCGCCTCGCCGCCGGCGAGAATCACGGCGGCCGACGGCCTGATCGCCGTCATGCTGTTTTTCATTGTGCAAACCTTGCTGTTGATCCTGCTCAAGGACCAGGTGGCCGCGCCGCTCACGTATGTGCTGCTGCGCCTCGTATATTGGCGCGCCGGGACGGCCGGCGTGCCGCGCATAGCACAGGGCCGCCAGCCGTGGCGCCGGGGAGTCGTCGGCGCCTGTGCCGCGGTGCTGTTCGGCATCGGCTACGCGGCCTTGTTGCGGCCTGGCACGTTTCCACCGGCCGGTGGGCATTGGCTGTGGCTGCTCACCCTGAGCGTGCTGGCCGCGCCCCTGTGCGAGGAATTCATCTTCCGCGGCTTGCTGCAGGGCGGCTTGCGCCGCTCGCTGCCGGCCTGGCAGGCGGTCACTGTCGCCGCCGCGCTGTTTGCCGTCATGCATCCACCCGCCGCCATGCTGCCCGCCTTCGTACTGGGCCTGTGCACGGGCTATGCCTACGAGCGCAGCGGCGCGCTGCTGGCACCCATGCTGGTGCATGCCGGCTACAACGCGGCCCTCCTCGCGTACCAGTTGCATGGATAGATACAGGCACAGACAAGTTTGCTAGAATCGCACACGATTTCCGTCCGTATCCCAACCAATGACTACGCACAGATCACGCATGAATCCACGCTTGTTTGCACCATGTATCCTCGTTGCGCTGCTGAGCGGCTGCACGGTACTCGCCCTGCGCCCCAACAGCGGCGTCGAAAACCGCATGTTCACCGTGCAGGAAGCTCCGCGCCTGCGCATCGACGCGCCCAAGGCGCGCATCCAGAATCCCATGCCCAACGACCACTTCATCGGCATCGCGCTGTCCGGCGGGGGCAGTCGCGCGGCCAATTTCTCGGCCGCCTCGCTGGAGCAGCTGGAACAGTTCGGCCTCGTCAGCGGCGCTTCGGCCATCTCCGGCGTGTCGGGCGGCGCCATCGCGGGCGGCTACTATGCGCTGCATGGCAAGCAGACGGATTGGCCTTTGCTGCGCAGCAAACTGAAAACGGATTTCTTCGGCCAGACCATTTTGAAACCGGCCAACCTGACGACGATGTTGTTGACGAACAAGACGCGTACCTCGTTCCTGTCCGACGTGTTGGACGATGTGCTGTACGACAAAAAAACCTATCAGGACTTGCCGCACGACGGCCCCATCTTCCTGGCCAACGCGACGGACGCCACCGATGGCGGCAAGCGCGTGGTGTTTTCCTATGAGTATTTTTACGGCACCCTGCATTCGCCGATCCAGGATATCCGCCTGGCCACGGCCGTGGCCACCTCGGCCGCCTTTCCCGGCGTGTTCGATTCCGTCACCTTCGAGCGTTTCCGCCCGAAAAACACCTTCGTGCCGGAACTCGGTTCCGAGTCGCGCGAATCGCCGTCGTATGTGCACCTGTTCGACGGCGGCGCGGCCGACAACCTGGGCGTGGAAACCCTGTGGGACGTGGCACTGACGCAGCTGTACGGCAACGACATGGCCGTCGTGCCGCCGCGTTTGAACAGCAAGCCCTTCATCCTCATTTCCATCGATGCCAACGCGCCCAATTCCAGCGCCGTCTTCGAAAAGATGTCGGACGAGCGCCAGCCGCTGGACCGCATCTTCAACAAGAATATCTACGACGCCGTCGACGCCCTGTTTTCGCGCCAGCGCAAGGAAAACCTCGTCAAGATGGGCTTTGGGCAAGCCCGCTTCGATACCATCACGCATGAAAACTTTGGCGACCTGAGCCAGAAATTCGTCAAGGGCAAGCGTACCTCGGCCTTTGCCATCCCCGTGCTGTGCCGTCCCCATCTGGGCCAGTACCGCTGCGAAGTCGATGCGGCCGATCCCTTGCCGGGCCAGATCCGCACGCGGCTGGAAGGCTTTGCCTGGCATATTTCCATCGACCAGATCGCCTCGCTGGCGCTGCGCCTGGCCAGCGGCGATGCGCAAGTCGACGGTGCCCGCAAGGAAGAGCGCGCCGCCCTCGTCAAGCTGCAACGCCTGGCTACGCAAACAAAAACCCATCTGAAGCTGACGGGTCCGGAAAATTGCAGCCCGGAAGTGCTGCAATCGGCCCTGTACAGCGCCGCGCGCGTACTGATCCTCGACGACGAGGAATCGCGCTTCGCCCTGTGCGACTACATGCTGGCGGGCCAGCTGATCAATGACGACACCGTCTGCAAGCAGCGCTATGTGCACGCCGTGCCCCGCTTTGCCATCGAAAGCGAAGATTTGCAGTACCGCAACCTGAGTTCGGACGGCAATTCCGTGAACGTGCCGATACGCTGCAAGAAGTGAGCGCGCACAAAAAAACCCGCGCGATCGCTCGTGCGGGTTTTAGCGCAAGGATTCCAAGCGCCCGGCTGATTTAAATCAGCCGACTACGCCTGCGCATGTAGCTGCGGCTTAACGCACCTTCCAGTTCCTGCTCCGATTTATGCTGGTTCACCGTGTACAGGGCCCACAGGGCCGCCGGCACCCAGCCGATCACAGTGCACTGCAAGATCAAGGCGGCGGCACCGGCCAGCGGGCGCCCCAGCATGAAAAACGTGAGACACGGAAGTAGCAAGGCTATCAGCAATCGCATCACGACATACTCTCCTAAATATAGAGCAGCGGACAAGGGCCGGTATCCGGTCCGTCCCCCGCCCGCTGCGTACTGCTCCTTATAGATGCACGGCTATCTGCGGCATCAAGTCGTCAAACGTGCGACCGTTGCCGTTTTCGCCGATGGCGTGCATCTTCCATTCGCCGTTATGGCGGTACAGCTTGGCCATGATCTGTGCCGTGTGGGTACCTTGCACAGACAGGTTGAAACGCGCGACTTCCTGGTTATTGCTGGCATTCAAGATGCGGCAATAGGCGTTTTCCACCTGCGAGAAGTTCTGGCCAGTAAAGCTGTTGACGGTGAAGACCAGGCTTTTCACGTGTGCCGGCACTTTCGACAGATCGACATTGATCTGTTCGTCGTCGCCATCGCCCGCGCCCGTACGGTTGTCGCCCGTGTGGACAATGCTGCCGTCCTTGCTTTTCAGCTGGCGGAACCAGACGATGTCGGACGTGCTCTTGTTTTCATCGAACATGACGCACGACGCATCCAGGTCGACGGCTTCCGTCTTCGAACCGAAACCGAGGAAACCCTTGGTCTTGGCCGCATCCCAGCCCAGGCCCATGGTGATACGGGTCAGGGTAGTACCAGCTTCTTTGTCCAGAGAAATCTTCTGGCCTTTGCTCAAATTGACAGACATACGCATAGCTCCTGTTCGGTTAGTTACTGCTTGATTACGCCGGCTTGCTTTGGGTCCAGGCGAGGAAGGCCGCGCGGTTGCGCGAGCACACGAGGATTTTTCCCGTACCTGAAAACTTCAGCACCATGCCCTCGCCGCTGGTCTGGCTATTGATCAAATTGCCCAGAAAGCCGCCGCTGCTGCCGGTCGTCATGGAAATTTCGTATTGCAGGCGGTTGTCCCAGCACACGACGTGCGAGTTATCGATCACCACGTCCTTGCCAGGCGTCACTTCCAGTATCGACATCGCGCCAAAACCGGACACCGCCAACTGGCCGCTGCCTGCCGTCTCGGTAATGAAAAAACCACCGCTCTGGGCAAACAGCGCGTTGCCAAGGCTCTGCGTGCGCACCTTCAATTCCACGCCAGAACTGGCCGCCACGAAGGCGCCGTCGCTGATCATGTATTGCTGGGCACCCACCTCGAGCACCCGCATCGCGCCAGGCAGAGTCGGCGACAGCAGACAGTCGCCGTCGCCCCGCATGGCTTCGATATGCTGCTGAAAGAACGATTCCCCGTTGGCAAAGGTGCGCATCAGCGCGGCGCCTATGCCGCCAGTCATCTTGCCTTTCAGCTCAAGATTGGTTTCCATCATCACCATCGCATTGGATTCGCAATAAATCTTCTCGCCCTTGGCAAGCGACACATGCAGGAACGGGTCGACGTCCCCGGTAATACTAAAAACTGGCATCTGACTGTTCCTTCCTCAACTAGGTAATGATGGAGACGGCTCCCATAATGCACCGCCGTTAATGCAGAGTAACGGTGCCGCACAAAACCGTAGCGAGCGGATGTGATTTGTGGCCGAGAAGCGCAACCGTACTTTAGTACGGGGGCGCCGAGCCGGTGAGCATCGCCGGCCGCAAAGCGCACCGCGCAGTAGGTTGGGTGTGGCGACCTTACACGCCGACGCCGAACGATGCAGCCAGTGGGCCCAGACCGCCTTTATAACCCTGGCCGATGGCCTTGAATTTCCAATCGGCGCCATTACGATAAATTTCGCCGAAGACCATCGCCGTTTCGGCCGAGCCGTCTTCCGACAGGTCGAAACGGGCGATTTCCGTGTTGCCGTTGGCGTTCACGCAGCGCACGTACGCTTTCGATACCATACCAAAGTTTTGCTTGCGCGCTTCGGCATCGTGAATCGTGACGCAGACGGCGATCTTGTCGATCTCGGCTGGCACCGTGGCCAGGTCGACCATGACGGTTTCATCATCGCCATCGCCGGCGCCCGTGGTGTTGTCGCCCGAGTGGGTGACGGAACCGTCGCTCGATTTCAGGTTGTTGTAGAAAATCATGTCGACGTCGGCGCGTACCTTGCCGTCCGCCTTCAACAGGAACACGGAACCGTCGATGTCGAACGCGGCGCCATCGGTGGCGCGGGCATCCCAGCCCAGGCCGATGATCATCTTCGAGATGCCAGGAGCTTCTTTGCTCAGGTTGACGTTGCCGCCTTTTTGCAGACTGATTGCCATGATGTATTTCTCCTATGTGAAATAAAAGTCCAGCGAATAATTAACTTGCAAAACACCTGGCGCCCTCCACCGGCCCGACTCCCCAGGCCGGCGGCGGCGCTTGCTGCATCACGCTGGCAAACGGGTGTGGCGTTTGCCGCGTATCTCTTACGCCTTGGCCGCTGCTTCCAGCTCAGGCTGTTTATCTTCCGTGCCTTCCAGCAAGGCCATGCGTCGCTTGTAACGGATCGACGACCACAGCGAGGCGAGAATGAAGGCCACGCCGATCAGACCCGTGAAGATCTCGGGAATGTGGAACTTCATGCTGACCAACATGATCACGGCCAGGATACCGATCGCATAGTGCGCGCCGTGCTCCAGATAAACGAACTCGTCGAGCGTTCCCTTGCGCACCAGGAACACCGTCATCGACCGCACGAACATCGCGCCGATAGCCAGGCCCAGCATGATGATCACGACATCCTTGGTGATGGCAAACGCGCCGATCACGCCGTCAAAGCTGAACGAAGCATCGAGCACTTCCAGATACAGGAAGCCGCCAATACCGCCGCGCTTGACGATGTCGCCCATGTTGCCGTCACCGTTATCGCCTTCCAGCAAGCCACTGATCACGTCGACGCCCACGTAGGTCAGGATACCCCACAGGCCGGCCGTCAGGACCACCAGTTTCTGGCCTTCTTCGATCATCGACAGGCTGGCCATCAGGGTGCCCAGCGCGATCATCACGGAAATCGACGATACCTTGCCCAGCGCGCCCAGTTTTTCTTCAATTCGGCCCAGCCAGTGCGTTTCTTTTTCGTCGTCCAGCAGGAAGTTCAGGAACACCAGCAGCAGGAAGATGCCGCCGAAAGCCGCCACTTCCGCATGGTGATTCGTCAGGTGCATCGAGTACTGTTCAGGATTGCTCAGTGCCAGATTCCATACTTCCATCAAGCCCAGGTCCGCCGCTTGCGCCACGATGACCAGCGGGAACAGCAAACGCATGCCGAAGACGGCGATGATGATGCCGACGCCCAGAAACAGGCCCTGCCAGAACTTGTCCCAGTTCTTCAGCACCGAAGCGTTGACCACCGCGTTGTCGAACGACAGCGAGACTTCCATCACGCCCAGGATCACCGCGATACCGAGCGCCGCCAGCATCGTCTGCACGCCACCGTGCGTGTAACCCCACCAGGCGGAAATGCCCAGGCAGATAAATGTCACTAGAAATGACACTCTGAAATGTTTCATCGATAGTTCCCCTTTATCCAAATTCAATGGAGCGTAGTATAAGGACGTGTGACACATTTAAAAATAGAAGATAATGGAAGTATTACTTCGTAAAAACAGAAGATAGGATATCGCGATGAAAACCACGGGCTTCAATTACCGCCATTTGTACTTCTTTTGGGTGGTCGCCAAGGAAGGCGGCGTGACGCGCGCGGCCGAACGGCTGGGATTGGCCGTGCAAACCATCAGCACGCAGCTGGCCCTGCTGGAAAAGGAGCTGGGCAAATCCCTGCTGCAGCCGCAGGGACGGCGCTTGGTGCCGACGGAAGCGGGCCGTCTGGCGCTCGGCTATGCGGACCAGATTTTTTTGCTGGGCGAGCAGATGCAGGATGCGCTGGCCGATGCGGACGCGGAAAAGATGCGTTTGACGGTGGGCATTTCCGATTCCCTGCCGAAACTGATGGCCTACCGCATGCTCGACGCCACGCGCAGCCTGGACCAGCCCGTCAAGCTCGTGTGCCTGGAAGATGAATTCGAATCCTTGCTGGCCGACCTGGCCCTGCACAAGCTGGACCTGGTCTTGACGGACCGCGCCGTGCCGGCCGGCGCCAGCCTGCGCGTCTCCAGCCACCTGTGGGGCGAGAGCGCCATGAAGCTGTTCGGCATCCCCGCGCTGGCGGAACAATACCGCGACAATTTCCCGCACAGCCTGCATGGTGCGCCGTTTCTGCTGCCCGCGCGCAATAACGCCTTGCGCGGGCGCATCGACGAATGGATGGTGCAGCAGGGCGTGCGCCCCGACGTGGTCGGCGAATTCGAGGACAACGCCATGCTCAACGCGTTTGGCCGCAAGGGCCTGGGCCTGTTCTTCGCGTCCGCCAGCCTGGCGGCCGATATCGAGGAACAGTTCGGCGCCGTGCTGGTGGGCGACGCCTCCTCGCTGCGCGAGCAGTTTTATGTGATCTCGAACGAGCGCAAGATCATGCATCCGGCGCTCGACGTGATCCTGGCGGCCATCCAGGGCCACCCGAAGATTCACAAGGAAACCTGATAAATCCATTCGAAAATAACGTTTGAATAATCAATCAAAAGCGATTGTAATAAAGCCTGAGACAAACACGCGCCCGGCCCTCGCCGGAAGGGCGCGATCACCATAAAAAACAGGAGCGGCACCATGTCCACGGCAGGCAAGACGATCGATATTCCCGATCTCATCAATAACAACAAGATCGGCTCCTTCCAGATCGGCATGCTGATCCTGTGCGGGCTGTGCGTCATCATGGATGGCTTCGACGTGCAGGCGATGGGCTATGTGGCCCCGGCCATCATTGCCGACTGGCATGTCAGCAAGGCCAACCTGGGCCCCGTGTTTGGCGCGGGCCTGCTGGGCATGCTGGTCGGCTCGCTCGTCTTCAGCATCACGGCCGACAAATTCGGCCGCCGCCCGGTGCTGATCGGCTCGACCATTTTCTTTTCCCTGTGCATGCTGGTCACGCCGCTGGCAACGACCATCGAGCAATTGCAGCTGATCCGTTTTATCACGGGCCTGGGCCTGGGCGCCGTGATGCCGAACGCCATGGCGCTGGCCGGCGAATACAGCCCCCTGCGCAAGAAAGTCACCTTGATGATGCTGGTCTCGTGCGGCTTTACGCTGGGCGCCGTGCTGGGCGGGCTATTGTCCGCCGCGCTGATTCCCGCCTTCGGCTGGCAATCCGTGTTTTACGTGGGCGGCGTGGTGCCGCTCATCATCGGCGTGCTGATGTTCTTCCTGCTGCCGGAATCGATGCAATTCCTCGTGCTCAAGAAACGCAAGCTGGACAAGGTCGCCAAGTGGCTCAAGCGCATCGACCCGACGGTAAACATCACGGCCGACACGCAATACCTCGTGCATGAGAAGGAACACAAGGGCGCGCCCGTGCTGCAATTGTTTACGGGCGGCCGCGCGAAGATGACGATTCTGTTGTGGGTCATCAACTTCATGAACTTGCTGAACCTGTATTTCCTGTCGAACTGGCTGCCGACGATCGCCAAGGAAGCGGGCCTGTCGACGGCCAACGCCGTGCTGGCCGGCACGGCCCTGCAAGTGGGCGGCACCATCGGCACCCTCGTCATGGGCCAGCTGATCGACCGCTCGAGCTTCCGCCGCATCCTGCTGCCGTGCTTCCTGGTCGCCGCCGTGGCCATTGCCCTGATCGGCCGTCCGGACGTGTCGCTGGCCTTCCTGTTCATCACGATTTTCATCGCCGGCTTTTGCGTGGTGGGCGGCCAGCCTGCCGTCAATGCTCTGGCGGCCAGCTACTATCCGACCACCCTGCGCTCGACGGGCATCGGCTGGAGCCTCGGTATCGGGCGCATCGGCTCCATCATCGGCCCCGTGCTCGGTGGCGAGCTGATCCGCCTGAACTGGCCCAACAGCACGATTTTCCTCGTCGTCGCCATCCCGGCCATCGTCTCTGCCGTCATGGTCTTTGCCATGCGCGGCGGGCCGCAAGCGGCCCCCGCCAAGGTAGCGGCCTGAGGCCGGCGCATCGGCGATTGAACCGTACGCCGTCATAAAGTTGCATGTTTTATACTCAAATGCTCATCCATTTCAGTGAACCGACATGACCAATCTTGCCAATGACGGCGCCGCAACCAGCCTTCTGGAAGCAGCCTGAACCCAGCGCGAAGAAACGCTCTACACAGCCCTGTTCGGGGACCTGGGACCGGGCATCTACCCGCTCGACCTGTCCCTGTTCGAACAGATGTTCAACTGCACGCAAGTCGATCCGCGCTGGTTGCATATCGGCGTGTTCGAATGCCCGCCGACACCCGCGCGGCCGCACTGGCTCTACGTGTCGTCGGGCCTGTCCAATCCATGGGACGACGAACCCGATGCGGAGGAAGAGTGGACGGGACTGGGCCGCGAACTGCTGCTGGAATGCCCGCAGCAGTCGCCATGGGCGCTGGCGCTGGTGCGCAGGTTCGCCGCTTACCAGATGCTGCTGGCGGCTGGCCGCTTCGGCGACCAGGAACCGCTGGACGCCTGGGACCGCATGTCGATTGGCGGCCCCATCGATGGCCAGCAGTCCGCGCTGAGCGCCATCATCATGGTGCCCAGCGAACATTACCCGGAAGAATATGCACTGGTCTCGGGAAAATTTGCCTTCCTGCAGATTATCGGCCTCAGCGCTGCCGAGCTGGCGCATGGCCGCGCGCACGACTTCGAGGACTTGTTGCAGACGCTGGGCGAACAGGGCGCCGCGCCGCTGGTCGACGCCGCACGCCGCAGCATCGTGTAAAACCGCAGGGCCGATTCGCCGGAAATTAGGATACTGCGCCCTTCGTCGTTTAAGATGACGTTTTACCAGCCCATCTTCAGCGCCCCCATGCACAATGTCTTGCTAGTCCTGCTCGCCCTCTTCCTGGTCGCGCTGAACGGTTTTTTTGTTGCCGCCGAGTTTGGCATCGTCACCTTGCGGCGCACGCGCATCCGCGCCATCGCCAAGACGCAGGGACTGCGGGGCCGCATCCTGGCCAAGGTGCATGGCCAGCTGGACGCCTACCTGTCCGCCTGCCAGCTGGGCATCACCCTGGCATCGCTGGGCCTGGGCTGGGTCGGCGAACCGGCGTTCGCCGGCCTGCTCGAGCCGCTGTTCGGCGCCGTCGGCGTCACCTCGCAAGAGCTGATCCACGGCGTGTCCTTCGTCGTCGCCTTCAGCGTGATTTCCTTCCTGCACATCGTCGTGGGCGAACTGGCGCCCAAATCGATGGCCATCCGCAACCCGGAAGCCGTCGGCCTGTGGAGCGCGATTCCCCTGTACGGTTTTTACTGGACCATGTATCCGGCCATCTTCCTGCTCAACGCCAGCGCCAACTGGGTGCTGCGCCTGGCGGGCCTGTCCGGCAAGGGCGGCCACGACGCTCATTATTCATCCGAAGAATTGAAACTGATCCTGCGCACCAGCCAGCCCGGCGAAAAGTTTACGCGCGACGAGCGCAACATCCTGGCGCAGTCGCTCGATTTCGAACAGATGACGGTGTCGGACCTGATGCGCCCGATCAATGAAGTGATCGCCCTGCACGCGTCAAGCACGCTGGAAGAAAACCTCGACACGGTGCTGCGCAACCGTTTCAGCCGTTACCCGTACTTCGACACGAATGAAGACGACGTGCTGGGCGTGGTGCACCTCAAGGATCTGTTCTTTGCCCAGCAGGCGGGCAAGCCGATCACCTCGCTCACGCCGTTCCTGCGTCCCGTGGACATCATTTCCGCACGCACGCCGGCGCTGGAACTGTTCCGGCGCTTCCGCGACGGCGCCCCGCACTTCGCCCTGATCGGCGAAAAGGGCAAGCGCCCGCTGGGCTTCATCACCCTGGATAACCTGCTCGGCGCCATGGTCGGCGAAATCCGCGATGAATTCCGCCGCAATGAAAACGACTGGCTCAAGCAGAGCGACGGCACCCTGATCGGCAAGGCCAGCCTGCCCATCTTCTCGCTCGAACGCATCCTCGGCATCGATATCGAAAACGAGGAACTAGGACTGGATGACGTGGAATCGGTGGGCGGCTTGATCATGGTCAAGCTCGGCGACATTCCGAAGCAGGGCCAGCGCATCACCTTTGTCGACTTCGACATCGTCGTCAAGAAGATGAACGGGCCCCGCATCGTGCTCATTAAAGTGATCCCGAAGCAGGAGCGGGACCTGGATGCGGATTTAAGAGATTAATTACTTCTTGCTCGTCAGCGTATCTTTGCCCTGCGGCACGGTGGTCTCGCCCACCGTCCATGTTTGCAGCAAGCTGTAGAGCACCGCCAGCAGGGTCGGCCCGATAAAGATGCCGACGAAGCCGAAGGCCAGCACGCCGCCCAGCACACCGAGCAGCACGAGCAAAAATGGCAGGCTGCTGCCGCGGCTGATCAGCATGGGTTTGACGACGTTATCCACACCGCTGATCAGCAAACCGCCCCACACCAGCATGAAGATACCCCAGCCCGTCTGGCCGTCATTGAACAGCCAGATGGCGGCGCCGCCCCAGATCAAGGGCGGGCCGACGGGGATCAGCGAAAAGATGAAGGTGGCCACGCCCAAGAGGGCCACGGCCGGCACGCCGGCGATCAAAAAACCCGCCACGGCCACCAGCGCTTGCGCCAGCGCCGTGCCCAACAAGCCGTACATGACGCCGCGCACGGTGCGGCTGATGGTCAGGCCCACGCCGGGCGCGCTGTCGCCGATGATGCGGCCGGCGCCCGTCATCAGGGCACGGCTCAGCTGCTCTCCGTCGCGGTAGAGGAAGAAGCTGACGAAGACGGCCAGACTGGTCTGCGCCAGGCCCGTGCCCAGCAGGATGCCGCCGGAAGCAAGGAAATGGCGCGCCGGTTCCAGCATCGTCTTGCCTAAATTGAGTAATTCCTCGCGGTCAGCGAGCAGGCGATCCACGTAGCCGGCGATGGTTTCGCCCACCACGGGAATGCTGGCCAGCCAGGCCGGTGGATGCAGGCTGCCCGTTTCCAGCGCCGCGCGCAGCTGTTCATAGATGCGCGACACATTGTCGGCCAGGTTGTAGGTGACGAGGGCCAGCGGCAGCACGATGACGAGCAGCAGCGACAGGGTCATGATGGCGGCCGCCCAGTTGCGCCGGCCTTTCAGGCGTTCGAGCAGCAGCAGGTACAAAGGCCAGCTGGAAATGCCCACGCAGGCGGCAAACAGCATGGCTGCCAGGAAGGGCCGCAAGACGAAAAAGCAGCCGATCAACAAAAAGATGATGGCTGCCAGGCGGGCGTGGGGCTCGAAACGTTTGTCCATGTACTGCATGTCCTGAAGATGGCGCCTAGCGGCGCGACCGGATCAGGATAGCAGAAGTTTAAGATCGTGCGCGATGGCGGCCGGCTTTTCGCCGTGGCGCACGAACAGGCGGATCTTGCCGTCGCGGTCGAACACATAGGTGCCGGCCGTGTGGTCGACCGTGTAGCTGCTGTCCGTCTCGCCCTCGACCTTGGCGTAATACACCTTGAATTCCTTGGCCACCTTGGCCGTCGCGGCCGCGTCGCCATACAGGCCGACGAAGCGCTTGTCGAAGGCCGGTACATATTCGGCCAGCAAGGCTTGCGTGTCGCGCTCGGGGTCGACGGTGACGAACAGTACTTGCACCTGGTCCGCCTGCGGGCCCATTTCCCGCATGACCTGGGCCATGTCGGCCATGGTGGTGGGGCACACGTCCGGGCATTGCGTGTAGCCGAAGAACACCAGCACCAGCTTGCCCTTGTAGTCGGCCAGGGTGCGCGGGTGGCCAGTGTGGTCCGTCAGCGCGAACTCGCGCGCGTAGCCGAGGCCCGTCACGTCCGTATTCTTGAAGGCCAGCTTGGTCGCCGCAGGCTTGCCGCAGCCGGCCAGGACGGCGACCAGCGCGGCCGCCAACAACAGGGTCAGGTATTTTTTCATGTGCCGATAGGAATGTAGTGGTCGACCAGCAAGGCCGCGAACAGCAAGGCCAGGTAGATGATGGAAAACGTAAACGCCTTGCGCGCGATCAAGTCCGTGTAGTGGCGGTACATCTTCCACGCGTAGTACAGGAAGCCGGCGTTGAGCACCACGGCCGAGGCCAGGTAGATCAGGCCGCTCATGCGCACGGCGTACGGCAGCAAGGTGGTGGCGGCCAGCGCGATCGAGTACAGCCAGACGTGGAATTGCGTGAATTTCAAGCCGTGCGTGACGGGCAGCATGGGCAAGCCCGAGCGCGCGTAATCGTCGCGGCGGTACATGGCCAGCGCCCAGAAATGCGGCGGCGTCCAGACGAAAATGATCAGGACCAGCAGCCACGCCTGCATCGGCACGTCGTTGGCGACGGCGGCCCAGCCCAGCGCGGGCGGCATCGCGCCGGACAGGCCGCCGATGACGATGTTTTGCGGCGTGGCCGGTTTGAGCACCATGGTGTAGATCAGCGCATAGCCGACAAAGGTGACAAAGGTCAGCCACATGGTCAGCGGATTGACGAGGTGATACAAAATCGCCATGCCCAGACCGCCGATCACCAGCGCGAACACCACCGTCTGTTTCACCGTGATGTCGCCCATGGCCATCGGACGGCGCGCCGTGCGGGCCATGCGCGCATCGATCTCGCGCTCGGCCAGGCAATTGACGGCAAACGCGGCGCCCGCCAGCAGCCAGATGCCGATGGTGCCGAACACCACCGCGCGCCAGTCAGGCAACTCCTCGCTGGCCAGGAACATGCCGATGACGGCGCAAAACACGGCCAGTTGCGTCACGCGGGGCTTGGTCAGCGCCCAATACTGGGCGATGCGGGGGGATGGTTTACGGCTGATGGTCTGAGTAGTCATTTATGCGATACGGGAAGGACTGGCTGGTGCCGAGGGCACTGGCGCGGAGGCGCAAGCGCGCTGAACATTGCGCGCAACATCGAGTTGGAATTTAGCCTTGTAGTTTAACATGGTCAGCAATAACACGAGCAGCGCCGCCCCGCCGTTATGCAGGACGGCAATCGACAATGGCCAGCTCAGGTAGATCGTCGCCAGGCCCGTGGCCGCCTGCAGAACCAGCACCAGCGCCACCCAGCGTGCCGTGCCGCGCAAGGACGGCAGCTTCCATGCGCGGAACACGGTGTAGCCGATGCCGGCCACCACGATGAAGGCGAAATTGCGG
The DNA here is from genome assembly GCF_020858035.1 of Janthinobacterium sp. EB271-G4-3-2. Taxonomy (NCBI): domain Bacteria; kingdom Pseudomonadati; phylum Pseudomonadota; class Betaproteobacteria; order Burkholderiales; family Oxalobacteraceae; genus Janthinobacterium; species Janthinobacterium sp. EB271-G4-3-2. Next base: position 10,134 of record NZ_JACYMG010000017.1, on the reverse strand, counting down.
TGCACCCAGTGGATGGCCGTCAGCGCGGAAAACGGCAAGTAATGGCCGGCGGCCGTCTTGCCCAGTTCGCGCCACAGATGGAAACCATGCTCGAAATCCATCTCCGGAATCACCTTGCCGCCGCACAGGGGGAAATCCGTGCAGGCCAGGGTGGCGTAGTTGGTGCTCACCCAGCCGCCCAGCGCGATCTGCACGGTCAACAGCACGAGCGAAAAGGTGGCCAGCGCGCGCACGGGGCGCAGCACGGCAGCGTCCGCATCGGCGCGCAGCAAGGGCTTGACGGCATGGTCCTGGCGCCCGCCCAGCCATGTGAGCATGGCCAGCAAGCCCATGCCCAGCAGCAAGTGAATGGTGACGATCACCGGTTGCAGCTTCAATGTCACGGTCCAGGCGCCGAACGCGCCCTGCAGGCAGACGAACAGGAACAGCGCCGTGGGCAGCCCAGGCGCGAACTCGGCACGTTTGCTCTTTCTCCACTGGCGCCACGCCTGCACCATCATCGCCACGATCAAGACGCCTATGGCCATGGCCAGGTAGCGGTGCGTCATTTCGATCCACGCTTTCACCACCGTCACGGGGCCCGTCGGCATCAGGGTTTCCGCCGCCACGATGTGCTCGTGCGCGAGGAAAGGATTGGCCGAACCATAGCAGCCGGGCCAGTCGGGGCAACCGAGGCCGGAATCGGACAGGCGCGTAAAACCGCCAAACATGATCAGGTCGACCGTCAAAAAGACGGCGATCCACACGAGCTTGCGGTATTTATTGGCGTCCGCGGACACCCAGACCATGGTCAAGGGCAGCAGCGCCACCAGCAGACCCGTCAAGCCCAGCTGGGCCAGCGCGGAGAGATGCATCGTCGGCATGCGGACCCCTCAACCGATCGCCGAAGCTTTGAGCAGCTTGGCGATGTCTTTCTTGATCTTGTTCGGGTCAGCGTCTTTCGGGAAGCGCATCATCAGATTGCCCAGTGGATCGATCAGGTAGAAATGGTCGCTGGTCTTGCCGCCCGGCTCCACGGGCAGCCACGCTTTCAAGGCGTCGCTATTGACCCTCAGCATGCTGGTGCCGTCGAATTCGCGCATCACGAGCGTGTCGAGCGGCTGGGTATCCGTCACCAGCCAGACCCGTTCCAGGCGTTCGCGTTCCTTGCCCTGCATGAGACGCAGTTGTTGCATGTCAAACAATTGCTTCTTGCATGCTTCCTGACAATCGGACGGCCCTGTCTGCAACAGCACCCACTTGCCCTTGAATTGCGCCAGCGGCGAGGCCTTGCCGTCCAGTTCCGTCACCTGCAGCTGGGCTTCCGGAATCGGGTACAAACGCGGGTCGATCAGGGCGCCGTAATTGTTGCGGCCCGTGGGCTTGATGATGTAATACGTGAAATACGAGGCGATGATGGGAAACGCGCACACGGCCACGACGGCCAGCAGTTTCCACCGTCCCGTATTCTGTGCCTGTTTATTGCTGCTGTCTTGCGTTGCTTCAGGGTTGTTTGTTTGCACGTCGAAATCCTGTAAAGACAAAAAATAGAAAAGCCATCAGTGCCAGTGCGTACCACTGGAATGCATAGCCGCGGTGCTTGTCGGCGCCCAGGTCGGGCGCCGGCCAGTCGCGCACGGGAAGCTGGCTGGACGCTGGCGCCGCTGCTGTCGAATCAACTGTTTGTTCGAGAATGAATGGTTGCAAGGCCAGGCCGCTGGCCCGGGCCAGCTGGCCGATATCGGCATTTTGCACGATGGCGTGCGGCGCCAGGGCCGGCGCCGTGCCCAGCTCCATCACATGGCCCGCGTTCAGGCGCGCGATGCCCGTAATGGTGACGGTGCCGGCCGGCGTCGTGTAATCGGGGATGCGCGTGCGCTCGGCATTGTTACGCGGCAACCAGCCCTGCGCCATGAGAACGTGCATGGCGGAACCGTCGATCCGGAATGGCGTGAGCACATGAAAACCGGCCTGGCCCTTGTAGGGACGGTTGTCCAGGTAGACCGTCCAGGCCGGAATAAAATGGCCCGTGACGGTGATCCTGCGGTATTCGATCGCTTGCGCGTCGGCCGGCAACATGCGGTCGGCCGTCAAGGACAGCGGCGCGGCCTGGTTGCCCGCTTCCAGCCGGGCGGCGCGCGCGACTTTCTCGTCGCCACGGCGCTGCTGCCATTGCGCCAGCGACACGCCCAGCGCCACCAGTAGCAGCATTACAACAAATGGAATCCATCTAAAATGGAAGCGGATACGCATTACAATGAAACCTCCTCAAGCCTGGCGCTACCATCCATGAAAATCCTCGTTGCCATCGCCTTCATCCTGATCCTGGGCAGCCTGGGCTCGGCCCTGTTCTTCCTCATGCGCGACAAGGGCAAGAGCAACCGCACCGTGCAGGCGCTGGCCCTGCGCGTGGGCTTGTCGATCACCCTGTTCCTGCTGATCCTGCTGGCGCACAAGCTTGGCTACATACAGCCGACGGGCATACATTAATCCTCTTCTTGCCTGATTGGCAAATTCTTCACGCTAAGAAAAAAGCCGTACCCAGGATGTCCCGGTACGGCTTTTTTTATGGTGCAGGCGCAAGCGCTAACCGCGCGCGCCCTGCCCCGCCATTATAACCAATACACGACCACGTACAGGCCCAGCCAGACGACGTCGACAAAGTGCCAGTACCAGGCGGCGCCTTCGAAGCCGAAGTGGTGTTCCGGCGTGAAGTGGCCTTTCAGCACGCGGTACAGGATGACGGACAGCATGATGGCGCCCAGGGTCACGTGGAAGCCGTGGAAGCCCGTCAGCATGAAGAAGGTGGCGCCGTAGATGCCGGACGTCAATTTCAAGTTCAATTCGCTGTAGGCGTGCATGTATTCGTAGACCTGGAAGCCCATGAAGATGGCGCCCAGCAAGATCGTTGCGAACAGGAACAGGGCCGTCATGCCGCGGTGGCCGGCGCGCAGCGCGTGGTGCGAAATGGTCAGGGTGACGCCCGACAGCAGCAGCAAGGCCGTGTTGATGGTCGGAATCCAGAACGGCGTCATGGTGGTGAATTCCTGCACCGTGCCGGCCGGGCCCGTATTGCCCCACTGAGCGGCGAAATCAGGCCAGATCACCTTGTGGTCGAGGTCGGCCAGCCATGGCATCGAGATGCTGCGCGCATAGAACAGGGCGCCGAAGAAGGCGGCGAAGAACATGACTTCGGAAAAGATGAACCAGCTCATGCTCCAGCGGAACGAGTGGTCGATGCGCTCGCTGTACAGGCCCTGCTCCGATTCGCTGATGGCGTCGCCGAACCAGAAATACAGCACCAGCAGGATGCCGGCCAGGCCCAGGTAATTGACGTACGGGCCCCAGGAGACGTCGTTGACCCAGGCCGAGGCGCCGATCATGGTCAGCAGCAGGCTGGCGCCGCCCAGCATGGGCCAGCGCGACGGGCCGGGCACGAAATAATAAGGTACGGCGGCGTGGTTGGAACTCATCATCATCTCCTCAAAAACTTATAGGGTGGTTTTTTATAATTTATAAAACGACGAATTTAACAATTGAAATCAGGATGCCGATCAGGCAAGCCACCACCAGGAAGCCGGCGATGACGATGTGCACGGGATTGAGCTTGGCCGAATCCGTGTCGAAATCGCTCTTGCGGCGCAAGCCCGTGAACGACCACACGACGGCCCGCAGCGAATACAGGAACGACGCTTTTTCAGGCTGCTTGGATTCGCCCATGCCACTCTCCTATTGGACGGCCGGCGTCTGAGCCTGGCTCAGACCGGCAATCTCGAAAAACGTGTACGACAGCGTGATGGTTTTGACCTCTTTCGGCAGGGCCGGATCGAGGAAGAACACCACCGGCATCTGCCGCGCTTCCTTGGCCTTCAGGGTCTGCTGCTTGAAGCAGAAGCATTCGACCTTCTTGAAATGCGGCGTGGCGCTCTGCGGTGCGTAGCTGGGGATGGCTTGCGCGTTGACGACGCGGTTTTGCGTATTGACCACTTCATACATGACGGTCACCAGTTCGCCCGGATGCACCTGCATGCTCGAGACGGTCGGGCGGAAGCGCCATGGCCCCTGCGCATTGCCGTCGAATTCGACGGTGATGCTGCGCGTCGTGTCGACCTGCGTATTGTTGTCGTAGGCCACCGTGCCATCTTTTTGCGTCAGCACGTTAATGCCCATCACTTCGCAAATCTGCTTGTAGACGGGAATCAGGGCATAGCCAAAGCCGAACATCAGCACGGCAATGACGAGCAGCTTGCCCAGCATCTTGCGGTTCAGGCCGCGTGTTTCCTGTTGGATTGGCGTCGTCACGTCAGAGCCACATGCGCTTGACGAACACGGACAGGAAGAAGAAGGCCGCCAGGCCCCCCAGTATCAGTCCGGTACGCAGGTTGTTCGGTTTTTTACGTTCGGTCATGACAGGCACTTTATTCAAGACGGGCCGCGCAACACGCCGGCCCGGGATACCTCATTTCACGGTCGGCGGCGTTTCAAACGTGTGGAAAGGCGCCGGGCTCGGCACGGTCCATTCCAGGCCTTCCGCGCCTTCCCATGGTTTCGCCGGCGCAGCCTTGCCGCCGCGGATGGTCGGCAGGACCACGAAGAACAGGAAGTACACCTGCATCAGGCCGAAACCGAAGCCGCCGATCGAGGCGATCATGTTGAAGTCCGTGAACTGCGCCGGATAGTCGGCGTAGCGGCGCGGCATGCCGGCCAGACCCAGGAAGTGCATCGGGAAGAAGGTCACGTTGAACGTGATCAAGGACAGCCAGAAGTGGATCTTGCCGCGCGTCTCGTTGTACATATGGCCAGTCCATTTCGGCGACCAGTAGTAGAAGCCGGCGAACAGGGCAAACAGCGAACCGGCCACCAGCACGTAGTGGAAATGCGCCACCACATAATAGGTATCCTGCAGCTGGATGTCGATTGGCGTGACGGCCAGGATCAGGCCCGTGAAGCCGCCCATGGTAAACACGAAGATGAAGCCGACCGAGAACAGCATCGGCGTCTCGAACGTCATCGAGCCCTTCCACATCGTGGCGATCCAGTTGAACACTTTCACGCCCGTCGGCACGGCGATCAGCATGGTCGCGTACATGAAGAACAGCTGGCTCGTCACCGGCATGCCGGTGGTAAACATATGGTGCGCCCAGACGATGAAGGACAGAATCGCGATCGAGGCCGTGGCGTACACCATCGACGCGTAGCCGAACAAGGGCTTGCGGGCAAACGCGGGCAGGATCTGCGAGACGATGCCGAAGGCCGGCAGAATCATGATGTAGACCTCGGGATGACCGAAGAACCAGAAGATGTGCTGGTACATGACGGGGTCGCCGCCGCCTGCCGCATTAAAGAACGAGGTGCCGAAATGGCGGTCCGTCAAGGTCATGGTGATGGCGCCGGCCAGCACGGGCATGACGGCGATCAGCAGATACGCGGTAATGAGCCAGGTCCAGCAGAACATCGGCATTTTCATCAGGGTCATGCCCGGTGCGCGCATGTTCAGGATGGTAACGATGATGTTGATCGAGCCCATGATGGACGAGGCGCCCATCAGGTGCATGGCGAAAATCGCCATATCCATGCCAGGGCCCATCTGCGTCGACAGCGGCGCATACAGGGTCCAGCCGGCAGCCGTGGCGCCGCCCGGCACGAGGAAGGACGTGGCCAGCAGCAGCGCGGCCGGCGGCAGCAGCCAGAACGAGAAGTTGTTCATGCGGGCAAACGCCATGTCGGACGCGCCCACTTGCAGCGGGATCATCCAGTTGGCGTAGCCGACGAAAGCGGGCATGATGGCGCCAAACACCATCACCAGGCCGTGCATGGTGGTCAGTTGATTGAAGAATTCTGGGTGGAAGAATTGCAAGCCTGGATGAAACAGTTCCGTACGGATCATCAGGGCCAGCACGCCGCCCGACAGCAGCATGATGAACGAGAACCACAGGTACAAGGTACCGATATCTTTATGATTGGTGGCAAACAGCCAGCGGCGGTAGCCAGTCGGGTGGTCGTGGGCATGGTCGTGATCGTGACCGGCGTGGTCCAAGGTGCTAGTGCTCGTGCTAGTACTCATATGCGGCTCCTAATTACTTGCGTGCAGCCACGATTTCGGCTGGTTGAACGATGTTCTCTGCGGCCTTGTTCGACCAGGTATTGCGCGTGTAAGTGATCACTGCGGCAATTTCCGTGTCGGACAGCTGTTTCCAAGCTGGCATTTCAGCGGGATACTTGCCGCTCTTTTGCCCGTTCAGCAAGATGTGTATCTGATCCGCTTTCGGACCGTTCACCACCGCCGAGCCGTCCAGCGGGGCGAACGCACCGGGCACGCCCTTGCCTGTCGCCTGGTGGCAGACCACGCAGTTGGCCGCATACACTTTCTCGCCCTTGACCTTCAATTCGTCGATGGTCCACACCTTGCTTGGATCATCAGCCAATGCCGCCATTTCCTTTTGTTTTACATCAACCCAGGCCTTGTAGTCATCGGCTGATACGACCTTGACGACGATGGGCATGAACGCGTGTTCCTTGCCGCACAGCTCGGCGCAATTGCCGCGGAAGGTGCCGATATGGTCAGCCTTGAACCAGGTGTCGCGCACGAAGCCGGGAATCGCATCTTGCTTCACGCCAAAGGCGGGCACGGACCAGGCGTGGATGACGTCGTTGGCCGTCAGCACCACGCGGATCTTCTTGTTGACCGGCACGACGACTTCGTTATCGACTTCGATCAGGTAGTTTTCACCGCGTTTTTCCGTCGGCGGCGCGCCTGGCGCTCCCACTTGCGAGCGCGGCGTGGCCAGGTTGGAGAGGAAGGAAATGCCTTCACCCTCGCCTTTCAGGTAGTCATAGCCCCATTTCCACTGCATGCCCGTGGCCTTGATGGTGATGTCGGCGTTCGACGTATCCTTCATGCCGACGACGGTGCGCGTGGCAGGCAGGGCCATGCCGATGACGATCAGGAAAGGCACGACGGTCCAGGCGATCTCGACGGTGGTGCTTTCGTGGAAAGTGGCCGGTTTGTGGCCCAGGGACTTGCGGTGCTTGAAGATGGAATAAAACATGACGCCGAACACGGCCACGAAGATCACCAGGCAGATGATCATCATCAGGGTGTGCAAATCGTAGATTTCATGGGCGATCTGTGTCGCCGGCGGTTGCAGATTCATTTCGAACGGCACGGGACCGCCGGTGCCGGGATAGGTGCCGGCAGCCGGTGCCGCCGTGGCCCATCGCCCGATGCCAAACGCTGTCAAAGACAGCCCGAGCAGCAACGATTGAAGTCGCTTTGCATGTGTCATGTTTTCCCCAACCACCCAAAAAATAATGATATTTTAAACGGCTGCGGACTTCTCCGTACTGGACCGCTGCCGCTCCTCCATGAAAGCAACACGGCCGGAATGCGGCCATGTGCGTCAAGCACCAGCGAATTCCATGCTGGCTGCCGCAGCAAAAACGGCGGCGCGCAACCATGCTGGAACCCTGTTTTTCTTCCCCACATCGAAATGGCCTCGTGTGGAAGATGGTTACTATACTAATGCAGTAACTTCGAATTCGTCTCGCTTTGTTTTTTTTATTTTGTATGCAGCCCTTGTTTTTTCTACTTAACAAGCTGACAAACAATCAACGATTATAATCAAGTAAACTTGAATCCATCAAGCAATAATCGGCTTTGTGCGCACCCTTCTCCCGGCCGCCGCGCGCTTTGCAACGCTTGCTGCAACATTAACGCGCGGATGCCGACCAAGTGTCGGTTTCTTTGCGCTTTTATTTGGGTTTGCGCGGCAAGTCGAATCGAATGATGGCTTCCCCGTTGCGCGTCACGCGCGGTGCGGGACGGAAGGCGTGGCCATAGATCACCTCGAAACTCAGGCCCAGCTTGCCGTCGGGGCGGCGCGTTTTTTCCAGCGCGGCCAGCATGCGCTGCCAGGCCGCCTTGCCCATCAGGCCGCGGCGGCGCGTGGTCAGCGGGTTGCCGCCAAAGGCGCGCACGTCCGCCAGCAGTTTTTCCGCCGTGTCGTAGGTGACGGTGATGATCTCCATGTCCAGCACGGGCGTGGAAAAGCCCGTCTCGACGAGCATGTCGCCAAAGTCGTGCATGTCGACAAAGGGCAAGGCGTGCGGATATAAATCGGCCTCGGCAAAGGCGTCGCGCACTTCGCGGAAGGTGTCGGGGCCGAAACAGGAAAACATCAGCAAGCCGTCCAGGCGCAGCGCGCGCCGCCATTCGGCGAACACGCGGTCGGGCTGGGCATGCCAGTGCAGCGCCAGGTTGGACCACACGAGGTCGATGCTGCCCTGCGCCAGCGGCAAGTCGCCGAGGTCGCCGCACAGCAAATCCACGCCCGCCTTGGACGGCAAGAGTTTGCTGAGGAACTGGTTCAAACTGGCCAGTTTCGACGCGGGCGCGCGCGCCGCCTGCATCATCGCTTGCGCCGCATCGAGACCGATAATCTGCGCGGCGGGATAATCCTTTTGCAGCTGCGCCAGGTCCGCGCCAGGGCCGCAGCCGGCGTCGAGCACGCGCAAGGGCGTGATTTTCACCAGCTCCAGGCGTTCGTGCATGCGCGTTGACACTTCACGGCGCAGGAAGTCCGATGGCGCGACGCGCGCCGGACGGGAAAAGAAATCGCGTACTTGCACCGCATCGATGGGCGCACTCATTTTGGGCGGACTGGTGGGAACTGGCATGTTGAAACCGGTGAGGTGAGATAATGTCGGCAGTGTACATGGAACGACGCCATCGCGATGCGGACCGCCACCCAGCCCCGCCTTGATGCCGCCTGGCAGGCGCTGCGCCAGTGGCTGGGCGCCACGGTGCTGCCGGCCCAGTGCGCGCTGTGCGGCATCGGCTGCCCGCAAGTGCTGTGCCCGCCCTGCCGCGCGCAGTACCTGGGGCAAGGACGCGGGCAACTGCGCCACCGCTGCCGCCAGTGCGCCAACCCGCTCGCGGACATCGAGGTGGCGCTGCTGTGCGGGCGCTGTTTGCGCCACAGGCCCGCGTATGACGCCGCGCTCGCGGCGTTTGATTATGCGGCGCCCGTCGACCAGTTGCTGCTGCAGCTGAAATTCGGCGCGCGCCTGGCGCTGGCGCCCCTGTTGGCAGAACTGCTGCACGTTGCCATTCAGCAACAACCAGAGTGGGAAGCGCCGCAGCTGCTGTGCCCCGTGCCTCTGGGCCCGGCCCGGCTGGCCGAGCGGGGCTTTAACCAGGCCCTGGAAATTGCCCGCCCGCTGGCGCGCCTGCTGGACGTAGCTTTACAGCCCCGCCTGTCGCTGCGGGTGCGCGAAACCCGGGCGCAAAGCGGCGTGGCGCCGCAGGAACGGCAAGCCAACCTGGCGCACGCGTTCGCCATCGCGCCGGAACACGCGCCGTTATTGCAAGGATGTCATGTCGGCATCGTCGACGACGTGATGAGCAGCGGCCATACCGTCAACGCCCTGGCCGCCGCCTGCAAAAGCGCAGGCGCGGCCAAGGTCAGCATACTGGTGGTGGCGCGCACGCCGCCACGCTAGCATCACTTATAAAGGAGAGCATTTTGTTTCACGTTGTTTTGGTAGAACCTGAAATCCCGCCCAATACGGGCAACGTCATCCGCCTGTGCGCGAACACGGGCGCGCAGCTGCACCTGGTCGAACCGCTGGGCTTTCCGCTCGACGATGCCAAGATGAAGCGCGCCGGCCTCGATTACCATGATTACGCCAACATGAAGGTGCACAAGAACTGGGACGCGTTCCTGGCCGACACCCAGCCCGACCCGGCCCGCATGTTCGCCATGACGACACGCGGCTCGCGCCCGTTCGGCGACGTGGCCTTCCTGCCGGGCGACGTGTTCGTGTTCGGTTCCGAAACAAAGGGCCTGGACCCGGCCCTGCGCGACGGCTTTCCGGCGGAACAACGCATCCGTCTGCCGATGCGGCCGGACAACCGCAGTTTGAATCTGTCGAATACGGTGGCTGTCGTCGTCTACGAGGCCTGGCGCCAACACGGCTACCAGGGCGGCGCGTAGGTCGGATTAGGCCCAAGGGGCCGTAATCCGACAACATTGTTGGCGTTAGTGGTGTTGTCGGATTACGCGGGGCTTTACCCCGCTAATCCGACCTTGTATTATTCCCCTCATGCCGTTCGTGGTATTGCGAACGGTATCGACCGCTGTCAACATCTTGGTA
>NZ_JACYMG010000016.1:0-131363 GCF_020858035.1 Janthinobacterium sp. EB271-G4-3-2 | reverse complement strand
GCCAGGGAAGCGGGGATCAGCCACCAGGCCGTCAACTTGCACGCCGGCATCCGCGTGCAGGGCGCCGCCCACGTGCAAAACGTCAACGCCTATCACAGCCGCTTGCGGGATTGGCTGGGGCCGTTTCACGGCGTGGCGACACGCTACCTGCCGAACTACCTGGGCTGGCGCTGGATACTCGACGCCGGGCGCATCCGTTCACCGGAAACGTTATTGAAGGCAACACTGGGCGCATTCCCACATCTGACGGTGACATAACCATGAAAAACGCCCCGCTGCAGCGATGCAGCGGGGCGTCCGAAGGCGCAGGCGCCGTTTATTTTTCCAGCTGCGTACGCACGCGGGCGATCGCGGCGCGTACCTGGCGTGGCGCGGTGCCGCCCACATGGTCGCGCGCGGCGACAGAACCTTCCAGTGTCAGCACGGCAAACACGTCTTCGTCCGTCAACGGGGAAAACGCGCGCAGCTGCTCGAGCGACAGGTCGGCCAGGTCGCAACCGGCGTCGACACAGGCGCGCACGGCCAGGGCCACCGCTTCATGGGCGTCGCGGAACGGCAAGCCTTTCTTGACCAGGTAGTCGGCCAGGTCGGTCGCCGTCGCGTAGCCCTGCAGGGCCGCCGCGCGCATCGCTTCCGGTTTCACCGTGATGCCGCCAGCCATGTCGGCGAAAATGCGCAAGGTGTCGATGACGGTGTCGACGGTGTCGAACAGCGGTTCCTTGTCTTCCTGGTTGTCCTTGTTGTAGGCCAGCGGCTGGCCTTTCATCAGGGTCAAGAGGCCAGTCAGGTGGCCATACACGCGGCCCGTCTTGCCACGCGCCAGTTCCGGCACGTCCGGGTTTTTCTTTTGCGGCATGATCGACGAGCCGGTGCAGAAGCGGTCGGCGATGTCGATGAAGCCGATGCGTGGGCTCATCCAGATCACCAGCTCTTCGGCCATACGCGACACGTGCATCATCAGTACGGCGGAGGCGGCGCAAAATTCGATGGCGAAATCGCGGTCCGAGACGGCGTCGAGCGAGTTGTGGCACACGTCGTCAAAGCCCAGCGTTTTTGCCACGCGCAGGCGGTCGATGGGGAAGGTGGTACCGGCCAGGGCGGCGGCGCCCAGCGGCAGGCGGTTGACGCGCTTGCGGCAGTCGGCCATGCGTTCGGCGTCGCGGCCGAACATTTCGACATACGCGAGCATGTGGTGGCCGAACGTGATCGGCTGGGCCACCTGCATGTGGGTAAAACCCGGCATGATGGTGTCGGCATGCTGCTCGGCCAGGTCCGTCAGCGCGCTGCGGAAGGTCGTCAGCAGGGCGGTGATGTCGTCGATGGCGGAACGCACGTACAGGCGGATGTCGGTCGCCACCTGGTCGTTGCGCGAGCGGCCCGTGTGCAGGCGCTTGCCCGCGTCGCCTACCAGTTCGGTCAGGCGTTTTTCAATATTCAGGTGGACGTCTTCCAGGTCCAGCAGCCATTCGAACCGGCCGCTGGCGATTTCCTGCGAGATTTGCGCCATGCCGCGCTGGATTTCCGCGTAGTCGGCCGGGCTGATGATGGCTTGCGCATGCAGCATTTCCGCATGGGCCAGCGAACCTTCGATGTCGAACAGCGCCAGGCGCTTGTCAAAAAATACAGAAGCTGTGTAGCGCTTGACGAGGTCCGAGACCGGTTCGGAAAACCGGGCCGACCAGGCTTCGCCCTTTTTGGAGAATTGATCAGTCATGAAAGAAGTCCTTTAGTGTACGGCGATTATAAACAAGGTTGGCCGGCGGTAGGGCTTTTAGGGGCTTGCAGGGCGCTGAAATGGCCAGGAATGGGGCTGGCAAGCGTCAAATGCCACGGCGATGGCCCGTTGCGCGTTCCATCCGGGCTGTTTGTATTCTGTCCCGCGAATTGGGCGTTTTGTCGCAATCCGATGGCAGGTCAGGGGGGATCGGCCTACAGTTCAATCATCGCAGCACACAACCAGCCACCCAAAGGACACCATCATGAACATCGCTAAAAACATGGAAGCCATCTTCGTTGCCATCATCGCCGTCGCCGCCGCCACCAGCCTGGCCACCGCCGCTGTGCCGAAGTTCCGCGCCGCACCGGCCGCTTCCGCCGCCCTCGTCGCCAGCGCCGATCAAGCCACCATGCACACCGTGTACGTCAGCGCCAAGCGTTTGAGCGCCGAAGAAAAAGCCGCCCTGTAAGCGCGGCCATGCAATCGAGGCAGAATCAGCAGTATCCGTAGTCACCATCGCACCAGCAGCAAGTAGCACACCATCAGCGGCAATCGGAACGGGCGGCGCCCCCGCTTCCTTTTCAGCCCGGGCGGAATGCGGGCTTCCCGCCATCCACAGCATTTTTCAGCCTGCCATCGGCATCGGTCAATGGCGTGCTCCGTTTTACTGCCAGTGCATCAGGCACGGCGGTATCAATAGCAGCAGCGCCAGCACCAGGTAGATCAGCTGCAGCGGGATCATCCACTTGGCCCAGGTAATCCAGGGTACGCGCGCCAGCGCCAGCACGCCGACGGTGATGCCGGATGTGGGGATCATCGGCGTGGTGAATTCGCCGAACTGGAAAGCCAGGATGGCCGTCTGGCGCGTCACGCCCACCAGGTCGGCCAGCGGCGCCATAATGGGCATGGTCAGCGCCGCCTGGCCGCTGCCGGAATGGATGAAGAAGTTGATCACCGACTGCATGAAAAACATCTTTTGCGCGGCGAAGACGGGGCTCGACGAGGCCACCAGCGGCGTCAATGCATGCAGCATGGTGTCGATAATCTGCGCGTCGCGCGCCAGGATCATGGTGCCGCGCGCCAGCGCAATCACCAGCGCCACGCTGACCATGTCGCGCGCACCCTGCACGAAGGACGCCACCAGGCTATCCATGTCGAGCCGGCCAACCAGGCCGACGACGATGGCCATCACCAGGAACAGGGCGGCGATTTCATCGATGAACCAGTCGTACTTGACGACGCCGACGACCATCGTCAGCAAGGTCGCCATGAAAATCCACAGCACCGCGCGGTGCGTGCGCGTCATGCCGGCAAAGCTGTCCAGGTCCATCGAGTGCTCGCTGCGCTTTTCGATGTCGAGCAGGTAGGTCGGGCTTTTTTCCGGATGGCGCTTGATGCGCGCCGCGTACCACATCAAGAACACGATGCTGACCGCCGTGGCGATGGCCCACACGATCAGTCGGTAGCCGATGCCGGAAAAGATCGGCACGCCCGCGATGCCCTGCGCGATGCCGACATTGAACGGATTCAAAAAAGCGGCGGAAAACCCCACCTGCGAGCCGATGAAGGGAATCGACACGCCCGTGATGGTGTCGTAGCCCAGGGCCAGGGCCAGCGGCACGAAGATCAGGATGAAGGGAATCGCTTCCTCGTTCATGCCGAAAGTGGCGCCGCCCAGCGAAAACATGGTGAAAAAGACGGGAATGATGGCGGCGCGCACGAAGCGCGAACTGGTGTGCGCCTTGGCGATGGCCTTGATCAGCGAATCGAAGGCTTCCGTTTTTTGCAGCACGGCGAAGGCGCCGCCGACGATCAGCACGAAGCCGATGATCAGGCTGGCGTCGACGAAGCCCTTGATGGGCGCCATCATCAGCGCGGCGAGGCCCTGCGGCTTGTTGTCGACATAGTGAAACGTGCCGGGGATGATCAGCTGTTTGCCGTTCACCAGCTGGGTGTCGAATTTCCCGCCCGGCACCAGCCAGGTCGCCACGGCGATCATGGCCAGGATGCCGCACAGCAGGACGAAGGTATTGGGGAGCTTGAATTTTCTCATGGGCGTCACTTATTGGCTCAGCAGGCTGCCGCCGCGGTAGGCAACGGCGCCTGCGACCTTGCCCACGTTCATGCCGCGCAAAACGTGGCGGTGGGCGCTGCGCGCAAAAAAGACACCGGCAACGGTGCAGCGCAAGGTCGTCGTCTCGCCGCTGACGGGGTTGATCAAGTCGGCCACCGCATCGCCGGCGGCCAGCACGTCGCCCATTTCGCGCAGGTAGACCAGCACGCCGTGATGCGGCGCGAGGATCGGTTCCACGCCGGCCAGCGGCGTCGGCTCGCATTGCGGCGCGGGCAGGTCGTCGCCGGCGCCGGCTATCTCCAGCACGCCCTCGACGGCGAGAAAGCGCAGCAGCGCGGCGGCGTCGCGCTCGGCCAGGGCGTAGCTCACTTCCACTTCGCCGCGCAGTTCGACGGTGGTCGACAGGCAGGCGGCGGGAATCGGATAGCGGCCGCCGAAGTGCGCGTCGAGATCCCACCACAAGCGGCTGCAGGCTTCATCGAACGGCTCTTCGCCGGCCGCCAGTTCCAGCAGCACGGCGCGCGCGCCCAGGAGCGCGGACAGGGGCGCGATCTGCGCCGCCAGCGGCGTGCCCGTATAGATGTGCAGGGCGGCCTCGTTATCGCAGTGCAGGTCGAGCACGATGTCGGCGTCGATGGCCATGCCCAGCAGGGTTTTCTTCAAGGTCTCCGCATCCGTGCCCGGCCGCCAGGCGGCGACGGCGGCGCGCGCATGCTCGCGTATCAGGGCCACGTTGGCTTGCGCATCCTGACCCAGTTGGCCAGCCAGCGTGGTTTTCAGTTCATCGGCCACGTGGCGGTAGGCGCGGTTGAAGTTGATGCCGGTGGTCAGGTCGAAGCGGCCGAACGGCGCGCCATGGATGGCTTGCGCCAGCCCGATCGGGTTGGCGGCCGGCACCAGGATGATTTCGCCGAGTACCTTGCCGGCCGCTTCCAGCGCCAGCAGTTCGCGGCGCAAAAATTGCGACACCAGCATGCCCGGCACCTCGTCCGCGTGCAGGGCCGCCTGGATGTAGACCTTCTTGCCGCTGCGGCTGGTGGCGGCCGCGGTGCCGAAGTGGAAGCTGCTCAATTGGCAGGACATGCTGGCGTGCGCGGTGGAGATGGGATGCTGTTGTACTTGCATGGTGGGCGCCCCGGAAAGGTGCATGGTTGATGGATTTCGGTCGATTA
The DNA here is from genome assembly GCF_020858035.1 of Janthinobacterium sp. EB271-G4-3-2. Classification (NCBI taxonomy): domain Bacteria; kingdom Pseudomonadati; phylum Pseudomonadota; class Betaproteobacteria; order Burkholderiales; family Oxalobacteraceae; genus Janthinobacterium; species Janthinobacterium sp. EB271-G4-3-2. Next base: position 126,400 of record NZ_JACYMG010000016.1, on the reverse strand, counting down.
TGTAGCAATATTTTCACGAAGTAAATCAATGAAAATCCTTTTACAAATATTTGTTGAGTTTTCTTTTTGATATGAGTACAGTAAGTTCCAGCGACCCGATTACGCCTTCCGCCAGTGATCCGCAGTGCCCAAGAATACAGGCCGCCAGTGATATGAGAGCATCCGCCAGTCCTGCCCGCAGCAGCAGCACCACGCCACTTGCCACCACGCTGGCGTCGCCCGATGCCGCGTTCGCGCAATCGCCGCTGGGGCAGGCGCTGATGCACGTGCTGGCCAGCGGCTCGGCTTCGCAGCGGCAGATCGCCGATTATCTGCTGCGCAACCAGATGCGCGTGACGGCGCTGGGCATCGAGGAACTGGCCGACAGCTGCCAGGTGTCGACGGCCACCATCAGCCGCTTCGCGCGCGATATCGGCCAGAAGAATTATTCGGCCATGCGCGGCGCCATGGCGGAGACCCTGCAATCGCTGCTGCAGCCGGTCGACAAACTGCGCCGCACGATAGAACGGCGCGCGCGCGCCACCTCGCCCATCACGCAAAGCCTGGAATATGCGGCCGCGAACATCGCCGCCACGTCCGACGCCCTGTCGCCGCCCGCCATGCAGGCCGTGGTGCGCCGCCTGACGCGCGCCAAGGTCGTGTATGTGATGGGCTTTGGCCTGTCGGCCAACCTGGCGGGCATGCTGGTGCAGCATCTGCAGCCGTTTTGCCCGCATGTGGTGGAAGTGGCGGGCATCGGCGGCTCGGAAGTGGCGGCCGGCCACCTGGTCAACCTGACGGCGCACGATGTGCTGGTGGTGATCTCGTTCCCCCGCTACACGCTCGACTGCATCGGCCTGGCCAGCTTCGCGCGCGACCGCGGCGCCTGCATCGTGGCGCTCACCGACTCGCCCGCGTCGCCCCTGGCCGAACTGGCCGACCACGCGCTGTATGCGCAAAGCACGCATCCCGTCCTGCCCAGCAGCGCGAGCACGGCGCTGGCCATGATCGAGGCGCTGGCCGTGGCGCTGATGGTATCGAACAAAAAGAACGTAGAAAAAGCGGCCCGCTTGAGCGACGTCATCGCCGCCTATCTGTATGGCGGCGAACATGGCGTGCAGGGAGCCCGGAAAACAGCGGCCAAGCAGCGCAAGGCAGTCCCAAAATCATTATAAGAATCAGGCATCAACATCAGGGGAGAGTGACAATGCAGATGAAAAGACAGGACGGCCCCTTGCCACGCGAGTCGGTGCTGGCACAAGGCGTGCGCGTGGCGCTGGGCGCCCTGAGCGTGACGGCGGCGCTGGGCATGCTGGGCAATGGTGCGCAGGCGCAGGAACAGGAGACAGAACCTGCGCCGAAAAAAATGCAGCGCGTGGAGATCACGGGTTCTGCCATCAAGCGCTTGGAATCGGAGACGGCGCTGCCCGTGCAGATCATCACGCGCGCCGAGATCGAAAAGGCGGGCGTGACGACGGCGGCCGAGCTGATGGCGCGCGTGTCGGCCAACGTGGGCGGCCTGACGGACGGCGCCAGCATCAACGTGGGCGGCGACCAGCGCGGTTTCAACAGCGCCAACCTGCGCGGCGTGGGCACCTCCTCGACCCTGGTGCTGCTCAATGGCCGGCGCATGGCCAACTTTGCCTCGCCCGGCGACGATGCGGGCGTGGACTTGAACAACATCCCGGCCGCCGCCCTGCAGCGCGTGGAAGTGCTGCTCGACGGCGCTTCGGCTCTGTACGGCACGGACGCCATCGGCGGCGTCATCAATTTCATTACGCGCAAGGATTACCAGGGCGTGGAGCTGAACGTCTATGGCAGCCGCACCGATGAAGGCGGCGCGGGCAAGCGCACGGCCAGCATCACGGCCGGCACTGGCGACCTGGCTGCGGATGGCTACAATATCTTCGCCGTGGCCGACCTGCAAAAAACGGACGGTTTGCGCGCCTCGCAGCGCAAGTTCATCCCGAACCTGCAGATTCCGCAGCGCCTCGGGCATTTGCTGTCGAACTTTACCAGCCCGGCGAATATCCGCCTGTCCAGCGCCCAGCGCGAGCACCTGCAGGACAGCGGCTTCCTGCTCAATGGCCAGCCGATCACCAACCGCCAGATCAATTTTGGAATTCCGAATTGCGCGCCGCCGGCCAATCTGTACCTGCCGGCTGGCGCGGGCGGCGTCGATGCCTGTACCTATAACTATATGGGCGACACGGAGCTGTACCCGAAGACGGACAAGCAGAACCTGCTCACGCGCGGCGTGCTGAAACTGAATGACGATCACCAGCTGTACGCGGAAGTGGCGCTGAGCCGCTCGCGCAGCCATTACGTGGGGTCGTCGGCGCGCGTGATCGGCTACCTCGATTACAGCAAGGTGCCGCAGCTGGCCAATGCGGGCTTCGATACGCTGCTCGATGACGATGGCAAGCAGGTGGAGCGCGAACTGGAGCTGCGCATGCGGCTGAACGAGGCGGGCATGCGCACCAGCCAGCTGACCAGCGAAAGTCAGCGCTACGTGGTGGGCGCCACCGGCACGCTCGCCGGCTGGGATTACGACGTCGGTTTCAATCACAGCGTCAACGTCGTCAAGGATCGCGATACCCACGGCTACGTCCTGTACGACGAGCTGCAGGCAGGGATCGCCGCCGGCGACATCAATCCCTTCGGGCCCTCCAGCGCGAAAGGCCGGGCGCTGCTCGACAGCATCCAGGTCGACGACGAGGTGCGCCATGCGCGCGGCGTCATGGACTCGCTCGATTTCAAGGTGTCGCGCGCCTTGATGCCCATGGGCGGCGGCGACATGGCGCTGGCCGTGGGCGGCGAAGTGCGGCGCGAACGCACCGAGTTCCGCCCATCGGCGCTGCTCATGAGCGACAACATCAGCAACGATGCGGCGCCGGAAGGCGGCAGGGGTACCAGCGACAGCCGCAATGTACAAGCCGTCTACGGCGAATTGCTGCTGCCGTTGACCAGGCAATGGCAGGCGCAGCTGTCTGGCCGCTACGACCATTACGAGCAGGTGGGCGGCGCCCTCAGTCCCAAGGTCGGCCTGACCTACATGCCCAGCAAGCAGGTGCTGCTGCGCGCTTCGGCCGGCAAGGGTTTCCGCGCGCCGTCGATGTCGGACTTGCACCGTCCCACCGTCTACAGCAGTACGGCGACCCTGCCCGATCCCGTGCTGTGCGCCACCGTGGACAACAATTATGCCGATTGCGCGCAAGACTGGGATACGCGCCGCTACAGCAACGACAAGCTGAAACCGGAACGCAGCCGCCAGTTCTCGGTGGGCCTGGTACTCGAACCGAGCCAGCACTGGACCTTCAGTGCCGATTACTGGAACATCAGGCGCACGAACCTGATCAGCGAAATCGGCGACGACATCATCCTGGGCAACCTGGCCAAGTACGGCAACCTCGTGCACCGCAACGAGGACGATGAAATCGACTACATCGAACTGCGCAAGGAAAACCGCGGCGCGCAAAAAGCCTCGGGCATCGATATCACGGCCGACCTGCATGGCGTGCAAACGGCGTGGGGACGCTTTGGCGGCCACCTGGGCGGTACGTATGTGCTGGGCTCAAAAATCCAGACCAGTCCCGGCGACGATTTCATCAGCAATCTCAATCGCTTCGTCACGGACGGCGTGGTGCAGCGCTGGCGCCACACGATCACCCTCGATTGGGACAGCGGCCCGTATTCGGCCAGCCTGTCGAACACGTATTCGAGCGGCTACCGGGATCAGAACTCGGCCATCAACATCGATGACGGCAGCGTGGTCAAGCCGAACCGGGTGAAGGCGTACACCTTGTGGGACATGTCGGCGGCATATGCGGTGAGCCAGCAGTTCAAGCTGCGCGCGGGCATACAGAATCTGTTCAATACCAGTCCGCCGTACTCGAACCAGGCCTATTTTTTCCTGTCCGGCTATGACCCCAGCTACACGGACCCGCGCGGCCGGCGCTTCTATGCGAGCGCCAATTACAGCTTCAAGTAAAAAAACGGGGATGCCGCAACAACGCTGTCATATGCGGCAGGTAGTATCGTCGTTCGGTGGAGTTGGGTTGCAAGCAGCAGTTTGGCAGCAAGGGCGCGCGCCTGTATCGACAAGTGTGCGCCACTTTCTTTGTATTCGAAAGGCACCATGAAATCATCTTCAAGCCTGTATCACACCCTCCGCGCCGCGCTGCTGTTCGTGCTGGCATTGTGCAGTGTCCATGCCGTGGCGGCGCCGGCCGGCAGTGCCATCGGCAGCGCGCCGCAGGGCACCCTCGTCATCATTGGCGGCGGCCTGCGCGCCGACAATGCCGAAGTCTGGCAGCGCATCGTCAAGCTGTCGGGCGGGCCGGGCGCGCGCATCGCCGTGCTGGCATCGGCCGCGATGAATCCGGAAAAATCCGGTGAAAGCATCATCCGGAAACTCAATCAATATGGCGCCGACGCCTTTTTCGTGCCGCTGGCCGTCAAGCTGGCCAATCGCGATTACCGCAAGGCGGCCGAAGATCCCGCCATCGTCACGCAGATCAAGTCGGCCACCGGCATTTATTTTGCCGGCGGCGACCAGGGGCGCATCACGCAAGCCTTGCTGCGCCAGGACGGCAGCCGCACGGCCGCGCTGGAAGCCATCTGGTCGGTCTACCGCAACGGCGGCGTGATCGCCGGTTCCAGCGCCGGCGCGGCCATCATGAGCACCACCATGTTTTACGACGCCAAACCCGTGCTCGACATGCTCAAGATGGGCGTGACGGATGGCCGCGAGATCGCGCCAGGCCTGGGCTTCATCGGCAGCGACGTTTTTGTAGACCAGCATTTGCTGGTGCGCGGACGCTTTGCCCGCATGATCCCCGTGATGCTGAAAAAAGGCTACCACCTGGGCTTGGGCATCGATGAAAACAGCGCCATGGTGGTTGACGCCATGCGCGACGTGGAAGTCATCGGCTACAGCGGCGCCCTGCTGATCGACCTGTCGGGCGCCATCAGCGACCGCGGCGTGAAAAATTTCAATATCAGCAACGCGGCCATCAGTTACCTGGACCGGGGCGACAAATTCAACCTCGTCACGCGCGTGTTTACGCCGTCGCCGGACAAGGCCGACAACAAGCTCGATCCGAACCAGCCCGACATGCGCGAACCCGTGTTCACCAACGATATCCTCGGCAACAACGCCGTGCTCGACCTGATGGGCAATTTGATCGACAACGCGCAGCAGGAAGCCATCGGCATCGCCTTCGGCAACCCGCGCGACCCGTATCCGGACCTGGGTTTCGAGTTCCGCTTCAGTAAAACCGTCAACAGCGTCGGCTACAGCTCGACCGAGGCGGAAGCGTACTCGGTGCTGAAGCTGCGCCTCGATATCCGCCCGATCCAGCTGCGCCAGCCGTTGTACCGCTACAAGTAAGCTGCGCGTTGGCGCCGCCAGCGCGGCCACGCGGCGATCGTCAGGGCCCGCAGCAGCCACTCGACGGGGCCATAGGCGTGGCCGCGCAGCCACCAGCGGCTTAGGGGCAGCTGCACGCCAAAGATGATGGCGGCCAGCGCCAGGGCACCGAGCGGCGAGACGCTGCCCATCAGCCGCATGCCATACGCGAGGAACAGCACGGCGCAGATGGCCGACTGCAGCAGGTAGTTCGACAAGGCCATGCGGCCCGTGTCGGCCAGCAGCGCAAACAGCGTGCCGTCGCGCAGGCGCTCGAACAGAGATAGCGCCAGTGCCAGGTAGGCGCCCGCCAGCAGCGGCGCGGTGGCCAAGCCCACGGCCAGTCCCGCCACCTGCCATGCCTGACTGTCGCCATATACGGAAGTCCATGCATAGAAGGCGGCGCCGGGTAATCCCGCCAGCGTGCCGGCCCGCAGCAGGCGGCGGCGTAGCGGCAGATAGTCGCTGGCGTGCAGCAGCATCTCGCGCTTGCCGGCGGCCAGGCCGCACAGGAACATGGCCAGCGCGCACGGGGCCTGCACCAGCAGCAGGACGAGCCAGATGTCATTGAGTTCGCGCAGGTGCTGATGGACGACGGCGGCCGGCGTGGCGCGGTAGGCGGCCAGCGCGCTTGCCGCCTTTTGCGCCATGTCCACGGCCAGCTGCGCGTCGTCGCCCGCCGGCTGCAGGCTTTGCAGCCAGGCCATGCCTGCCCAGAACGCCACGCAGACGGCGACGAGCGTCAACGCCAGGGACAATGCCTGGCGTTCGCCGCAGCGGTGCAGCGCCAGCAGCACGATACCCAGCAGAGCGTAGGTGGTCAGTATGTCGCCATGAAACAGGAACACGGCGTGCAGGGCGCCGATCAGCCACAGGCCCGCTTGCCGGCGCAGCATGCGCGGCACGAACGGTGCGCCAGCGCGCGCGGCCGCCTGCATCTGCAGGGTGAAGCTGTAGCCGAACAAAAAGGAAAACAGCAGGTAGAACTTGGTCTCGAACAGCAGGGCGACGAGAAAATGCGTGGCGCGGTCCACGCCGCCGTGAAAGGCGGGATCGGTCAGGCCCAGGCCGAACCAGGGCGTGGCGAAGGCGCCGATATTGACGACCAAAATGCCGAACAGGGCGCAGCCGCGCAGGGCGTCGACGTCGGCGATGCGCGCGGGCTGGTTTTTCATGGCGGCGTTCATGCCAGGGCAGGGCGCAGGAAGCGCGCCAATAACAGATGCAGGCTGGCGCGCTGCGCCAGCGGCGCGTAATCGGGATCGACGGCAACCCGGTTGAAGATGCCATCGATCAGCGCGGCGATCCAGCCGGCCGTTTGCGCGGCGTCCAGCGCGGCGTCGACCTGGCCCTGCGCGGCCGCCTCTTCCAGCAAGGCTTGCACACCGCGGCGCAGGCTGGCGTCGTTGCGCGCCACCCTGGCCGCGATGTCCGTGTCGCGCATCGCCTCGGCGGCGATGTCCAGCGCCAGTCCCGCAAAGTCCGCGTCGGCCGCCAGTGCCAGCACCACGTCCATGAAGTCGAGCAGGGCGCCGTACGCATCGGCGCCGCCTTGCACGCCCGCGAAATAGGCGGCCGTCTCGCTGCCTTCCTGGTCGACGATGGCGGCGATGATCGCTTGCTTGGTGGGGAAGTAATGAAACAGGTTGCCGGGGCTCATGCCCGCCTGCGCGCAGATGGCGGCGGTGCTGGTCTGGTGAAAGCCCTTGCGCGCGAAGCAGCTGCGCGCGGCGGCGAGAATGGCGTCGCGGCGCGCCGCGTGCTTATCGGGATCGATGGTGCGCATGCTTTACCCTTTAATTAATGGACTAGTCAATCTAATATAGGCCGATTGCCTTGCCGGGTCAAGCAAATCGCGTGAAATGGCCGCTTTGCACGTCCCCTTCCGGTCGCTACAATGTGCCGCAGCGGTTTTTCCCGCGCCTGCCGGCAGGCCCGCCGATTGTTTGGAAAACCGATCCCTTCACCTGTTTTTCTACCGTTTTAGGAATGACATGCAGCAGACCCCGATTCGATCCTTCCTCTGCGCGCTGGCGCTGGCCGCCGGCATCGCCCCTGCCGCGCAGGCGGCCAGTGCCGCCCAGCCGGCCACCATGCGCCTCGATTACCAGCACAGCGGCAATGCGCTGGGCGAGCATTATGCGGTCGAGCGCGTGCTGGTCGAGCCCCTGCCATGGCCGGGCAACCTGGCGCGCCCTATCGATGACAGCAACCGCGGCAACAATATGCTGGAAGTGGTCGACATCAAGTCGGGCAAGGTGCTGTACTCGCGCGGCTTCTCCACCATCTTCGGCGAGTGGGCCAGCACGGACGAAGCGAAAACCACCACGCGCGCCTTCCAGGAATCCGTGCGCTTCCCGCAGCCCGAGCACCCCGTGCGCGTGCGCATCCTCAAGCGCGACGAGCGCGGCCTGTTTTCCATTGTGTGGAGCACCGATGTCGATCCGGCCGCGCAGGACGTGATCCGCAAGCAGCCACCGGCGCCCGTCAAGCCGATCCCGATCCGTGTCGAAGGCCCATCTTCCGGCAAGGTCGACCTCTTGATCATGGGCGATGGCTATACGGCGGCCGAAATGGGCAAGTTCGAAGCGACGGCGCGCAAGCTGGCCGAGCACCTGTTTACCGTGTCGCCATTTCGCGAGCGGGCCAATGACTTCAACGTGTGGGCCATGGCCGCGCCGACCCCGGAGTCGGGCGTGTCGCGTCCCTCGACGGGCGTGCATCACGCGTCGCCCTTGGGCACGCGCTACGACATCTTCGGCAGCGAGCGTTATGTGCTGACGACGGACAACCGCGCATTGCGCGACCTGGCCCAGTACGCGCCGTATGAATTCATCGAAATCCTCGTCAATAACGATACCTACGGCGGTGGCGGCATCTTCGGCCAGTTCAGCACGGCGGCGGCCAACAGCGACTGGGCCAACTACCTGTTCGTGCACGAATTCGGCCACCATTTCGCCGGCCTGGCCGACGAGTACTACACTTCGCCCGTGGCCTATCAATCGAATGGCGAGCGCCAGGAACCGTGGGAACCGAACGCCACGGCGCTGCGCGATCCGGCCAAGCTGAAATGGAAAAACCACGTGAAGGCGGGCACGCCGCTGCCGACGCCATGGCCGAAGGAGGCGTACGATAGCCATGCGCGCGCATACCAGAAGCAGCGCGCCGCCCTGCGCGCGGCCAACCGCCCGGAAAGCGAGATGAGCACCTTGTTCAAGGCCGACCTGGCGTATACGCAGCAGCTGTTCTCGAAAGCGCCGCAGCGCCATGCGGTGGGCGCCTTCGAAGGCGCCCACTACGAGTCGTCCGGCTACTACCGGCCCGAGATGCAGTGCATCATGTTCGACCGCAGCGAGACGTTCTGCTCCGTATGCCAGGACGGCATCAGCACCATCATCGACCTGTATTCGCGTCCGGCATCGGCGCCGGGCAAATAACCGCTCCTGTCATTCCAGTAGTGCATGGGGGCCATGTTGCATCGCAATAGCATGGCCCCCCGTTTCACCGTTCCCCCGCCTTGCGCCTCGCGCCAAGTCGCCCCACCGCTTGTTTTCCAGGCAATCCCCCTTTCTTTTTGCACGGCTGTTTTTCTGTGCGCCAGCCCCACGGAGTTATCAAACAGGCACCGCGATTCGCTTGCTTGTCAATTAGTTCATTTAAATAATATTGATGTAGAATTTGATGTATATCAATGTTGCATTGCCGCAATCGCACTTATAGTTGACCTAGCTCAAAACGATAAGCATGCGGACCGGACTCATCGCGAATCACGTATCTAAATGCTGTAGAGTAATTTTCGCCCTGTACCAGTTCCCCGAGAATGCACTGGTGCCGGCCTCGAATTTCAGTGACGGAAGCCAGATTCATGAAGATGCAGCCCCCCGCGCCTGACGCGTGCAGTACCCTCCATCCCCACACACCGATTGCCTTGCCGTATGCGCGCGCCGGCGGCGTTACCTTGGCCATGTGCGCCGCCGCCATGCGCGCCGGCGCCGTGCGTAGCGTGCATGCGGCCACGCCGTGGCCCGCCCTGCGTCCGGTCCCGGCATGACGGCCGGCTTGCGCCCGCCCTTGTCTTTGCAGGGCAAGCGGGGGCTGGTGGTGGGCATCGCCAATGCGCAAAGCATCGCCTGGGGCTGTGCCAGCGCGCTGCGCGCGGCCGGCGCGGAATTGGCCGTGACCTGGCTCAATGACAAGGCCAGAGCGCACGTGGAGCCGCTGGCGCAGCACGTGCAGGCGACCATCATGGCACCGCTCGACGTGGCCGTGCCGGGGCAATTGGAGGCGCTGTTCGCGCAGATCGAACGTCAGTGGGGGCGCATCGACTTCGTCGTCCATTCCATCGCCTACGCGCCGAAACACGATTTGCATGGCCGCGTGACGGACAGCTCGGCCGACGGCTTTGCGCAGGCGATGGATGTCTCCTGCCACTCCTTCATGCGCATGGCGAAACTGGCCGAACCGCTGATGCCGGACGGCGGCAGCTTGATGACCATGAGTTATCTGGGCGCCGAGGAAGTCATCGCCGATTATGGCCTGATGGGGCCCGTGAAGGCGGCGCTGGAAGCGTCCGTGCGTTACCTTGCCGCCGAACTGGGGCCGCAAGGCATCAGAGTCAACGCCATTTCGCCTGGACCACTGGAAACGCGGGCCGCTTCCGGCATCGCCCATTTCGACCGCCTGATGGCCGACGCCATCGAACGTTCGCCCATGCGCCGCCTGGCCACCATCGAGGACGTGGGCGCGCTGTGCGCCTTCCTCGCCGGCGACGGCGCGCGCGCCATCACGGGCGGCACCCTGTACGTCGATGGCGGCTACAACATTCTGAATTGACTGGAAGATGATGACCATGGCTGTTTTTACCTTGCCACACCGCGCCATGCTGGCCGCACTGGCCACCACGCTGGCCCTGGCCGGCTGCGCCTCGATGGCGCCGCCGTATGCGCCGCCGCCGCTGCCCGTGGCGGCGCAGTATCCGGAAACCGATCCGGCCGGCGCGCACGCGCCCGATGTCGCCTGGCAAAGCTACTTTGCCGACCCGCGCCTGCAGGCGCTCATTGCGCAGGCGCTGGCCGGCAACCGCGACATCCGCATCGCCGCCTTGCGCGTGGAAGAGGCGCGCGCCGCGTATGGCATCCAGCGCGCGGAGCAATTCCCCACCATCGCGCTGGGCGCCTCGGGCAGCCGCGCACGCGTGCCAGACGACTTGAGTCCGACGGGCCGCGCCATGACGAGCGCGCAATACCAGGCGGGCTTGAACGTGAGCGCCTGGGAACTCGATTTCTGGGGCAGGGTGCGCAGCCTGAAAGACAGCGCGCTGCAAACCCTGCTGGCCAGCGACGAGGCGCGCCGCGCCGTCGGCGTGGCCCTCGTGGCGCAGGTGGCCAATGGCTACCTGGGCTTGCGCGAACTCGATGAGCGCGTGGAACTGGCGCGCGCCACCGTCGACAGCCGCGCCGAATCGCTGCGCATCTTCACGCGCCGTTTTGAAGTCGGGTCGATTTCCAAGCTGGACCTGACGCAGGTGGAAACCCTGCTCAGCCAAGCCCTCTCGCTGTCGGCCCAGCTGGAACAGGCGCGCGCCGTGCAGGCGCACGCGCTGGCCCAGCTGGTGGGCGGCCCCGTCGACCTGACGCCGGTGGCTGCTGAGGTGCGCCGCTTCGACGACGCCAGCGTGCTGCAGCCGCTGCATGCGGGCCTGCCATCGGCCTTGCTCACGCAGCGTCCCGACCTGATCGCGGCCGAACACCAGCTGCGCGCCGCGCAAGCCAATATCGGCGCCGCGCGCGCCGCCTTCTTCCCGACGATTTCGCTGACGGCCGCCTACGGCACGGCCAGCGCGGAATTGAACGGTCTGTTCGACTCGGGCAGCGGCGCCTGGAATGTCGCGCCGCGCCTGGTGCTGCCGATTTTCGATGCGGGCCGTTTGCGCGCCAATATGGACCTGGCCGAGGTGCGCCGCGACGTGGCCGTGGCCAATTATGAAAAGAGCGTGCAGGGCGCGTTCCGCGAAGTGGCCGACGCGCTGTCGAACCGGCGCTGGCTGGCGCTGCAGGTCGACATCGGCAAGACGACGTTGGCCGCGCAGAGCGAACGGGCGCGCCTGGCCAAGCTGCGCTACGACAATGGCGCCGCGCCCTACCTGGAAGTGCTCGACGCGCAGCGCGACTTGCTGACGGTCGAGCAGCAACTGGTGCAGACGCGCCGCGCGCTGCTCTCGAGCCAGGTCAGCCTGTATGCGGCCCTGGGCGGCGGCGCGCCCGTCGCCTCCGCCGCCGCTTCCACCCACTAATTTGATCGCCCCGATACCATGAATGCTCAACTGAAGAAAAAACTCATCCCCGCGGCGCTGGTCGTGGCCGTTCTCGTGCTGGGCTATGTGGCCTGGCAAAAAATGCGTCCCACCGGTCCTGGCGAAGGGTTTGTCAGCGGCAATGGCCGCATCGAGGCGACGGAAATCGACGTCGCCACCAAGCTGGCCGGCCGGGTCAAGGAGATCCTCGTGCGCGAGGGCGACTTCGTCAAGGCGGGCCAGCCGCTGGCCACCATGCAGGTGGACTCGCTGTCGGCCCAGCGCGACGAGGCGCGCGCGCGCCAGCAGCAGGCATCCGATGCGGTGGTCGGCGCGCAGGCGCAGGTGGCGGTGCGCGAGAGCGACAAGGCGGCCGCGCTGGCCATGGTGGCGCAGCGCGAAAGCGAACTCGATGCGGCGCGCCGCCGCCTGGCCCGCTCCGAAACCCTGTCGAAAGAAGGCGCTTCCTCGGTGCAGGAACTCGACGACGACCGCGCCCGCGTGCGCAGCGTGGCCGCCGCCCTGAATGCGGCCAGGGCGCAAGTGACGGCGGCGCAGGCGGCTATCGACGCGGCCAAGGCGCAGGTGGTCGGTTCTCGTTCCGCCGTCGTGGCGGCCGAGGCGACGACGGCGCGCATCGATGCCGACCTGGCCGATGGCCAGCTGGCGGCGCCGCGCGACGGCCGCGTGCAATACCTGGTGGCGCAGCAGGGCGAAGTGCTGGCCGGCGGCGGCAAGGTGCTCAACCTGGTCGACCTGTCCGACGTCTACATGACCTTCTTCCTGCCCGAGACGGCGGCCGGCAAGGTGGCGCTGGGCGGCGAAGTGCGCATCATCCTCGACGCGGCGCCCCAGTACGTGATTCCCGCGACGATCTCGTTCGTCGCCGCCAGCGCGCAGTTCACGCCGAAGACCGTGGAAACGGCCAGCGAACGCCAGAAGCTGATGTTCCGCGTGAAAGCGCAGATCAGCCGCGAGCTGCTGCAAAAGCACCTGGCCCTCGTCAAAGTGGGCTTGCCCGGCGTGGCCTGGGTGCGTCTCGATGCGAAGCAGGCCTGGCCCGCTGAACTGACGGCGAAGGTTCCGCAGTGACTGTGGCTTCCACTTCCCCTGTCGTCAGCATCCGCGGCGTCAGCCAGCATTACGGCAAGACGGTGGCGCTGGACGGCATCGACCTCGATGTGCCGGCCGGCCGCATGGTGGGCTTGATCGGGCCCGATGGCGTGGGCAAATCGAGTTTGCTGTCGCTGGTGGCGGGCGCGCGCGCCGTGCAGCAGGGCAGCGTGATGGCGCTGGGCGGCGACATGCGCGACGCGCGCCACCGCGACGACGTCTGCCCGCGCATCGCTTACATGCCGCAAGGCCTGGGCAAGAATCTGTATCCGACCCTGTCGGTCGAGGAAAACCTGCAGTTTTTCGCGCGCCTGTTCGGCCACGACGCGGCCGAGCGCCGCCGCCGCATCGACCAGCTGACCCGCAGCACGGGCTTGCAGCCTTTCCTCGCGCGCCCCGCCGGCAAACTGTCGGGCGGCATGAAGCAGAAGCTGGGCCTGTGCTGCGCGCTGATCCACGATCCCGACCTGCTGATTCTCGACGAGCCGACCACCGGCGTCGATCCGCTGGCGCGCGCCCAGTTCTGGGACCTGATCGCCGGCATCCGCGTGCAGCGCCCGCAAATGAGCGTGATGGTGGCCACGGCCTACATGGACGAGGCGCAGCGCTTCGATTGGCTCGTGGCCATGGATGACGGCAAGGTGCTCGATACGGGTACGCCGGCCGAACTGCTGGCGCGCACGGACAGCGGCAATCTGGAAGCGGCCTTCATCAAGCTGCTGCCGGAAGCGAAGCGCGCGGGCCACCAGCCCGTCGTCATCACCCCGCTGGACGCCGCCAGCGCGCAGGACGTCGCCATCGAGGCGCAAGACCTGACCATGCGCTTCGGCGATTTTACGGCCGTCGACCATGTGAATTTCCGCATCGGCCGCGGCGAAATCTTCGGCTTCCTGGGCTCGAACGGCTGCGGCAAGTCGACCACCATGAAGATGCTCACGGGCTTGCTGCCGGCGACCGAGGGCAAGGCCTGGCTGTTCGGCAAGCAGGTCGATTCCAGCGATATCGACACGCGCCGCCGGGTCGGCTACATGTCGCAGGCGTTCTCGCTGTACAGCGAACTGACGGTGCGCCAGAACCTGGTGCTGCACGCGCGCCTGTTCCACGTGCCGGAGGGCGAGATACCTGCGCGCATCGACGAGATGGCGCAGCGCTTCGACCTGCGCGCGGTGATGGACGACTTGCCCGACAGCCTGCCGCTGGGCATACGCCAGCGCCTGTCCTTGGCCGTGGCCATGGTGCACAAGCCGGAAATGCTGATCCTCGACGAACCGACGTCCGGCGTCGACCCGATTGCGCGCGACAATTTCTGGCGCCTGATGATCGAGCTGGCGCGGCGCGACCACGTCACCATTTTCATTTCCACCCACTTCATGAACGAGGCCGAGCGCTGCGACCGCATCTCGCTGATGCATGCGGGGAAAGTGCTGGTCAGCGATGCGCCGGCCGAACTGGTGCGCAAGAAGGGCGCGCCTTCGCTGGAAGCGGCTTTCATCGCCTACCTGGAAGAGGCGGGCGGCGGCACGGCGCCGGCGGCGCAGGAAAGCGAGGCGCCCGCGCGGCAGGAAGCGGCCGCGCCGCAGCCTCAGGAACAGCACCGGCGCAGCCGCTTCAGCCTGGGCCGCATGCTCAGCTACATGTGGCGCGAAACGCTGGAATTGCGCCGCGATCCCGTGCGCCTGACCCTGGCGCTGGGCGGCTCCGTGCTGCTGCTGTTCGTCATCGGCTTCGGCATCAGCCTCGACGTCGAAGACTTGAGTTACGCGGTGCTCGACCACGACCAGACGACCCTGAGCCAGAACTACACGAACAACCTGGCCGGCTCGCGCTATTTCATCGAGCGAGCGCCGTTGCGCGACTATGCCGATATCGACAAGCGCATGCGCAGCGGAGAACTGTCGCTGGCCATCGAGATCCCGCCCGGCTTCGCGCGCGACGTGCAGCGCGGCGCGCCGGCGCAGGTGGGCGCATGGATCGACGGCGCCATGCCGATGCGCGCGGAAACCGTGCAAGGCTACGTACAGGGCATGCACCAGCTGTGGCTGGCCGACCAGGCCTTGCACCGCTATGGCATTACGATGAGCAACCCCGTCGCCATCCAGACGCGCTACCGCTACAACCCGGACGTAAAAAGCCTGCCGGCCATGGTGCCGGCCGTGATTCCCTTGCTGCTGCTGATGCTGCCGGCCATGCTGGCGGCGCTGTCCGTCGTGCGCGAAAAGGAACTCGGTTCCATCATCAACCTGTACGTGACGCCCGTCACGCGCCTGGAATTCTTGCTCGGCAAGCAGGTGCCCTACGTCGTGCTGGCCATGTTCAACTTCCTTCTCATGGCGCTGCTGGCCGTCACCGCCTTTGGCGTGCCGGTCAAGGGCAGCTTGCCGACCCTGATCGGCGCCACCTTCATCTTCAATATCTGCGCCACCGGCATCGGCCTGTTCGCCTCGACCTTTACGCGCAGCCAGATCGCGGCCCTGTTCGTGACCATGATCGGCACCATGATCCCGGCCATCCAGTTTTCCGGTCTGCTCAATCCCGTCTCGTCGATGGAAGGCGTGGGCAAGGCCATCGGCCTGATGTACCCGGCCACGCACATGCTCAACATCAGCCGGGGCGTGTTCAACAAGGCGCTGGGATTGGGCGACCTGCACGCCTCGTTCTGGCCCCTGATCGTGGCGATCCCCGTGATCCTCGGCGTGACCGTGGCGCTGCTGAAGAAGCAGGAGAGCTGATATGCGCCACCTTGAAAACATCTACCGCCTGGGCGTGAAGGAAATCTGGAGCCTGATCCGCGATCCGATGATGCTGATCCTGATCCTCTACACGTTCACGTTAGCCATCTACGTGGCCGCCACGGCCAAGCCGGAAACCCTGCACATGGCGTCGATCGCCATCGTCGACGAGGATGGCTCGCCGCTGTCCGGGCGCATCGCCTCGGCCTTCTTCCCGCCCCAGTTCACGCCGCCGGCCATGATCAACCAGAGCCAGGTCGACGCGGGCCTCGACGCGGGCCAGTACACCTTCGTGCTGACGATCCCGCCCAAGCTGCAGGCCGACGTGCTGGGCGGACGCCAGGCGGAACTGCAGCTGAACGTGGATGCCACGCGCATGAGCCAGGCCTTCAGCGGCAGCGGCTACATCCAGCAGATCGTCGCTGGCGAGATATCGGAATTCGCCAAGCGCTACCGGGGCGCAACCGTCTCGCCCGTGGAGCTGGTGATGCGCGCGCGCTTCAACCCGTCGCTGAGCCAGGCATGGTTTGGCTCGCTGATGGAGCTCATCAACCAGGTGACGATGCTGTCGATCATTTTGACGGGCGCGGCGCTGATACGCGAGCGCGAACACGGCACTATCGAGCATTTGCTGGTGATGCCCGTGACGCCTGCCGAAATCATGCTGGGCAAGGTCTGGTCCATGGGTCTCGTGGTGCTGCTGGCCGCCGCCCTGTCGCTGAACCTGGTGGTGCGCGGCATGCTGCACGTGCCGATCGAAGGCTCGATCGCGCTGTTCCTGTGCGGCGCGGCCCTGCACCTGTTTGCCACCACCTCGATGGGCATTTTTCTGGCCACCGTGGCGCGCAGCATGCCGCAGTTCGGCATGCTCTTGATCCTCGTGCTGCTGCCGCTGCAGATGCTCTCGGGCGGCAGCACGCCGCGCGAAAGCATGCCGCAACTGGTGCAGAACATCATGCTGATCGCCCCGACCACGCATTTCGTCGAATTGAGCCAGGCGATCCTGTACCGGGGCGCCGGCATCGACGTGGTGTGGAAACCGTTCCTGGCCCTGCTGGCCATCGGCACGGCCCTGTTCACGTTTGCCCTTGCCCGTTTTCGCAAGACCATCAGCCAGATGGCGTAGCTCCCGCGCCGGAATGGTCCGGCGTTTTTTGCATGAAAAGGATAGCCATGAAAACCGAAGCTGCACCATTTTTCTCCACCGGCGGCTTGCCGTCGCTGGGCGTGCTGGGCGACTATGCGCGCGATTCGTGGCAGCGCATCGTGCTGTACGCGGACGTGATGCGCCGGCGCGGCAACCAGTACCAGGAACACATGGCCGAGGAAGTGCCGAACGTGCTCGATTTCCCCGCCGAACTGGTGATGTCGGGCCTGGAGCTGGCGCGCCCCGTCAACTATGGCCTGGCGCGCATCCTGACGCCCGATGCGCCCGAGCCTGATTCATCGAAGCGGCCCTTCGTCGTCGTCGACCCGCGCGCCGGCCACGGTCCCGGCATCGGCGGCTTCAAGGCCGAGAGCGAGATCGGCGTGGCCCTGCGCGCCGGCCATCCGTGCTACTTCATCGGCTTCCTGCCCGATCCCGTGCCGGGGCAGACGGTGGAAGACGTGATGCACGCCGAAGCGGCCTTCCTGGAAAAAGTCATCGCCCTGCATCCGTTCAGCGAGGGGAAACCCGTCGTCATCGGCAATTGCCAGGCGGGCTGGCAAATCCTCATGACGGCGGCCATGCGCCCGGAACTGTTCGGCCCCATTATCGTGGCCGGCGCCCCCGTCTCGTACTGGGCCGGTTGGCATGGCCGCAATCCGATGCGCTACGCGGGCGGCCTGATGGGCGGCAGCTGGGCCACGGCGCTGGCGGGCGACCTGGGCAACGGCCGTTTCGACGGCGCCAGCCTGGTGCAGAATTTCGAGAAGCTCAACCCGGCCAACACCCTGTGGAGCAAGCAGTACAAGCTGTACGCGAACATCGATACGGAAGCGCCCCGTTACCTGGAATTTGAAAAATACTGGGGCGGCCACGTCTTCCTCAACGACGTCGAGATGCAGTACATCGTCGACAATCTGTTCATCGGCAACCGCCTGGCCACGGCCGAATTGATCACCTCCGACGGCGTGCGCCTGGACTTGCGCAATATCCGTTCGCCCATCGTCGTGTTCTGCTCGAACGGCGACAACATCACGCCGCCGCCGCAGGCGCTGGGCTGGATCACGGACCTGTACCGCGACGACAAGGACGTGCTGATGCACGACCAGACCATCGTCTACGCCGTGCATGACAGCATCGGCCATCTGGGCATTTTCGTGTCGGCCAAGGTGGGGCACAAGGAACACCAGAAATTCGCCAGCAATATCGACCTGATCAACCTGCTGCCGGCCGGTATCTACGAAGCGCGGATCGTCGACAAGACGCCCGATACGCCGAATGCGGACCTGGCCAGCGGCGATTATGTGCTGCAGGTCGAGCACCGCGGCATCGAGGACGTGCGCGCCATCGTGCAGCCGAGCGTGGAAAACGACCGCAAGTTCGCCGCCGCCGCGCGCGTGTCCGAGGTCAACCTGGCCCTGTACCGCACGTTCGCGCAGCCGTGGGTGCGCGCCATGGTCACGCCGCAGACGGCGCGCTTCCTGCAGCTGGCACACCCGCTGCGCGTGTCGTACGAGCGCTGGACCGATCACAATCCGCTGGCCAGGCTGGTGGCCAGGGAGGCGGAAAAAGTGCGCGCCCAGCGCCAGCCGGTAGCGCCCGACAACCCGCTGCTGGCCATGCAGGAAGCTGTCTCCGGCGCCATCACGGCCGGCTTGAACGGCTGGCGCGACTGGCGCGATACTGTGCAGGAAACCACCTTCGACCTGGTGTACGGCTCGCCCCTGGTGCAGGCGCTGACGGGGCAGGCCATCGGCGATGCTGCGCCGCCGCGCCCCCATCCCGGCATCTCGCCCGAGCATTGCGAATACGTGCGCTGCGAAACGCGCAAGATGGACGAGGACATGCAGCGGGGCGGCCTGGTGGAAGCGGCCGTGCGCGCGCTGTTCTACATCTACCGCTTCCGCATGATCGCCGACGAGCGCAGGGTCAACCTGGCCCTCAAACTGATCAAGCCGCAATACCGGCAGGAGGTCGGCATGGAGGAATTCCGCGGCATCGTGCGCCAGCAGGCGCGCCTGATGCTACATGATTTCGATGCCGCCATCGCCGCCTTGCCGGCCTTGCTGTCGCGCGCCGATCCGGACGACATCGGCGCGCTGGCCGAGTGGCTGCAGCAAGTGCTGCAAGTGCCCGAGGCGCCGACACCGGACGAGGAGGCGAGCCTGCAGCAGATGCTGGGTGTCTTCGACCGCGCGGTCAAGGCACAGGCATCGGTTGTGCGCGCATCCAAGACTGAACCGAAAGCCAAACCGGCCAAACACATTACCCCTGCATAGAAGACCACGATGATTACTACCCAAGACGATGATTTGAATATCGTACGCAACCGCACCTTCGACCAGATCGCCATCGGCGACACGGCCAGCATCACGCGCACCCTGAGCACGGACGATATCGCCCTGTTCGCGGTGATGTCGGGCGATGACAACCCGCAGCACCTCGATACGGAATTTGCCGCCGCCACCCGCTACCAGGGCGTGATCGCGCACGGCATGTGGGGCGCGTCGCTCATATCCGCCGTGCTGGGCACGCGCCTGCCCGGCGCCGGCACCGTCTACACGGGCCAGACCCTGCGCTTTTTGCAACCCGTGCGCGTGGGCGATACCTTGGCCATCAGCGTCACCGTCACGGCGCGCGAGCCGCGCAGCCGCCACGTGACCCTGGCTTGCCGCTGCGTCAACCAGCATGGCGCCGTGGTGCTTGACGGCGAGGCGCAGGTGATCGCGCCGGCCGAGCAGATCGAACGGGCGCGCGCCACCTTGCCCGAAGTGCGCCTGCATAACGGCGACGGCACGCGGCGCCTGCTGGAGCATGCGCGCACGCTGGGGCCGATCCGGGTCGCCGTGATCCATCCCTGCGATGAATTGAGCCTGTCGGGCGCGCTGGACGCGCATGCGGCCGGCCTGATCACGCCCGTGCTGGTGGCGCCGCGCGCGCGCCTGGAAGCGGTGGCGGCCGAAGCGGGCCTGAGCCTGGCCGGCATCGCCATCGAAGACGTCGAGCATAGCCATGCGGCCGCCGCGCGCGGCGCCGAACTGGCGGGCAAGGGCGAAGTGGAGGCGCTGATGAAGGGCAGCCTGCACACGGATGAACTGATGTCGGCCGTGCTGTCGGCCAGCGCCGGCCTGCGCACCAAGCGCCGCATCAGCCACTGCTTCCTGATGCAGACGCCCGCGTATCCGCGCCCCTTCATCATCACCGACGCGGCCATCAATATCGCGCCCAACCTGGCCATGAAGGCCGACATCGTGCGCAACGCCATCGACCTGGCGCACGTGATCGGCGTGGCCTGCCCGCGCGTGGCCATCCTGGCCGCCGTGGAAACGGTGAACGCGGACATGCCGGCGACTTTGGACGCCGCCGCCCTGTGCAAGATGGCCGACCGTGGCCAGATCACGGGCGCGATCCTCGACGGCCCTCTGGCTTTTGACAACGCCGTGTCGATCGCCGCCGCCACCGTCAAGGGCATCGTCTCCGAGGTGGCGGGCCGCGCCGATATCCTGCTGGTGCCCGACCTGGAAAGCGGCAATATGCTGGCCAAGCAGCTCGAATACATGGGCGACGCGGACAGCGCCGGCATCGTGCTGGGCGCGAAAATCCCCGTCATCCTCACCAGCCGCGCCGACTCGCGCGCCAGCCGCATCGCCTCGTGCGCCATCGCCGTGATGCTGGCCAACCATTACCGGAGCACGCCGCCATGAACGCAGCAGTCCAACATGCCGATGGCACCCTGATCCTCGTGCTCAATTGCGGTTCGTCGAGCATCAAGTTCGCCCTGTTCGAGCAGACGGGCGGCGTGCTGCCGCAGCAGGCGCAATGGAGCGGCAAGGTCGAAGGCATCGGCCGCGAAAACGCCACCTACCGCGCCGGCGGCCTGCCGGCCGTCGCCCTGCGGCTCGATCCGCAGCAGCCGCATCACGCGGCGCTCGAATACATCCGCGCACAAGTGGTGGCGCAGCTGGACGGGCGTCCGCTGCGCGCCGTGGCGCACCGCGTGGTGCATGGCGGTAGCAAGTATTTCGCCCCCGTGCGCATCGATTTTTCCGTGCTGGCCGACCTGAAAAGTTATGTGCCGCTCGCGCCCCTGCACCAGCCTTTCGCGCTGGAAGCCATCGAGGTGCTGCTCGAATCGCGGCCCGACATCGCCCAGGTGGCGTGCTTCGACACGGCCTTCCACCACACGGTGCCGCAGGTCGAGCAGATGCTGGCTCTGCCTTACGACGCGTGGGAGCGGGGCTTGCGCCGCTATGGCTTCCACGGCCTGTCGTACGAATACCAGTCGCTGGTGCTGGAGCAGCGCTTCGGCGCTGCCGCGTGCGGCAAGGTCATCGTGGCCCACCTGGGCAGCGGCGCCAGCCTGTGCGCCATGGAGAATTTGCACAGCGTGGCCACCACCATGGGCTTTTCGGCGCTCGATGGCCTGATGATGGGCACGCGCTGCGGTTCGCTCGATCCGGGCGCCGTGATCTATCTGATGGAGATCGAAAAACTGTCGCTGGAAAAAGTGGCGCATGTGCTGTACCACGAGTCGGGCTTGCTGGGCGTATCGGGCGTGTCGGCCGACCCGCCGGTCTTGCTGGCGCAGCAGGACCGGCAGGATGCCACGGGCGAGCGCATCCGCGCCGCGCTGGCTTTATATATCCGCCGCATCGTGCGCGAGATCGGCGCCCTGACGGCCGTGCTCGGTGGGTTGGACATGCTGGTGTTTACGGCCGGTATCGGCGAACACAGCGCCGAGCTGCGCCAGCGCATCTGCGACGAGCTGGGGTTTATCGGCCCCGTGCTCGACGGGGAGGCCAATGCGCGCAACGCCAGCCGTATCTCCACCGATGCCAGCCGCATCGTCGTGGGCGTGGAGC
This sequence comes from Janthinobacterium sp. EB271-G4-3-2, assembly GCF_020858035.1. Lineage (NCBI taxonomy): Bacteria > Pseudomonadati > Pseudomonadota > Betaproteobacteria > Burkholderiales > Oxalobacteraceae > Janthinobacterium > Janthinobacterium sp. EB271-G4-3-2. The sequence continues at coordinate 104,868 of NZ_JACYMG010000016.1, read as the reverse complement.
CGGCCAACGAGGAATGGGTGGCTGCCCGCCACGCGGCGCTGGCAGTGGACGCATGAGGATATGAGATCTGCATCGCACCCAATGGGAAATTTGCTGATTTACACATATTTTCCGTTGAGTGCGCTAACGCACTGTGTGGTTTGCCAAATATCTTTACTATGAAGTCATGCCATTGCGCTACATCAAGAAACAGCGCGATGCCTGGCAAATTTTGAGCATTTTGCCCGCCTTTAGTAAGAATAAAATTAAACCATATTGAAAGGTCTCATCATGAACAAATTACTCGCCACCCTGATCGCTACCCTGTTTGCCACCGCTGCCATCGCGCAAACGGCGCCAACTACCCCAGCCGTTGCCAGCGCCCAGGCGTCTGCGCAGCATGACATCAACAAGGCCGCCAACAAGGAAGCCAAAGTCGATGCCAAGGCTGACGCCAACGTCGCCAAGGCCGAAATGAAGGCCGACGAAAAGAAAGCCGACGCCCAGCACAAGGCCAATAAAACCAAGGCCAAGGCCCACGACAAAGTGGTCGACGCCGATCCGGAAGACAAGATGAAGGCGCAAGCCAAGGCTGACAAAGCTGCCGCCAAGGCCGATGCGAAAGCGCACAAGGCCAGCGTGAATGCGGACGCCAAAGTGGCCAAGGAAAAAGTGGAAGCGAACCAGGATAAAGCCATCGCCGCCACCAAGACGGAAGAAGTCAAGGCCAAGGCCGACGCTGAAGTCAAGGCCGCCGCCGCCAAGTAATGCATCGTTTGCGGGCTTCGGCCTGCAAGCCCAAAAGACAGCTTCGGCTGTCTTTTTTTTGTCCGCCACTTTTCCCTGGCGTCGCTTGCCAGTCTTGATCTCGCACAAATGCTCCTCTTTTCGCCGTGCCATAGTGAATTGGCACATAGACGAAGGAGACATCATGAGCACCGCTAAAACGAAAAAATCGCCGGCCACCAGTTCGGCCGAAGACATGCCTGCCATGCCGGTCGAGGGCGATGTGCAGGCCGATGCCCGGGCGGCGGATGCCATGCCGGGGCCGCGCCTGGGCGTGTCGTACGCGGACCAGGCGGCGCTTACCCAGGGCGCGGCGGCCGCGAGTGCCGGTGACATGCCGGGCGGCGGCATGCAGCAGCCATCGCAGGGCATGGCGGGCGCCAGTTGCATGCAGGTGGGCGTTGGCGGTGGCATGGGAGGCGATGGTGGCGGCATGGGCGGTGATGGAGGGCAGGGCGGCGGGCAGGGGGGCGGCACCCCGCAGAAGCGCACCTGCGCCACGATGGACGTGCATCGCCGCCTGCTGACCGAAGATCCGTCGTACGCGAACGTGCGCGCCGATATTGAAAACCTGGCGGGGCTCTACGAGGGCGACGCCAGCATTGCCGGGCGTTCCGGCGTGACGCAGATACCGGTGGTCGTGCACGTGGTGTGGAATACGGCCGAGCAGAATATCTCGGATGCGCAGATCGCCAGCCAGATCGATGTGCTGAACCGCGATTTCCGCCGCGTCAATCCCGATGTCAACAGCACGCCGGCGCCGTTCCTGCCGCTGACGGCCGATGCGCGCGTGGAGTTCGCGCTGGCCACGACCGATCCGCATGGCGCGGCCACCAGCGGCATCGAGCGGCGCCAGACGACGGTGGCCTCGTTTGGCGCGGACGATGCCGTCAAATCGCAGGCGACGGGCGGCATGGATGCCTGGCCGGCCGACAGCTACCTGAATATCTGGGTCTGCCAGCTCGGTGGCGGCTTGCTCGGTTACGCGCAGTTTCCCGGCGGCCCGGCCGCCACCGATGGCGTGGTGATCCTGCAATCGGCCTTCGGTACGACGGGCACGGCGGCGCCGCCGTTCCACCTGGGGCGCACGGCCACGCATGAAATCGGCCACTGGCTGAACCTGAACCATATCTGGGGCGACGACGGCACCGGGTGCGCGGGCACGGACAACGTGGCCGATACGCCGAACCAGGGCGGGCCGAACACGGGCCAGCCTTCGTTTCCCCAGGTGTCGTGCAGTAACGGGCCGAATGGCGACATGTTCATGAACTACATGGATTACGTCGACGATCCCGCCATGTTCATGTTCACGGCGGGCCAGGTGGCGCGCATGCAGGCTTGCCTCGATGGCCCGCGCGCCAGCATCGGTACGGGGGGCGCAGGCGCAGGCGCCACGCCGCGCCAGAGTTCCTCGCCCGTCGTGGCCTGGGGCGCGAACCGGCTCGATGTCTTCGTCGTTGGCACGGACCGCGCCCTGTACCACAAGGCCTGGAATGGCACGGCCTGGGCGCCGTCCGTCACCGGCTATGAAGGGCAGGGCGGCATCTGTACCAGTGCGCCGCAAGTGGTGTCGTGGGGGCCGAACCGGCTCGACGTGTTCGTTACGGGCACCGACAGCGGCTTGTTCCACAAATGGTGGAACGGCACGGCCTGGGGACCGTCGCTGACCGGCTATGAAGCGATGGGCGGCCTGTGCGTGGGCGACCCGCGCGCCGTCGCCTGGGGCCCGAACCGCCTCGACGTGTTTGTCGTCGGCACGGACCGCGGCCTGTATCACAAGTGGTGGAACGGGGCCGCCTGGGGGCCGTCGCTGACCGGTTACGAAGCCATGGGCGGCATTTGCCTGGGCCAGCCGGAAGTCGTGGCCTGGGGGCCGAACCGCCTCGATGTCTTCGTCGTCGGCACGGACCGTGCCCTGTACCACAAGTGGTGGAACGGCTCGGCCTGGGGACCGTCGCTGACGGGCTATGAACGCCTGGGCGGCATCTGTACCTCGTCGCCGAAGGCCGTGGCGTGGGGGGCGGACCGTCTCGACGTCTTCGTCACGGGCACCGATGGCGCGCTGTACCATAAATGGTGGGATGGCGCGAAATGGGGACCGTCCATCGACGGCTTCGAGCGCCTGGGCGGTATCTGCGTGGGCGAGGTGGAAGCCGTGTCGTGGGCGCCGGACCGGCTCGACCTGTTCGTCATCGGCACGGACAGCGCCCTGTATCACAAGGCCTGGAATGGCACGGCCTGGTCGCCTTCCCTGACGGGTTTTGACAACCTGGGCGGCGTGTGTACTTCGCGTCCGCGCGCCACCGCCTGGGCGCCGGACCGCCTCGACGTGTTTGTCACGGGCACGAATGGCGCGCTGTTCCACAAGGCGTGGAACGGCACGGCCTGGTCGCCCTCCGTGAGCGGCTATGAAAACCTGGGCGGCGTGGTATCGTGCTTCTGAGGGAGGGATCGCCATGCACGGCATGACAACGGCACTGCCCAGCGGCAGCTGGACGCACTCGTTCGAGGAGGATGCGGACGGTATCGAGGTGTACCGGCCCACGGCCACGTTCGCCTTTCCTCCCAGCCGCAAGGGGCGAAAGGTGCTCGAGTTTGGCGCGCCCGCCGGCGCCATGGCGCAAGGGGCGGCGACCTTGACGCCGATGGCGCCCGGCCCGGACGACCGGCCCCGCGCCGGCCCCGTGACCCGGCTCGTGCCCCTGGGCATGGGCCGCTATGCGCTCGATGATGGCGCCGGCGCGCAAGACGTGATCGATATCGTCGAAGCGGCGCCCGACGTGCTGCGCCTGGCGCGGCGCTAAGGCTGGCCGCGCAGCTTGTGCGCAAGCGCCGTGCGGTTGCCCACGTCCAGCTTCTGATATATCGCGTGCAGCTGGTTGCGTACGGTGGCCGGCGACTTGCCCAGTTCCCTGGCGATGCTTTTGTAGGGCAAGCCTTCGGCCGCCATGGCCGCCACCAGCCGCTCGGCCGGGGTCAAACGCTGCATGGCGACCTGCCTGAAACGTTGTTTGTCATCGCTGTTCTCCTGTCCGTGGGTGGCATGTCTGCAGGGATAACGGGGAAGCGCGGTATATCTGCAAAACTATCTGCAAAACTATCTTTCCCGCTGCGATAGGCGAAAAAAAAGACAGGCGAACCTGTCTTTTCGTATGGCGCGATGCCGGTCAGCCGATGGCTGCCATCGAGACAGGCTTCAGCTTGGCGGCCAGCGCCTTGCCCTTCTTCGCGCGCTTGCCGAAGTGCTCGGCCAGGGCCGTGGCGCCCAGCGACGCATCCTGCGGTTTCGACGCCCGGCCGATGCCCGAGACGACCACGCCGCGCTGGGTGATCGGCTGCACGGCCAGCAGCTTGTCCTTGGCATCGAGGTCGATCAGCTTGACACCGGTGCCGCCCTTGGACAGGGTTTTCATTTCATCGAGGCCGAACACCAGCAGGCGCGCGCCTTCCGTCAAACAGGCCAGGGCGCTGGCCGCCTCGGCGATGACCTTCGGTTCGAGCGGCACGTCGCCGTCATCGAGGGTGATGAAGGCCTTGCCGCCTTTCAGGCGGCTCGTCATGTCGCCCGCCTTGGCGATGAAGCCGTAGCCGGCGCTCGACGCCAGCAGCAGGTTGGTGGCGCCATTGCCCGCAAAGTAGTGCAAGATGCGCACGGCGTTGCCCGGGGTGCCGCCGCTCAGGTCGCACAAGGTCGTGATCGGCACACCGTCGCCGCGCGCGTTGGGCAGCGCCGAGACGGGAACCGAGTAAATCTTGCCGTTGTTGCCAAAGCCCAGCAGGGTGTCGACCGTGCGGCACTCGAAGGCGCCATGCAGGCTGTCGCCCGCCTTGAACGTGAACTGCGCCGCATCGTGGCCGATGCCGGTACGCGCGCGCACCCAGCCTTTTTCCGAGATGATGACGGTGACCGGTTCATCGACGACCTTCTGTTCGGCCACGGCTTTTTGCGCTTCCTCGATCAGGGTGCGGCGCGCGTCGCCGAACTGCTTGGCGTCCGCTTCGATTTCGCGGATGATGGCGCGCTTCATCGAGCCCGGGTTGTCGAGCAGGTCCTGCAGCGATTTTTCTTCCTTGCGCAGTTCGGCCAGTTCCTGCTGGATCTTGATCGTTTCCAGGCGCGCCAGCTGGCGCAAACGGATTTCCAGGATATCGTCGGCCTGGCGCTCGGACAGCTTGAACGCGTCGATCAGGGCCGCCTTCGGTTCATCCGAATTGCGGATGATCTGGATCACCTTGTCGATATTGAGCAGGATCGCTTCGCGCCCTTCCAGGATATGGATGCGGTCCTTGACCTTGCCCAGTTTGTAGCCGGTGCGGCGCGTGACGGTCTCGAAGCGGAAATCGATCCATTCGCGCAGGATGTCGCCCAGGCCTTTCTGGCGCGGGCGGCCGTCGCCGCCGATCATCACCAGGTTGATCGAGGTCGACGATTCCAGCGAGGTATGCGCCAGCAGCATCAGCATGAATTCCGTCTGGTCCTGGTTCTTCGACTTCGGCTCGAACACGAGGCGCACGGGGGCGGCGCGGCCCGATTCGTCGCGGATGGTGTCGAGCGAATTGAGGATCAGCGCTTTCAGGGCCACCTGGTCCGGCGACAGCGCCTTCTTGCCCAGTTTGATCTTCGGATTTGTCAGTTCCTCGATTTCTTCCAGCACCTTTTGCGAGGAAGTACCGGGTGGCAGTTCCGTCACGACGGCTTGCCACTGGCCGCGCGCCAGCTCTTCGATCTTCCAGCGCGCGCGCACCTTCATGCTGCCGCGGCCGCTCGCGTACATGTCCTGGATTTGCGATGGCGGAGTGATGATCTGGCCGCCGCCGGGGAAGTCGGGGCCGGGAATGATGGCCATCAGCTCGGCGTGCGTCATCTTCGGATCGCGGATCATGGCGACGGCCGCTTTCGCCACTTCCGCCAGATTGTGCGACGGGATTTCCGTCGCCAGGCCCACGGCGATCCCGGAGGCGCCGTTCAGCAGCACCATCGGCAGGCGCGCCGGCAGCAGCTTCGGTTCTTCCGTCGAACCGTCGTAGTTGGGTTGGAAGTCCACCGTGCCCATGCCGATTTCATCCATCAGCAGCTTGGCGATCGGCGTCAGACGCGCTTCCGTGTAACGCATGGCCGCGGCGCCGTCGCCATCGCGCGAGCCGAAGTTGCCCTGGCCATCGATCAGCGGGTAGCGCAGCGAGAAATCCTGCGCCATGCGCACCAGCGCGTCGTACACGGACTGGTCGCCGTGCGGATGCAATTTGCCGAGCACGTCGCCGACAACGGCCGCCGATTTTCGGGGCTTGGCCGTGGAATTCAAGCCCAGCTCATTCATCGCATACAGGATGCGGCGCTGCACGGGCTTCTGGCCGTCGCACACGTCGGGCAGGGCGCGGCCCTTGACGACGGAGATGGCGTAATCGAGATAGGCGCGCTCGGCAAAGGTGGACAGGGTCAGCGCTTCGCCGTCGAATACCGGTTCATCCGGCTCGATCGGCTCAGGCTGGGCATCGTCAAATAAATTGGTTTGTGTGGACATGGCGCTTGTTTCGGTGTTAAGTGGTTGCGGTTGAATTCGTGGGGCTGATTATGACAGCCGGGATTTGGAAAAGGACTTGCCGTACGTCAGATACATATAGCGCAAGGTCAGATACAGCACGGCCAGGGCCAGCTCGACGCTATTGTGCATCATCGGCATGGCGCGGATGGCCGGGGCCTGGCCGGCCAGCACGACGCTGGCGAGGGACGGCACCAGCACCACCGGCCAGATCGTCCTCCATTTGAAATCGGTGGGGGAAAACAGCAAGCCGGCGCATGACCAGGCATACAGCGCGGCGCCGACGAGGGCGGCCGGCAGCTGCTGCACATACAGCAAGGACAGCAAGCCCGCGCAGCCGATCAGCCATGCGGCGCGCAGGCGGGGCAAAAGCGCCTCCGGCCAGCCGCAATCGCCATACAGGCCGGTGGCGCTGCGCAGGGCCAGCGCAGCCAGGCAAAACATCAGCGGCATGGCGTCGCCGATGGCCAGCGCCGACTGGCCCTTGCCGCTCATGAACATGGCCGCGAACAGCGACATGCCCAGAACCAGGAGCAGCAGCATGCCATGCAGCAGCTGGCGGCTCATCGCATACGCGAGCAGGGCCGACGCGCACAAGCCGGCCGCGGTGACGAGGCGCACGGTCTCGCTGCGTTCGGGCAGGAACAGCATCAGCGTCAGCAGCAGATAGGGCGCGATCCAGCCCAGCTGCCGCAAGCCGGGCCGCTGCCACAGCACGGGCAGGCGGTCCTGCAGCGCTTCCTGCAGCGAATCCAGGCGCGCGAACAGGGGCGCCGGCCAGCGCAAGGCATGCATGGCAAACAGGGCAAAGGCCAGCGCCTGGAAGCCCAGCAGGCTGGCATAGGCCGCCGTGTCGCCGAGCTTGAAGCCGGCCGCATCGAGCACGCCCGCGAGCATGAAGTGCAGCACGAAGCCCAGGCCGCCCGACGCGAGCGCCGTCTGCTTGAAGTAGCGTTTGGCATGGACGGCGTGTTCCCACCGTTCGAACAGGTCAGTATCGAGTTTGTAAGCGAGCATCTCGCCGTGCTGCCAGCGTATCGCGTGCAGCAGTGCGCGCAGCTGCAGCGTGAATTTTTGGTCGAACAGCTGGCGCGCGTAGGCCGATGGCGGCTGCTGCGACATGATGCAGTCCAGGCCCGGGTAGCTGTCGCGGTTGTCGCTGAAATGGGCGAACGAGCGGTCGGCCCGGTAGCGCTGCACGGCAGCGCGCACCAGATCCTCATGGCTGCGCGCCAGGTAGGAAAAATCGCGGTCCCAGCCCAGCTGCTCGAACAGGGCCTGGCGTAGCGCCAGGTCATAGCCGGCGCTGGCGCAATAGCGCAGCGCGCACAGCTCGAATTCCTCGCGTACGTCAAGGTTCAGCATGGCGTCGTCCTGCAGCATGCGGGCCAGCGCGTCGCCCGCATCCGCATGCCGCATCCATGCCAGGCAGCCTTGCCACAGATTGGCCGCTTCCTGCGCCGGATCGGTGGCGACCACGCCCCATTGTTCCGGCGGCGGTGCGGGCTCCCGGGCTATGACGCCCCACAGTTCCGCAGGCGGCTCCTGCGCTTCCTGCGCGGGTTCGTCGATGACGCCCCACAGCTCGGCCGTTTCCATGGGCGGCGCTTCTGGCGCTTTGGCTTCGACCTCGGCTTCGGCCGCTTGCGTTTCCGGCAATTCCTCGGCAAACAGGTGCGCATGGCGCAGCGCGTATTCATACGCGTCGCGCAGCTCCTGGAAGGCGGCAGGATCGTCTTCGGGCCGCGTCACCTTCAGGCGCTTCGCGTACGCGCGCTTGAGGGCGCGCTCGTCACCGGTCGGTTCCGTGCCCAGGATGGCCCACAGGCCGCGCTGGCCCTTGTGCATGCCGCCGTCCATTTACAGGAAGCTCTCGCTCTCGACCTGGCGCAGCACCTCGTCGAGCGCCTGGCGCGCCTTGCGGATGGTGGCCGGGTCCTGCGTTTCCAGCGCGGCCTGGAAATTGGCCGTGTGCGCGGCCAGGTACTGGCGCACGTCGCCCAGCGACTGTTCGTACAGCCGGTCGGCGCGCGTGACCAGAGTGCGGTTTTCCAGCTGCTCGCGCGGGTGGATCTTCAGGTCGGCCAGTTCCGCAAAGCGCTGCTCGATCTGTTCCGGCGTCATCACGCCCGCGTTGTCGCTGATGATCATCTTGTGGCGTTCCTGCGTGGCCAGCACCGTCACTTCCGCTTCCAGCACGCCGCTGACGTCGTAGGTGAAGCGCACGTCGATGCCGATCTCGCCCGCTTTTTTCGCGGGTATCGGGAAGCTGATCTTGCCGAGGAAGACGTTGTCGGCCACCAGGCGCGACTCGCCCTGGAAGATCGCCACGTTGATTTCCTTCTGGTTGTCGTGGATGGTGGTGATGTTTTCCGTGCGCGAGACGGGCACCACGGAGTTGCGCTCGATGATGGGCAGGTAATGGCCGCCTTCATACTGGTTCGCGCCGACCTGGCGCGAAATGGAAATGCCCAGCGAGTATGGCGCCACGTCCGTCATGACCACTTCGTCGAGTGCCGCGTCGCGCATCTTGAGGCCCGCCTGCACGGCGGCGCCCAGCGCCACGGCTTCGTCCGGGTCCAGGTGGATGGCGGGGAAGCGGCCGAACATGCGCGAGACGAGCTTGCGCACCAGCGGCATGCGCGTGGCGCCGCCGGCCAGCACCACTTCATTCAATTCCGCGGCGCGGATGGTGGCGTCGCGCAGCGCCCGTTCCACTGGCAGGCGCAAACGGGCCAGCAGCGGTTCGCACAGCTGCGCCAGCTTGTCTTCGCTGATCTCCCAGCTGTATTCCTTGTCCTGGTAGCGCGTAGCCATGCGCACGGACGGCTGGTCCGACAGCAATCGCTTGACGCGCTCGGCTTCGTCGCGCAGCAACTGCTGCTGGCGCGGGTCGAGCAGGCGGCTGCCGACGGCGGCGCGCAGGCCGCTGCCTTCCAGGAAAGCGTCGACCAGCACGGTGACGAAGTCTTCGCCGCCCAAAAAATTGTCGCCCGCCGAGGCGCGCACTTCCATCACGCCTTCGAACAGTTCCAGGATCGACACGTCGAACGTGCCGCCGCCCAGGTCGAAGACGAGAAATTTGCTTTCCTGTTCCTTGTCGCGGATGCCGTAGGCCAGCGCGGCGGCCGTCGGCTCGTTGAGCAGACGTTCCACGCGCAGGCCCGCCAGCTGGCCGGCGATGCGCGTGGCCTTGCGCTGCGCGTCGCTGAAATACGCGGGCACGGTGATGATGGCTTCCTCGACCTTGTGGCCGAGGAAGGCTTCGGCATCTTCCTTCAGCGCGCGCAGCACCATCGACGACAGTTCTTCCGGACGGAATTGCTGCGTGCCGAGAGTGATCTTCTTTTCGCTGCCCATGTAGCGCTTGAAGACGGCCGCCGTCAACTGCGGGTGCGTCTGCAGGCGCTCGCGCGCGGCGCGCCCCACGAGCACGGTGCCGTCGTCATCGATGCTCACGCACGATGGCGTCAGGTGTTCACCGAGCGCATTCGGGATGATGGAAGCCTTGCCGTCGCGCCAGATGGCGACCAGGCTGTTGGTGGTGCCCAGGTCGATGCCGATGATCATCAGATATCCGCCTCCGCCTCATTGCCGTGTTCCTCGATCCAGGCGCGGCGTCCTGCCGCTTCGCCCTTGCCCATCAACATATTGAAGCGCAAGGCCGAAGCCATGTGATCGACTTCACCGAGCGTGACGGGCAGCAAACGGCGCGTGTCCGGATTCATCGTCGTTTCCCACAGCTGCTCGGCGTTCATCTCGCCCAGGCCCTTGAAGCGCGAGATCGACCAGGCGCCCTGTTTCACGCCTTCCTTGCGCAGCTTGTCTTCGATGGCCACCAGTTCGCCGTCGTCGAGCGCATAGATTTTCTGGATCGGCTTCTTGCCGCGCGCGGGCGCGTCGACCCGGTACAAAGGCGGGCGGGCGATGCAGATGTGGCCCTTGTTGATCAGGGCGGGGAAGTGCTTGAAGAACAAGGTCAGCAGCAGTACCTGGATGTGCGAGCCGTCCACGTCCGCATCGGACAGGATGCAGATCTTGCCGTAGCGCAGGCCCGACAGGTCGGGTGTATCGCCCACGTTGTGCGGATCGACGCCGATGGCCACCGCGATATCGTGGATCTCGTTATTGGCGAACAGGCGGTCGCGGTCCGTCTCCCACGAGTTCAGCACCTTGCCGCGCAGGGGCAGGATCGCCTGGAACTCCTTGTCGCGGCCCATCTTGGCCGAACCGCCCGCCGAGTCGCCCTCGACGAGGAACAGTTCATTGCGCGCGATGTCCGACGATTCGCAGTCGGTCAGCTTGCCGGGCAGGACGGCGACGCCCGAGGATTTTTTCTTTTCCACTTTTTGCAGCGAGCGCTGGCGCGACTGCGCCTGCTTGATCACGAGTTCGGCCAGCTTCTTGCCATAGTCGACGTGCTGGTTCAGCCACAGTTCCAGCGGCGGCTTGGTGAAGGTCGACACGAGGCGCACGGCGTCGCGCGAGTTCAGGCGTTCCTTGATCTGGCCCTGGAATTGCGGGTCCAGCACCTTGGCCGACAGCACGAACGAGGCGCGCGCAAATACGTCTTCCGGCAGCAGCTTCACGCCTTTCGGCAGCAGCGAGTGCATTTCGACGAAGTTTTTCACGGCGCCGAACAGGCCGTCGCGCAAGCCCGATTCGTGCGTGCCGCCATTCGAGGTGGGGATCAGGTTGACATACGATTCGCGCACAATGGCGCCTTCTTCCGTCCAGGCCACCACCCACGCCGCGCCTTCGCCTTCGGCAAAGCCTTCCGAGTCCGGGCCCGCATACTGCGCGCCTTCGAACAGGGGAATCAGGGTTTCGCCATTCGATACCTGCGCCAGCGTTTCGGTCAGGTAGCCGCGCAAGCCTTCCGCGTACTGCCACGTTTGCGTGTCGCCCGTTTTCGCGTTGGTCAGGGTGACGGTGACGCCCGGCAGCAGCACGGCTTTCGAGCGCAGCAGGCGCTGCAGCTCCGTTTGCGAGATGTTCGGCGAATCAAAATATTTTGCATCGGGCCAGGCCGTGACGCGCGTGCCGGACTTCTTGCCATCGCGCGGGGCGGGGCGGGAATTCAATGGCTCGATCACGTCGCCATTCGCAAACACCATGTGATGCAGGCCGTTGCCGTCGCTTTCCTTGCGCCAGACAGTGATTTCCAGGCGCGTCGACAGCGCATTGGTGACGGATACGCCGACGCCGTGCAGACCGCCCGAGAACGCGTAGGCGCCGCCCGAACCCTTGTCGAACTTGCCGCCCGCGTGCAGCCGGGTAAACACGATTTCCACCGTCGGCACGCCTTCTTCCGGGTGCAGGCCGACGGGAATGCCGCGGCCATTGTCTTCGACGGTGATGCTGCCATCCGTGTTTTGCGTGACGGCGATATGCGTGCAATGACCGCCCAGCGCCTCGTCGGAGGCATTGTCGATCACTTCCTGAATGATGTGCAGCGGATTTTCAGTGCGGGTGTACATCCCCGGGCGCTGCTTGACGGGTTCCAGTCCTTTCAGGACACGGATGGATGATTCGCTGTAGTCGGATGCTGGTTTTTTAGTGGCCATACGTGTTCAAGCTAAGTAAAGACAGTGGTTGGAACGCCAGGCCAGGGCACTGCGGGCGCAATGACAGCGGCGGCGATAACTGTATGAATATACAGTATATCCCGTCCAGCGTCACTGGGGGAGGGCAGTGCGGCAGGCAAGGCGTCCTTGTGCGGACGCTCGCGCATTCTATCTTGTCCCGCGAGCAATAGCGCTACTCCAGGGCAACAACAGTGCGCCTCAGGCGTGGTTTTGCGCCAATTCTGATGGATTTTATGCGGCAAAGCCGCCGTTTTTACATCTTGTTTACAGCTGCCTCCCCAGTCTTTACGAATTTTTTAGACCCTTTTGGCTAATCTGCTCATTATCAAAACAAACCTGAATGAGGGTGGGAATGGATCTCGTGTATCTCGGCTTGATTGCCGTGTTTTTCGTCCTGGCGGCCGGCTTTGCCGTCGCCTGCGACAAATTAGGGAGCGTCAAATGAACGCGTTTTATGTGCTGGGCGCCGTCGTCTCGGCTGGTTTGCTCGTGTACCTGCTGGTGGCGCTGCTGAAGGCGGAGGAACTGTGATGACGACGCAATCGATACTGTTATTGGTGGCTTTCCTGGCCGTGCTGCTGGCCGCCGGCTATCCGCTGGGCCTGTACATGGCCAAGGTGGCCGGCGATGCGCCCGTGCGCGGCCTGGGCTGGCTGCAAAAGCTGGAAAACCTGCTGTACCGCTGGTCCGGCCTGCCCGCCGACAAGGCCATGGGCTGGAAAAGCTATGCCATCGCCCTGATCGTCTTCAATACCGTGGGCGCCGTCTTCGTCTACGGCCTGCAGCGCCTGCAGGGCTTCCTGCCCTTGAATCCCCAGGGCCTGGGCGCCGTCAGCCCCGATTCCTCGTTCAATACCACCGTCAGCTTCGTCGCCAATACCAACTGGCAGGGCTACGGCGGCGAACAGACCATGAGCTACCTGACCCAGATGCTGGGCATGGCATGCCAGAACTTCTTTTCGGCCGCCACCGGCATCGCCGTCATCTTCGCGCTGGTGCGCGGCTTCGCCTCGCGCTCGGGCAAATCGATCGGCAATTTCTGGGTCGACCTGGTGCGTTCCACCCTGTATATCCTGCTGCCGCTGTCGCTGGCCCTGTCCGTCGTCTTCATGGGCGAAGGCATGATCCAGAATTTTTCCGCCTACAAGGAAGTGACCCTGCTCGACCACGTGGCGTATGAAACGCCGAAAACGACGGCCGACGGCCAGCCCGTGCTGGACGCCGCCGGCAAACCCGTGATGGAAGCGCAAGTGGCGGCCACGCAGACGATCGCCATGGGCCCCGTCGCGTCGCAGGAATCGATCAAGCTGCTGGGCACGAATGGCGGCGGCTTCTTCAACGCCAATTCCTCGCACCCGTATGAAAACCCGACCGTCCTGTCGAACTTCCTGCAGATGCTGGCCATCTTCCTCATTCCCGCCGGCCTGTGCTTCACCTTCGGCCGCATGGTGGGCGACCTGCGCCAGGGCTGGGCCGTGCTGGCCGCGATGTCCCTGATCTTCGTCGTCATGACGGCCGGCGTGATGAGCGCCGAGCAGCAAGCCAATCCATCCTTGCAAGCGCTGGGCGTGGACCAGCAGGCCAGCAGCCTGCAATCGGGCGGCAATATGGAAGGCAAGGAAACGCGCTTCGGCATCAGCTCCTCGACCCTGTTCGCGGCGGTGACGACGGCCGCATCGTGCGGCGCCGTCAATTCCATGCACGACTCCTACATGCCCCTGGGCGGCATGGTGCCGCTGCTGCTGATGCAGTTCGGCGAAGTGATTTTCGGCGGCGTGGGCACGGGCCTGTACGGCATGCTGATGTTCGCCATCCTGGCCGTCTTCATTGCCGGCCTGATGATAGGCCGCACGCCTGAATACCTGGGCAAGAAAATCCAGGCTTATGAAATGAAGATGGTGTCGCTGGCCATCCTGATCACGCCAGCCCTGGTCTTGACGGGCACGGCGATCGCCGTGATGGTCGAACCGGGCAAGATCGGCGTGGCCAACCCGGGCGCGCACGGCTTCTCCGAGATCCTGTACGCGTTCACATCGGCCGCCAACAACAACGGCAGCGCGTTTGCCGGCCTGTCCGCCAACACGCCGTTCTATAACGTGATGCTGGCGATCGCCATGTGGTTCGGCCGCTTCGGCGTGATCGTGCCCGTGCTGGCGGTGGCCGGTTCGCTGGCGGGCAAGCAGCGCCTGTCGGCCAATGCCGGCACCATGCCCACGCACGGCCCCATGTTCATCGGCTTGCTGATCGGTGTCGTCGTGCTCGTCGGTGTATTGAATTACGTTCCCGCGCTGGCCCTGGGCCCGATCGTCGAACACCTGCAACTTTTCATCAAATAAGAGGCTACCATGTCACGCACAAGCCTGACTTTGTTCGATTCCGCACTGATCGGCCCCGCCGTCGTCGATGCGTTCAAAAAACTCGACCCCCGCACGCAGTGGCGCAGCCCCGTGATGTTCGTCGTCTACGTTGGCAGCATCATCACGACCCTGCTGGCGACCCAGGCCGGGATCAGCGGCGGCCAGGGTGAAGCGCCATTCGGCTTCATCGTCGCCGTCGCCGTGTGGCTGTGGTTTACCGTGCTGTTCGCGAACTTTGCCGAAGCGCTGGCCGAAGGCCGCAGCAAGGCGCAGGCGGCCTCGTTGCGCGCCCTCAAGCAGACGGTGATGGCAAAGAAAATGCAAACGCCGAAATACGGCACCTCCTGGCTGCCCACGCCGGCCACCGACCTGCGCAAGGGCATGACGGTGCTGGTCGAGGCGGGCGACGTGATTCCCGCCGACGGCGAAGTGACGGCCGGCGTGGCTTCCGTCGATGAAAGCGCCATCACGGGCGAATCGGCGCCCGTCATCCGCGAGTCGGGCGGCGACTTTTCCGCCGTGACGGGCGGCACCCGCGTGCTGTCCGACTGGCTGCTGGTGCGCGTTTCCGTCAACCCCGGCGAAGCCTTCATCGACCGCATGATCGCCATGGTCGAAGGCGCCAAGCGCCAGAAGACGCCGAACGAGATCGCCCTGACGATTCTGCTCGTGGCCCTGTCGATCGTCTTCCTGATCGTCACCGTGACCCTGCTGCCGTATTCGCTGTTTTCCGTGGCGGCGGCCGGCAGTGGCACGCCCGTGACGATCACGGTGCTGATCGCGCTGCTCGTGTGCCTGATTCCGACCACCATCGGCGGTTTGCTGTCCGCCATCGGCGTGGCCGGCATGAGCCGCATGATGCAGGCCAATGTGATCGTCACCTCGGGCCGTGCCGTGGAAGCGGCCGGTGACGTGGACGTGCTGCTGCTCGATAAAACGGGCACCATCACCTTGGGCAACCGCCAGGCGTCGAGCTTCGTGCCTGCGCCCGGCGTGACGGAGCAGCAGCTGGCCGACGCGGCGCAACTGGCCTCGCTGGCCGATGAAACGCCGGAAGGGCGCAGCATCGTCGTGCTGGCCAAGCAGAAGTTCAACATCCGCGAACGCGAGATGGCCAGCCTGCACGCCACCTTCGTGCCCTTCACGGCGCAAACGCGCATGAGCGGCGTCGATATCGCGGGCGAACAGCAGGTGCGCCAGTTGCGCAAGGGCGCGGCCGATTCCATGAAAAAGTATGTGGAAGCGCTGGGCCAGCCGTATCCTGATGAAGTGGCGCGCGCCGTCGACGATATCGCGCGCCGCGGCAGCACGCCGCTGGTGGTGGTCGACGACGGCCGTGTCATGGGCGCTGTGGAGCTCAAGGATATCGTCAAGGGCGGCATCAAGGAGCGCTTCGCGGAATTGCGCCGCATGGGCATCAAGACCGTCATGATCACGGGCGACAACAAGCTGACGGCTGCCGCGATTGCGGCCGAAGCGGGCGTGGACGATTTCCTCGCCGAAGCGACGCCGGAAGACAAGCTCAAACTGATCCGCAGCTACCAGTCCGAAGGCCGCCTGGTGGCGATGACGGGCGACGGCACCAACGATGCGCCCGCGCTGGCGCAGGCCGACGTGGCCGTGGCCATGAATTCGGGCACGCAGGCGGCAAAGGAGGCGGGCAATATGGTCGACCTGGATTCGAACCCGACCAAGCTGCTGGAAATCGTTGAAATCGGCAAGCAGATGCTGATGACGCGCGGTTCGCTGACGACGTTTTCGATTTCGAACGACATCGCCAAGTACTTCGCCATCATCCCGGCCGCCTTCGTGGGCACCTATCCACAGCTAAAAGCGCTGGACATCATGCACCTGGCCAGCCCCGCCTCGGCCATCATGTCGGCCGTGATCTTCAATGCCCTGATCATCGTCGTGCTGATTCCGCTGGCGCTGAAAGGCGTGCAATACCGGGCCATCGGCGCGGCCAGCCTGTTGCGCCGCAATCTGCTGATCTACGGCCTGGGCGGCATCGTCCTGCCCTTCATCGGGATCAAGCTGATCGATATGCTGCTGTCCGCACTCAATTTAGTCTAAAGGAACCATCATGAGCACCATCGTACGTCCCGCCCTGGTCCTGTTTGCCGCGCTGACCGTGATCTGCGGCGTCGTCTATCCATTCGCCACGGCCGGCATCGGCCAGCTGGCTTTCAGCGATGAAGTCAACGGCAGCATCGTCGAGCGTGGCGGAAAACCCGTCGGCTCGACCCTGATCGGCCAGTCCTTCACCTCGCCCAAGTACTTCTGGGGCCGTCCATCGGCCACCGCGCCGATGGCGAACAACGGCGCCGGTTCAGGCGGCTCGAACCAGGGACCGACCAATCCGGCCCTGGTGGACGCCGTCAAGGCGCGCATCGCCGCCCTGAAGGAAGCGGATCCCGGCAACACGCGCGCCATTCCCGTCGACCTGGTAACGGCGTCGGGCAGCGGCCTGGATCCGGAAATCAGCCTGGCCGGCGCCCTGTACCAGGCGCCGCGCGTGGCCCGCGTGCGCGCCGTGCCGCTGGCGCAGGTGGAAAACGCCATCGCCAAGGCGCAGAAAACCGCATATATCGGCTTTTTCGGTGAACCGCGCGTGAATGTGCTGGAATTGAATCTGGCGTTGGACGCCATGGCAAAGTAAGCTGGCGAAGGCGCGCAGGTCGGCATCGTGCGCGGCCTGGCCAATGATGTCGTCGGATGACGCGCTAGCGCGCTAATCCGACCTACTTGACGCCATGGCGAAATAAGGCGCAGGTCGGCGTAGGTCGGCTTAGCGCAGCGTAAGCCGACATCGCCACCAGCCAGGCCAACGATGTTGTCGGATTACGCGCGCCCTTCGGACGCGCTAATCCGACCTACAAAGCCCAGGAAGATTAAAATACAACATGCTCCCCAACGACAGCCAACGCCCCGACCCTGATGCCCTGCTGGCGCAAGTGCAGGCGCAGGAAAAGAAAGCCGCACGCGGCCGGCTGCGCATCTATTTTGGCGCCTCGGCCGGCGTCGGCAAGACGTATGCGATGCTGGCGGCCGCGCGCAAATTGCTGGCCGATGGCCAGGACTTGCTGGTGGGCGTGGTGGAGACGCATGGGCGCCAGGATACGGCGGCCCAGCTTGACGGGCTGCCCGTGCTGCCCCTGAAGGCCATCGAGTACCGGGGCAAGACCCTGTACGAGTTCGACCTCGATGAAGCGCTGCTCCGCGCGCCGCCTTTGATACTGATGGATGAACTGGCCCACTCGAACGTGGCCGGCTCGCGCCATCCGAAGCGCTGGCAGGATGTCGAGGAATTGCTGGCCGCCGGCATCGACGTGCTGTCGACCGTGAACGTGCAGCACCTGGAAAGCCTCAATGACGTGGTGGGGGGGATCACCGGCGTGCGCGTGGCCGAAACCTTGCCCGACACGGTATTCGACCGCGCCGATGAAGTGGTGCTGGTCGATATACCCGCCGATGAACTGCTGCGCCGCCTGAAGCAGGGCAAGGTGTACCAGCCGTTGCAGGCCGAGCGGGCGTCGCAGCATTTTTTCCGCAAGGGCAATCTGATCGCCTTGCGCGAACTGGCCTTGCGCCGCACGGCGGACCGGGTGCAGGACGACGTGCAGGCTTACCGCGTCGAGAAATCGATCAATCCCGTGTGGAAGACGGGCGCCGCGCTGCTGGCCTGCGTGGGACCGCACGCGGGGGGCGAACACGTAATCCGCAGCACGGCGCGACTGGCCAGCCAGCTGAATGCGGAATGGCATGCGCTGTACGTGGAAACGCCGCGTTTGCAGCGCCTGCCGGCGGGCCAGCGCGAACGCATCTTGAAAACCCTGAAACTGGCGCAGGACCTGGGCGCGCGCACGGCCATTGTGCCGTCCGCCGACATCGCCGGCGCCGTGGTCGAGTATGCGCGCAGCGCGAATATTTCGAAAGTCATCGTGGGCCGCGGCCGCACCAATGCGCTGGCGCGCCTGTGGCAGGCGCCGCCGGCCGCGCGCATGGCCAGCCTGGCACCCGATATCGATCTGATCGAAGTGGGCTTGCCGCCAGCCGATGCGGCGCCCCGGCGCGCAAGCGGCGACGATGCGGAAACGCCGCGCCGGTCCTCGCGCCATTGGCGCTACATCGTGGCCGCCGGCGTCAGCCTGGCCACGGCCCTCGCCTCGGTTCCATTACAGCCTTATCTTGACCTGGCCAATATCGCCATGCTGTCCCTGCTGACGGTGGTGCTGGTGGCCGTGCGCCTGGGGCGCGGGCCGGCGGCGCTGGCCAGCCTGGTGGGCGTGGCCAGTTTCGATTTCATCTTCGTGCCGCCCCGTTTCTCGTTTGCCGTGGGCGACTTCCAGTACGTGATCACGTTTGGCGTGATGCTGGCCGTGGGCCTGATCACGGGCCACCTGACGGCCGGCCTGCGCTTTCAGGCGCGCGTGGCTTCGCACCGCGAGGCGCGCGCCCGCGCCCTGTACGAATTTTCGCGCGAGCTGTCCGGCGTGCTGCAGACGGAGCAGATTTTCGACATCACGAAAAGCGCCATCGAACGGGCTTTCCGCGCGCGCGCCACCTTGCTGTTGCCCGATGACGAAGGCAGCTTGCAGGCCCCGAACGGCGGCGAGGCGCTCGATATCGGCATCGCCCAGTGGGCCTTCGACCATGCGCAGGCGGCGGGGACGGGCACCGACACCTTGCCGGCTTCCCCCATTTTCTACCTGCCGCTGATCGCGCCCATGCGCACGCGCGGCGTGCTGGCGCTGCTGCCGCTCGAGGGCGCGCAGCGCGGGCGCTGGCTGCTGGTGCCGGAACAGCGCCAGCACCTCGATACCTTTGCCGCGCTGGCGGCCATCGCCCTCGAGCGCGTGCACTACATCGACGTGGCCCAGGGCGCATTGCTGCAGATGGAGTCCGAGCGGCTGCGCAATTCGCTGCTGGCGGCCCTGTCGCACGATTTGCGCACCCCTTTGACGTCGCTGGTGGGGCTGGCCGAATCGCTGGCTTTGTCCCGGCCCGCGCTGTCGCCCGCGCAGCTGGACATGGCGCGCTCGCTGCAATCCGAAACCGTGCGCATGAGCGCCCTGGTGGCGAACTTGCTGGACATGGCGCGCATCGAGAGCGGCCAGGTGCGACTGAACCTGCAATGGCAGGCGCTGGAAGAAGTGGTGGGCAGCGCGCTGCGCGCCAGCGGCCCGCAATTGCAGCAGCATGCCGTGCAGACGCAGCTGGCGCCGGACTTGCCGCTGGTGCGCTACGACGCCGTGCTGGTCGAACGCGTGCTGTGCAACCTGCTGGAAAACGCGGCCAAGTACACGCCGCCCGGCAGCACCATCACGGTCGCGGCCGGGGTACACGGCCAGTTCCTGCAGGTGACGGTGTTTGACGATGGTCCGGGCTTGCCGCCGGGCCGAGAAGAAGCCATCTTTGAAAAATTCACGCGCGGCGAACGCGAATCGAACAAGCCGGGTGTCGGCTTGGGGCTGGCCATTTGCCGCGCCATCGTCGAAGCCCACGGAGGCACCATCCACGCGCAGCCGCACGCGCCGGGACAGGGTGCCGCCATCGTCTTCAGCCTGCCGCTGGGCACGCCGCCGGCGCCGCCCGAGCTCGAGTTCGATGACGCCAATGATCATGAAACAGGAAAACCAATATGAACGAACCTTCCGCCACCGCCTTGCTGGTCGAGGATGAACCGCAAATCCGCCGCTTCGTGCGCGCCGCGCTGGAAGACGAGGGCTGGCAGATTTTCGAGTCCGCCACCATGCAGCGGGGCTTGATCGATGCGGGCACGCGCCGGCCCGACCTGATCGTGCTGGACCTGGGGCTGCCCGACGGCGACGGCATCGATTTCATCGCCGACATCCGCAAATGGTCGGCCGTGCCCATCATCGTGCTGTCGGCGCGGGTCGACGAACAGGACAAGATCCGCGCGCTCGACGCGGGCGCCGATGACTACTTGACCAAGCCGTTCGGCGTGGGCGAATTGCTGGCCCGCGTGCGCGCCACCTTGCGCCGCCAGCGCCAGCCCGCCGCCAGCGACGATGGCGTGGTGCAGTTTGGCGACGTGCGGGTCGATCTGAAGGACCGCCTGGTCACGCGCAACAAGCAGCTGGTGCACATGACACCGACGGAATTCCGTTTGCTGTCCGTGCTCGTGAAGAACGCGGGCAGGGTGGTCACCAATCCCCAGCTGCTGCGGGAAGTATGGGGGCCGTCGAACAGCGAAAACGGCCATTACCTGCGCATCTACATGGGGCATCTGCGCCAGAAGCTGGAAGCCGATCCGGCCCAGCCGCAGTACCTGCTGACGGAAACGGCCGTCGGCTACCGGCTGCTGCTGCCGCTCTAACACCTTTGTGTCCCCTGTTTGAAAACAGGCGCCGCGCGCGCCAGGGGGACGCTTTACTTAAAATTTTTGCAGCGATTTTTTGCAGCGGCGGGCCAGCTGCGCCATGTTGGCAAAGGCCCATACCACCAATGAAGAAGAACAACCATGAACAAAATGCTACTTGCACTTGCCGTCGCCACCGCCTTGACGGGCAGCCTGGCCCACGCGGACGAGGCCAAGCCCGATAATGAAGTGAGCTTCAACGTGGCCGGCGTATCCGACTACCGCTACCGCGGCATTTCGCAGACGCGCTTGAAACCCGCGCTGCAGGGCGGCGTCGACTATGTCAACAATCCGACGGGCTTGTACGCGGGAGCCTGGGCCTCCACCATCAAGTGGACCAAGGACGCCGGCGGCAGCGGCGACGTGGAAGTGGACCTGTATGCGGGCAAGCGCGGCCAGTTGGGCGGCGATGTCGGCTATGACGTGGGCGTGCTCGCCTATGTGTATGCGGACAACGGCTTGAAGCACGTCGCCGGCCTGGCCGACGCGGACACGCAGGAAGTCTACGGCCAGTTGTCGTATGGCCCCGCCTATATCAAGTATTCGCACGCCGTCTCGAACCTGTTCGGCATCGTCAACAGCAAGAACAGCGGCTACCTGGACATCGGCGCGACTATCGACCTGACGAACGGCTGGACCGGCAACCTGCACGCAGGCCACCAGAAGGTCAAGAACAATGATGCGTCGAGCTACACGGACTTGAAAGTGGGCGTCACGCGCGACTTCGGCATTGTTTCGGGCGCGCTGGCCGTGATCGGCACGAACGCGGGCAAATCGGCCTATGCCTCGCCCGTGAATGGCAAATTCATGGGCAAGACGGCGCTGCAGCTGACGGTCAGCAAGACGTTTTAATTGACAGGGAAGGGAGGCGGCGCATGCGCCGCCTTTTTTTGCGCCACGGGGTCAGACCCGTCGGGTCTGACCCCAGCTGTCGAGAGCTATGCTGCGCGGTGATGGTTGTCGAAGACGGCGCAATACAGCTGTCCCAGGCCGACCACGCGGGCGGCCGGGATCTGCGCGGCCAAGGCATGGGCGGGCGCCGCTTGCGTGTCCGTTGCCAGCAGCACGCGCAGGCCCGGATTGGCGCTGCGCGCATGTGCGATGCGGCGCGCCAGGCCTGATCGCGCGGCGGCGTCGACGACACCGTCGAGCGGCACCACCAGTACGCGCGCGGCGACCAGGGCCGAACGGCTGCCCATGGAGTCGCGGCCTTCGCTGTCGATGACGATGTCGTGGTAGCAGTGCACCAGGTGTTCCAGCTCCGGCTGCAAACCCTTGGCGCTGATGGCGCGCGCCATCAGGCGCGGCCGCGTCAGGCTGCCGTGCATGGCGCCGTCGTGCATGTTCCTCGCCTGCGCCATGGCGCCCTGGCGCGGGTCGGCATCGAGCAGCAAGACCTTGCGTCCGGCCAGCGCCCGCGAGGCGGCCAGCCGCCCGGCCAGGATGGATTTCTCCATCCCTCCGCGTTCATCCGTGATGGCGATGATCATCTTGGCGCACGGCTGGCATGATGTTGGCAGGGGAAACCAGCTGCAGCAGACAGCCTTCGCGCGGCTCGTCCCTGTCGCTGGCCGTCCATACGGGCAGTTCCAGCAGGGGCTCGAGTGCCGCGGCCAGGGCGGCCTGGCCGGCGGCCGACATCGGCGTCATCGGCAGGCGCAAGGCGTTGCGCACCTTGCCCTGCATGGCCAGCGCCGCTTTGACGGGAGCGGGATTCGGTTCGGCAAACAGCAGGCGGATGACGGGCAGCATAGCCTTGAACAGGGCGCCGGCGGCGCCGTGGCGGCCCTGCCTGACGAGGTGGTACAGCTGCGCGTACAGGTCGGGGCGCACCTGGGCGGCGGCCGACATGGCGCCATGGCCGCCCATGGACAGGCTGGCCAGCAGCAGCGCATCGTCGCCGCACAACACGTCCAGGCGCGTGTCGAGCAGCAGTTCGCCCAGTTGCTGCAGCTTGCCGCCCGCTTCCTTGATGGCGACGAAGTGCGAGTCGCATGCCAGCAGCGCGGCCGTTTGCGGTTCGATATTGACGCCCGTGCGGGCCGGCACGTTGTACAGCACGATGGACTGGTCGGTGGCGGCGGCGATGGCCTGGAAGTGGCGCACGATGCCGTCCTGCGCAGGGCGCACATAGGCGGGTGCGGAGACCAGCAGGCCCGCCAGCGGATGGTCGTTGTAGCGCTGCACCGTGGCGACGACGCTGCGCGTATCGCTGCCGCCTATCCCCATCACGACGGGGAAGCGGGGGCCGACGGCTTCGAGCACGCTATCGAGCAGCATGGTCTGTTCGGCGGCGCTCAGCATGGCCGCTTCGCCCGTGGTGCCGCACACCACGAGGCCGTCGATGCCGCTGGCGGCCAGTTCGCACGCGAGCTGCTGGGCCGCGTCGAAGTCGATGTCGCCATCGCTATCGCGGAAGGGCGTGACCATCGGCACCCAGATGCCCTGGAAGTGCGCGGTGATGCGCATTGAGGACATCGCCTGCTCGCAGGAATACTGGTTCATAGCGATTTCCCCTGGCTGATGCGGCCAAATTCGGCCGCCGGCAGCAGGCGCATGACGGCATCCATCGTCAGGCGCAGGGCAGGTTCCGTCACGCACAGCCAGACTTTCATGCGCTCGGCGTGGTCGACCGCCTCGACGCGCATGAACGACAGCATGCCGCCGCACGTCCTGACGACCAGCTGGCGCAGCTCGGCCAGGCAGGCTTTGTCGACCGTGATATGCATGAGGAAAGTGGGCAGGCGCGGGTGGCGGTGGGGCAGGGCTTGATGTGCGGACAGGCGTGAATGGGGTTCCATGGTGGCTTTGCAGCGGTGGTTGAGGTACGTTCAAGATTAGCAGCGGGGGCGTAAAGATTCTCTAAAAAGCGGGGCCGCCAGCGTAAACGGGGCGTATGCGTTTGCCGCCGGCGTGTTGCGTGGATGCCCCGCAGGTATGCTTTTGTTACAAAATTGAATCGTGCTTTTGAAGGCAGGGGTTTATATTGAAACCGTTCTCCGCTTTCAGTCAGCCCCGCCATGTCAGACGAAAAAGATCCCCAGCAGCCCCCGTCCACCGACCCAGCGCCGCCAGCACCGGCGCGGCCCGACAGGGTCGGCCGCCGGGCACCCGATGAGGAGCACCGCGCGCGCGACGCCGCCCCCCGCTACCTGAAGGATAACGATACGCCGCTGGCGCTGGCCTGGCGTGTCATCTCGTCGCGCTACCGCTCCATGCGCGACAAGGCCAGCCGCGATTTCATGCGGCGCACCCTGCGCATCGGCATCTCGGCGCGCATTTTCCACCCCGAGCCGGGCGCCACTGGGCTGCGCAGCAAGAACCTGCAATACCTGGAAGAGTCGATCGCGCAGTGGGTCATGTCGCGCGACGTGCTGGTGTTCATGATCCCGACGGTCAATACCAGCGGTCAGCTACACCCGAGCAATATCACCCTGCGCCACTATGCGCGCCACCTGGACGGCCTGGTGCTGCAGGGGGGCGCCGACGTCTCGCCGCAGACGTATTCCGAGGCGGCCACGCGGCCCGAATGGAACGGCGACCGGGCGCGCGACCTGTACGAACTGGAACTGCTGCACGAATTCGTCGATGCGGGCAAACCCGTGCTGGGCATATGCCGCGGCTGCCAACTGATCAACGTGGGCTTTGGCGGCACCCTGTACCAGGACATCGCTTCGGACGTGGAAGGCGCCGCCTCGCACGTCAACGACCTGTATGACCGTCACCGCCACACCATCGTCTTCCCGAAAGGCTCGTCGCTGGCCGGCATGTTCCCGAAGGCGGGCGAGGCGCTCGTCAATTCCATCCACCACCAGTCGGTCAAGGACCTGGGGCGCGACGTCACCGTGGAAGCGTATTCGCAAGGGGACAATATCGTCGAAGCCATCCGCTACCAGCGGGCGCGTTTTGTCATGGGCTTACAGTGGCACCCGGAATTCCATTCGGCGGGCGGCGTCGAGCTGCTCGATTGCACGCCCATCCTCGATAATTTCTTGCGCGCGGCGCGGGAGACGCGGTTTTGAGTACGCACCTGATGCGCCGGCGCATGGTACTGGCCGGCCTGCTGGCGCTGCCCCTGGCGGGCTTGCGCGCGGCGCCGCGTCCGCACGACGGCCCGCTGCCGTTTGCGCTGACGTCCGCCGCGCGGGCCCGCACGCTCAAGGCGAAGGTGGCGCCGGCCATCGCGGAACAGGTGCTCAAGGCGGCGCGCAAGGATGCGGCGCGGCCCGTGCATCTGATGGCCGAAGTGCGCACGGGCGGCTTGCTGAAGGGCGAGGGCGGGCGCGAGACCAGCCAGCAGGCGCAGGAAGACTGGCGCCAGGCGCGTTTGCAGGCCTTGGCCTGGCGGCTGTCGGGCGAGATGGCGCATTTCGAGGCGGCGCGCCAGTTGCTGCTGGCCTGGAGTGGCGGCTATGCGCCCTCGTTCAGTCCCATCGACGAGACGGAGCTGGCCAGCCTGTTGATGGGCTTTGACCTGGTGCAGGAACGCTTGAATGGTGTCGAACGCGAGCAGGTGCAGGCGTTTTGCCGCACCCTGGCGAACGGGTATCTGAGCGATCCCGTCAAGGTGGGCGGCCCGTCCACGGCGCGCAATAACTGGCATAGCCACCGCATCAAGATCGGTGCGGCCGCCGCGTATGTCACGGGCGACGCCTTGCTGATCGCGCGCGCGAAGGAGCGCTTCCTGGCGCACGTGCCGCGCAATATCGGCGCCGGCGGCGTGCCCTTCGACTTCGAGCAGCGCGACGCCCTCCATTACACCACCTACAGCCTGGAGCCGCTGCTGACGACGGCCCTG
The DNA here is from genome assembly GCF_020858035.1 of Janthinobacterium sp. EB271-G4-3-2. NCBI lineage: Bacteria > Pseudomonadati > Pseudomonadota > Betaproteobacteria > Burkholderiales > Oxalobacteraceae > Janthinobacterium > Janthinobacterium sp. EB271-G4-3-2. Next base: position 79,438 of record NZ_JACYMG010000016.1, on the reverse strand, counting down.
ATGGCGCAGGCGCATGGCGACGACTGGTATGGCGCGCCGGAAGCGAAGCGCCTTGCCGAGGCACTGGCCTGGCTGTCACCGTATGCGCAGGGCAAAAAAACGCACGAGGAGTTCGCAAAAAGCGCCGTACCCTTCGACCGCAAGCGCGTGGCGGCCGGCGAAAAGGGCTTTACGGGGAATTGGGAACCGAAGGGCGCCGCCAATGTGTATTTGCTGGCGGCGCGCTTCGATCCCGCTTACCTCTCCCTGGCGCTGGAATTGCGTCCGCCAGCCTGGGCGCTGGCGCTGTACGGCAACTGATTAAAACTTCGTGCGCAAGGTCAGCATGACATTGCGTGGTTCGCCGTAAAAGCCCGTCTGGAACAGGCCCAGGCCCGTGAAGTACTTTTTACCCGTCAGGTTGTTCACGTTCAGGCTGGCCGTTGTGTTCTTGCTGATTTCATAGCGGGCCAACAGGTTGACCAAGGCAAAGCCGCCTTGTTCAATGCGCGCATAGTCATTGGCGGCCGGGTTCCAGATATGGCCGTAAAAGCCGCTTTGCCAGTTGACGCCACCACCCACGGTGATTTTATTCAGGCTGGCCGGCAGGCGCCATGTCCCCTGCACGCGCAGCAGGTGCGGCGGCTGCGTCGTTTGCAGCATGGTGGAAAACACTTCCTGCCCATCCTTGTCGCGGATACGCGTATAGGTATAGCCGGCGCTCAGTTTTACATCGTTCAGCACTTCGCCGGTCACTTCCATTTCCAGGCCGCGGCTGGTGACGCCGTCGATGCCTTCATACGCTTCCTCGCCATTGACCTCGCCCACATAGTTGGCCACGTTGCTCTGGCGGATCTGGTACAGCGAGGCGCTGGCGTTGACTTTACCTTCCAGGAATTCGGCTTTCACGCCCGCTTCAAACCCCTTGCCGCGCACGGGGGCGAGGAAGTTGCGGTTCATGTCGCGGTTGCTTTGCGGCGCGAAGATGCTCGTGTAGCTGCCGAAGAGGGAATAGGTTTTGTCCAGGTCATACACGATGCCCGCATACGGCGTGATGACATTGCTTTCGTCGATACGCGAGGTGATGCGCGCCGTGCCGCTGTCGAAGAAGGTACGGTCCTGGTCCTGCTTGTAGTTGCTGATGCGGGCACCGACGATGACGGACAGCGCATCCAGGGGACGCAGGCGCAGCGCGCCATACAGGCCGCTCTGGCGTGTCTTGTCGTTGTCCTTGCCCAGGCGCGTGAACGCCGGTTCCGCGTACTGGCCGCGCCAGTCGAAGTAGCTGCCTTCCACGGGCGGGTAGACGGATTCGTAGACGGGACCGTCCTGCTTCGCGCTGGAATGGGAATAGCCGATCATCGCTTCGTGGCGGCGGCCGAAGGCCGTAAATGGTCCGCTGGCGTCGACGTTGACGGTGGTCTGGCGGCGGTCGCCCTTGTATTTACCCATGAAGAAGTAGGCGCCTTCGCCCGTGACGGGATCGGGATTGCCGCCGCTGGCCGAACCGAGCACGCTGTCATGCTTGCTGCGCAGCTGGTTGGCGCTCAATTTCAGTTTCCACTCGTTGGCGAACGTATGTTCGAGCGACGAGAACAGCGTGGTGTTCTGCATGTCGCGGCGGCTCCAGTTTGTGGCCGGGTTCCACGAGGTGGGGAAATCCGTGCGCGAGCCGTCGGCCAGCAGCACGGGGAAGCCGGTCCAGGTCGAGCCGCGCGGCTTGTAGTCCTGGTGCGTGAAGCCGGCCGTCAGCAGGGTGACGGGTGTCAGGTCCGCCTCGATGATGCCGTAAGCGACGGACTTCTGCTGCGTGTAGCGGTCCAGGTGGGAATGCTTGTTCTGGTAGGCGCCCACCAGTCGGCCGCGCACCGTGCGGCTGGCATTGAGCGGGCCGGAGACATCGGCTTCGCCGCGGTAGTTGTCCCACGATCCCGCGCCCAGGGTGGCCGAGCCCTCGAAGGCTGCGGTGGGGCGTTTGCGCACCATGTTGACGGTGGCCGACGGGTCGCCCGAGCCGCTCATCAAGCCCGTCGCACCCTTCAGCACTTCGATGCGGTCGTAGATGGCCATGTCGCTGTTCGTCGTGCCCCAGTCGTAGACGCCGTCATAGATGGCCGACACGCCGTCATACTGGAAATTGGTGACGGCAAAGCCGCGCGCCCAGAAGCTCCAGCGGTCGCTGTCATAGTTTTGCACGTTGACGCCATTGACGTTCTTCATGACATCGGAGACGGCATTGCTGTTCTGGTCATCCATCTGCTGGCGCGTGACGATGGTCAGCGATTGCGGCGTTTCGCGCTGCGTCAGGGCCAGGCCCGTGGCGCCGCTGGCGGGGCCGCCCGTATAGCTGCCCGTGCCGCTGGTGACGGCGCTGCGTTCGGCCGCCGCCACCACCGTGACGCCGCCCATGACGGCCACGCGGCGGCTGTCCGCCGAAGGGGCGCCGGCGCTGGCGGGGATTTTCTGCAGCAGGTAGCCGCCATTCGCCTGCGGTACGGCTTGCAGGCCGCTGCCGGCCAGCAGCACGCGGAAACCATCGTGCACGCCATAGCTGCCTTGCAGGCCGGCACTGCGCAAGCCCTGCGTGGCCTCGCTGGAGAACGACAATAAAATGGCGCTGTCGCTGCCGAAGCGCGTCAGCACGTCGCCCAGCGCACCGGCGGGAATGCTGTAGGCGCGCACTTGCCGGGTTTGCGCCTGGGCCGATGCCGGCAGGGCCAGGGCCATGCCGATCTGCGACAGGGCGCAGGCGAGGACGGTGCGGGTAAGGAGGGAACGCGAAGCGTGGTGCATGGAATAAAACCTTTCGTGGATGCGCAAGATGGAGACTGCCTATCTTCCAGGTCACGCAAGCACGCCGAAACAGCTCACTTTGCAGAAAATATTTTTCAGCGGGCCGCCAGTTCGATCCTGACGACTTGATGGCCCCAGAAGCGCGTGACGGTATGGCGCCGCAGATGCAGGCTGGCGCCGACGGCGTCGAGGATGGCATCGACATCGGCCAGCGGGTAGGAGCCGGAGACGCGCAGGCCGGCGATGGCGGGCGCGCAGCTCAATGGATGGCCGCTGTAGCGCGACAGCTCGGCGAGGAAATCGGCCAGGCGCATGTCGCGCGCCACCAGCATGCCATTGAGCCACGCGCCGCCATACGGCGCCAGGGCCTGGCGGTGCACGCCCGTGCCGTCGAAATGGGCGCCTTCGCCGGGACGCAGCACCAGGCGCTGCGCGCCATCATCGGCCAGCACGGCGACGGCCCCTTCGAGCACGCCGGCGCTGGCGTATTGCTCGTGCAGGCGCACGGTGAAACGCGTGCCCAGCGCCTGCAGGCTGCCGTGCGGCGTGCCGACGAAGAAGGGGCGCTGCACCGCATCCTTGCCCGTGGCGATGAAGATTTCGCCGGCCAGCAGTTCGATGCGGCGCTGTGCGCCGTCGTAAGCGATATTCACTGCGCTATTGGTATTGAGTGTGAGCTGCGTGCCGTCATCGAGGGTCACGACGCGGCGCTGGTTGACGGCCGTGCGGTAGTCGGCCATCCAGCCGCGCCATGGGCTGCGGCGTTCGAACGCATACAGCGGGGCGCCGCAGGCCAGCAGCAGTGCCAGGGTCTTGACGGCGTGGCGGCGCGACGCGTTCGCTTGCACGCAGGCGCGCAGCAGGGTCGCGTGCACGGCGGGCGGCAGGTGTTCGTGCTGCATTTGCAGTTGCTGCCACGCCTGCGTGGCGCTGCCGGCGCGCTGCAGATGGCGTTTCACGGTGGCCAGCGAGATGCCGAGCTGGCGCGCGATGTCTTCCTGCGACAGTTCGTCAAGCTGGCGTAGCAAAAAAGCCCGTTTCACGGGAGGCGGCAAGCCGTCGAGCATGCGGTCGAGTTCAAACACGGTGGCCAGCAGCAGCGCCCGATCCTCGGGCGACGGCGCATGCAGGGGCGGCAGCTGCGCCAGCACGTCGAGGTAAGCCTGCTCCAGTTTCTGGCGGCGGTAATGGTTGAACAGCACGCGCTGGGCGACAGTGGCGAGAAAGGCGCGCGGTTCGCGCGCGGCGACGGCGTCTTCGCGGTCGAGCAGGCGCATGAAGGTGTCCTGCGCCACATCGGCCGCGCATGCCGTGCTGCCCAGCTTCTTGCGCAGCCAGCCCTGCAGCCAGCCGTGGTGGTCGGCATACAGTGTCGCGATGTCCTGGCGTTGTAGCGGCTTTGCCAGCGGCATCGCGTTCCCCTTGCATGGCCGGCCCGGTGGGCTGGCGTTTTTAAATAATAATAAGAATCATTCTCACTTATTGTAACAAGCGGGGGATGGCGCTGTAAATGACGGGGAGGCGCGGTGTGGTTTTTTGGGTTGAAGAGAGGGTAGGTCGGACTAGGTGGGGCCGCCGAGGTCCGAAGGACCGTAATCCGACGCCACCACTGGCGCTCACAATGTTGTCGGATTACGCCCTACGGGCTAATCCGACCTACGTTTCCAGGCTGAGCAGCCTTAGTAGTTCATCGGCTCACCGCGAAAACACCGGATCGCCGAATCGACCATGCCCTCGGCGCTGCCCTGCAGGCTGTGCTGCTTGCGCAGGTATTGCGCGTCGCTCCATTGTTTGGCCACGTCCGACAGGTGTTTCAGGGCCGGCGTGCTGCCCAGCGCCTCGGCGTGCGGTTCCATCTTGCGCAGGGTGGTCATGATGTCTTCACGCAGCGACATCGTTTCGTAGGTTTTCGGATGCGTGATGGCGCCGTCGAGGCCGAAGCGGCAAGCCTGGAAGCGGTTGTAGTTATATACGAGGTAATCGTCTTCGACCGGCGGCACCTCCTTGCGTTCGAGCAGGTAGCGGCACAGGGCCTGCAGGTAGGCGGCCAGCGCGGCGGCCCGTTCCACCGTCAGCGGCGTGTCGCACACGCGCAGTTCGATGGTGCCGAATTCCGGCTTGGGACGGATATCCCAGTAAAAATCCTTCATGCTCTTGATGATGCCCGTGTTCTCCATCTTGGCGAAATACTCGTTGGAGAACTGGTCCCAGCTCAGCGTGAACGGCGCGCGCCCGCTCATGGGAAACGCGAACACGGAGTTCAGGCGGGCCGAGTCGAACAGGGTGTCGCGGCCCTGCACGTAGGGCGAGGAAGCCGACAGGGCGATGAAGTGGGGGATGTAGCGGTTCAGCGAATGCAGCAGGAACATGGCGTCGTCGCCCGAGGCGCAGCCGATGTGCACGTGCTGGCCGAAGATGGTGAACTGCTTGGCCAGGTAGCCGTACAGCTCCGAAATCTCCTGGAAGCGGGGCTTGGAAAAGATCTTTTGCGACGACCATTGCTGGAACGGGTGCGTGCCGCCGCCCGCGATGCCGATATTGAGCTTGTCGCCGGCCGTGATCAAGGTGTCGCGGATTTCCTGCAACTGCGCCAGCAGGGGCCCGTGGTACGTATGCACGCTCGAGTTAATCTCGATCATGCTCTCGGTGATTTCCGGCGTGACGTTGCCGGGGAACGGCTTTTTATTCAGCAGATGCAGCAGGTCGGGGCTGGCGGCCGTCAAGTCATAGTCCGACAGGTTCACCAGTTGCAGTTCGAGTTCGACGCCGAAGGTCAGCGCGGCCGATTGGCCAAAGGGTTCCAGCGGCATTTAGCGCTCCTTGATTTCGTGGGTTTCTTTGGCCAGCATCAGCACGCGCTGCACCAGCACGGGGCCGACCAGTTCCAGGCCCAGGGTGATGGCGGCCAGGGCGTTCAATTCGTCGCCGAAGTTCACGCCGTGCTGGCGAGCGTGTTCGAGCAGCAGGATGATGAAGACGGAAACGGGCGTCAGCGCCACGCCCGTCAGCACGCCCTTGCGCCAGGAAATGCCGCTCACGTGCGAAAACGCGGCCACGCCGGCGACCTTCGTCAGCAAGCGTCCGCCGACGACGGCCAGGGCCAGGCCCGCGCCGGCCGTCACGCTGGCCCATTCCAGGGTCGAGGCGGCATACACGAACAGCAGCACCGTCAGCAGCTCGCCCATGGCGCCGAAATTGCGCTGCGCCTGGCTGAAGGCGACACGGCGGTGGCGCGCCACCAGGCCGAAAGTGAGCGTGGCCAGCAGCGGCGACAGGCTGGTGGTGTAGGTCAGGGCGACGAGCAGCATCACCGACAGCGCGAACGCCACGGTGGCATCCTGCGCCATATTGCCCAGGCGGCGCAGCATGGCCGGCACGACGATGCCGAAGACGGTGCCGGCGGCCACCGAGGCGGCCAGCACGGCGGCGCTGCTGCTGCTCGCCTCGATCAGGTCGGTGGAGCTCTGGAACATCCAGAAGCCGACGATGATGTTGAACGTGAAGACGGCCAGCACGCAATTCAAGGCCGTGAGGTGGACGATGCGCTCCGTGACCTGGCCCGAGCTGCGCTCCTCGTTGATGACGCGCATGATGGTGGCCGGCGAGGTGGACATGGCCAGCGATGCGAGCAGCAGCGCCGTCATCGAAGTGCTGCCGAATTCGATGCCGATGAAGTAGACGACGGCAAAGGTCAGCAGGGATTCGACCAGGCCCGTGACGGCGATCCACGGGTTGTTCTTCAGCCAGCGCAGGTTGATGCGGTAGCCGACCTCGAACAGGATCAGGCCGAAGGCCACGTCGGCCAGCACCAGCATGGGACCGGCGTCCGTCTGCGGCAGGATGCCCACCTGCGTCTGCGCGAGGACGAATCCGATCACGCCGTAAAAACTGATGCGCGGCAGGCCGGTCCAGCGGTGGCCGAATTCGCCCACCACCCAGGCCAGGGTAATGGCGAACGGCCAGGACAGGTCGGCGGCGATCGAGATCAGACTTTGCATGCTCATTCCTTTGAAAATGGCGCTGGCACCGGCCGGCAGCACGGGGGCTGGCGCGGCAATGTCGTGGTGCAGCGATGGTGCATTGTTTGCGCAGAGCGATGCGCCGATTCTACCGGAGCAGAAGGCGCGCACGATGTGCGCAATCGAACAGTGTCGCGGCCATGGCGGCCGCGCACAGGATGCAGCAGGTTGGGCAGGGCTGGTATCAGCGTATGGTACCCGCCCGCAGCGGAGATGCTCCGCACGGTAGTGCCGTGTCGCAGTGTACGGCATGGCGGCCCCCTGCCGCCATGGACTTTTTGTTAGGCGCTTTTATTTACTGAGCAGACGCATGCCCCGCTCCAGCCCGTCGATCGACAGGGGGAACATGCGGTTGTTCATCAACTGCCGCATCACGCCGATCGACTGGCGGTACTGCCACAATCCCTCCGATTCTGGATTGAGCCAGATGAATTTCGGGAACGCCTGGGTAAAGCGCGCCAGCCACGTCGATCCCGCTTCCTCGTTGTTGTATTCGACGCTGCCGCCCGGCTGCAGGATTTCATAGGGGCTCATGGTGGCGTCGCCGACGAAGATCAGCTTGGTGTCGGGCGGGTATTTGCGCAGCACGTCCCAGGTGGGGAAACGCTCGGCGTTGCGGCGCCGGTTGTTCTTCCACAAATAGTCGTAGACGCAGTTATGGAAGTAAAAGAACTCCATGTTCTTGAATTCCGTCTTCGCCGCCGAAAACAGTTCCTCGGTGCGCTCGATATGGTCATCCATGCTGCCGCCCACATCCAACAGCATCAGCACCTTGATGCGGTTCTTGCGCTCGGGCCGCATCCTGATGTCGAGGTAGCCCGCGTTGTTCGCCGTGGCGGCGATGGTGGCGTCGAGCGCCAGTTCGTCTTCCGCGCCTTCGCGCGCGAATTTGCGCAGGCGGCGCAAGGCCACCTTGATGTTGCGCGTGCCCAGTTCGCGCTCGCCGTCGTAATCCTTGTAGCTGCGCGCTTCCCACACTTTCACGGCCGTGCGGTTGCCGCCCTTGCCGCCGATGCGGATGCCTTCCGGATTCGTGCCGCCATTGCCGAACGGCGAGGTGCCGCCCGTGCCGATCCACTTGCTGCCGCCCTCGTGGCGCTCCTTCTGCTCTTTCAGCAGCTCGTTCAGGCGGTCCATCAGCTTGTCGTAGCCGAATTTCTCCAGCTGCGCCTTCTGCTCCTCGGACAGCTCGCGCTGCATGCGCTTGAGCAGCCAGTCGAGCGGAATCGCCGCGTTCGTGTCGAAGGCCGCGTTGACGCCCTTGAAGTACTGGGCAAACGCGCGGTCGAACTTGTCGAAATGGGCTTCATCCTTGACCAGGGTCAGGCGCGACAGATAGTAAAAATCATCCATCGAGGCGTCGATGACGTTCTTTTGCAGCGCCTCAAGCAAGGTCAAAAATTCCTTGATCGAGACGGGAATCTTCGCATCCTTGAGCGTGAAGAAGAAATCGATCAGCATGGCGACCGCTCTCCCGCGCGGGGCAGCACGGCGATGGGGCGCTGCGCCAGCTTGTAGCGCAAATGGGCGGCAATCTCGGGCCACTCGCCGCGCGTGATGCTGTACATGACCGTGTCGCGCACGGTGCCGTCGCGGCGCAGCGCATGGTGGCGCAGCACGCCATCCTTTTTCGCGCCCAGGCGTTCGATGGCCGCCTGCGAGGCGTGGTTGAAATTATCGGTGCGCAGGCCCACCAGCGCGCAGCCGAGCGTGTCGAAGGCGTGCGCCAGCAGCAGCAATTTGCAGGTGGTGTTGACGTGGCTGCGCTGGCAGCGCTTCGCATACCAGGTGTAGCCGATTTCCAGGCGCCCTATGGCCGGCACCACGTCGTGGTAGCTGGTGGTGCCGAGCACCTCGCCGCTGGCCGCGTCGACGACGGCAAAGGCGAAGCGCGTGGGGCGCATCTCGATGCCCTTGAAAATGTACTGGTCCACCTGGTCCGGCTCGGGCACGGAGGTGACGCGCAGATTCCACAGTTCGCCATCCATGGCCGCCGCGCGCAGGCCGGCCGCATGGTGCGGCGCCAGCGCTTCGAGGCGGATGCCGTGCAGTTCCAGGGGGACGAAGACCTTGTCGGGGCTGATGTCGTTCACCGGCGCTCCTTAGCGGTTGGTGCGCGACATGAACATCAGGCGCTCGAACAGGTGCACGTCCTGCTCGTTTTTCAGCAGCGCCCCGTGCAGCGGCGGCACGACGGCCTTGTTGTCCTTGCTGCGCAAGGCTTCGGCCGGGATGTCCTCGGCCAGCAGGAGTTTCAGCCAGTCGAGGAATTCCGACGTCGACGGTTTTTTCTTCAGGCCCGGCACGTCGCGCACTTCATAGAAGGTTTGCAGCGCCTGCGCCAGCAATTCCTGTTTCAGGTGCGGGTAGTGGACGGCGACGATCTGCTCCATCGTGTCCTTGTCCGGGAATTTGATGTAGTGGAAGAAGCAGCGGCGCAAAAAGGCGTCCGGCAATTCCTTCTCGTTGTTCGAGGTGATGATGACGAGCGGACGGTGGCGCGCCGTGACCATTTCGCGCGTTTCATACACATAGAATTCCATGCGGTCCAGTTCGCGCAGCAGGTCGTTCGGGAATTCGATGTCGGCCTTGTCGATTTCATCGATCAGCAGTACCACCGGTTCGGGCGCCGTGAACGCCTGCCACAGCACGCCCTTGACGATGTAGTTCTGGATGTCGCGCACGCGCTCGTCGCCCAGCTGCGAATCGCGCAGGCGCGAGACGGCGTCGTATTCGTACAGGCCCTGCTGCGCCTTGGTGGTCGATTTGATATGCCATTGCATCAGCGGCATGTTCAGCGCGGCGGCCACTTCCTCGGCCAGCATGGTCTTGCCCGTGCCCGGTTCGCCCTTGATCAGCAGCGGGCGTTGCAGGGTCAGCGCCGCATTCACGGCCAGTTTCAGGTCGGCGGTGGCGACATAGCTGTCGGAACCTTCGAAGCGTTGGCCTTGCTGGGGGTGCTGTGCTTGCATGAGCTGTCTGCCAAAGTAGGGAAATGGTGAGTATAAACAGAACTGTGGCCCAGCGTCACGCGGACGGCCTGTGCCTGCGTGCCTACAATGCGGGTTTTATAGGTGGACTTGCAAGAATATCTTGGCTAGAATCGGCAAGCAGCAGATTAATTGGCAACCTTAATTGTCAACACATAAAATCAAAAAAAACCAGCTCTGGCGTTTCTCCGATTACCTTTGTTCACATTGCCACTATGAAAAAAATATTTGCACTTCTCGTGCTTGCCGGCATAGCAAATGCCGTCACAGCGGCTGACATTGTAGGAAACGCCAAGGCAGCCCCTGCCAAGGTGGAAATGTGTATCGGCTGCCACGGCATTCCCGGTTACAAGGCAACCTTCCCTGAAGTATTCCAGGTGCCGATGATCGGCGGCCAGCCGGCAAAATATATCGAGAATGCGCTGCAAGCCTACAAGAAGGGCGACCGCAAGCACCCCAGCATGAAGGGCATCGCCAGCAGCCTGTCGGACCAGGATATCGCCGATGTCGCCGCGTATTATGCGCAACAAGCCAAGACGAACTGAGGACCAGCCCGATGAAAAAACTACTCGCCGCCCTCGTTTGCGCCACCGTCTCGTTTTCCGCCAGCGCCGCCGGCAATATCAACACGGGCAAGGCCCTGGCCGAAAAATACAGCTGCGCCACCTGCCACGGCAAGGATTACAGTTCGCCCATCGACCCGTCGTACCCGAAACTGGCGGGCCAGCACAAGGATTACCTGGAACATGCGTTGACCGCGTATAAACGGGGCGACAAGGCCAACGGCCGCAACAACGCCATCATGACGGGCCAGGTAAAACCGCTGAGCAACCAGGACATCAAGGACCTGGCCGCCTACCTGCACAGCTTGCCGAGCAGCCTGGTCACTCATCGCTGAGCGGTAACGCCGGCTCAGGCTTTCAGCCCCACCCGGCGAGCAAGTTTATGCAGATTGCTGGCGTCGAGTCCCAGCTGCCGCGCGGCAGCGGCCCAGTTATCTTGATGCAGCACCAGCGCTTGCCGGATGGCCTGGCGCTGGCTCGCTTCCACGATCTGATGCATCGATAGCAGCGGCGCCGCCGGCGTGCCGCACGCGGCTGGCGCCAGCGGCAGCGCGTCCGTGCCGGCCGGCGCTTCCAGCGCATCGAGGTCGAGCATATCCGTTTCCAGGGTCACGATGTCCTTGCGGTCCGCGCCGCGTATCACGGCTTTCAGCGCGGCCCGGCTGATCACATGTTCCAGTTCGCGCACATTGCCCGGCCAGCGGTAGTGGCACAAGGCGTTTTCCGCCGCGGCGGACAGGCGCAGGCTGCGCAAGCCCAGGCGCGCGCGGTTCAGTTCCAGGAAACCACCGGCCAGCAGGAGCACGTCATTGCCCCGCTCGCGCAGCGGCGGAATCGGCACGGGATACACGGATAAACGGTGATACAGATCGGCGCGGAACGAGCCGTCGCGCACATGTTCGCGCAAGCTGCGGTTGGTGGCGGCGATCACGCGCACGTTGACCCGGCGCGGCCGGTCCGCGCCCAGGCGCTGGATTTCCCCATTTTGCAAGGTGCGCAGCAGCTTGGCCTGTATCGACAATGGCAATTCGCCCACTTCATCGAGAAACAGGGTGCCCCCTTCGGCCGCCTCGAAACGCCCGGGCCGGTCGCTGACGGCGCCGGAAAACGCACCGCGCACATGGCCAAACAATTCGCTTTCGGCCAGGGACTCGGGCAAGGCCGCGCAATTGACATGGATCAAAGGCTTGCCCGCGCGGCGCGACAGCCGGTGCAGGCGGTGTGCGCATAATTCCTTGCCCACGCCCGTCTCTCCCAGCAGCAGCACGGGCAGCTCGGAATCGGCCACCACCTGCAATTCGTGCAGCAAGTGCGTGATGGCGCTGCTCTGGCCGACGAAATCGTGTTCCTCGCGCGGCGCCTGCGCATCGGCCAGCATGGCGCCGCCCGACAGGCGCAGGGCGCGGATTTCCGTCTCCAGGCGCGTGACGCGCACGGCCGCCTCGATGGCGCAGGCCAGCTCGCCCAGGTCGCGCTGCGCCTGCGTATCGAAGGTGCCCACCTGCAGCGCGTCGAGCGTGATCACGCCCCAGCGTTCGCCTTCCAGGTCCAGCGCCATGCCCATGCAGTCGTGCACGGGCAGCGGTTCGCCGGCCCGCTCGGCGATCAGGCCATCGTAGGGATCGGGCAGCGAGCTGTCGTGATGGAAGCACAGCACGCCGCGCCGCTGCAGGATGGCGGCCAGGCGCGGATGGTCGGCGACGGCGAAGCGGCGTCCCAGCGCGTCGTTGGCCAGGCCGGCCATCGCCACGGGGCGCAAGTGCTCGCCGTCGAGCTTGAGCAAGGCCACGGCCTCGCAGCCGAAGTGGGCGCGCAGGCTGCCGACGAGGCGCTGCAGGCGCACGGCCACGGGCAGGTCGGCGACCAGGTCGGTGAGTAACAGCAGGTGGATGGCGGTGGTGGTCATAAGTACCATGCAGGGTACAACGGACCATGCTTGAGCAGGGTCATATCGACCCTGCATTTTTCAAATCGTTGATTTAAAACAAGTTTTTCCTGGCACACGGATTGCCTAGGTAAGGGTGCCGAACCGGCATACAAGACCAAGGAAAGCTTGATGAAAACGACTCCCTCCCTCCGCGCCATTGCCGCCGCCGTCTGCGTACTGGCCATGCCCCTGTCCGTGCAAGCCCAGGTGAGCCTCCCTGCCAGCACCGCCGCCACCGCCGCCAAACCGGCGGCCGCCGCGGTCAAGCGCTATGAACTGCAAACCAATATCGTCGACGGCAAGATGGTGTTCATCGACGCCAAGGGCCAGGTCAACCCCGTGCTGGCGGCCAAGGTGGGCGACACGGTGGAACTGGTGCTGAAAAGCGGCGAAGGCGCCGAGCACGATCTGCTGATCCCGGAACTCAATGTGGCATCAAACAAGTTCAGCGCCAATAGCGGCAGCACCACCGTGCGCTTCAAGGTCACGCGCGCCGGCACGTTCACCTATTACTGCTCGATCCCCGGCCACCGCCAGATCGGCATGGAAGGCAAGCTCGAAGTGACCGGCACCTCGCTGGCCGAAGCCGGAGCACCGAAGGCCGCCGGCGCCGGCAGCACTGCCAGCGAATCGAGCCAGGCCGCCGCGCTGGCCCTGTACACGCCCGCGCCGTCGCCGATGCGCGGTCCCGATCCCTCGGCCGTCAGCGTGGCGGCCAATCCGGCGCAGGTGCCATCCGCCATCGGCGCGCGCGCGCCGCAAACCCTGAAATACCGGATGGAGACGGTGGAACTGCCGGGCAAGCTCGATGACGGCACCAGCTTTACCTACTGGACCTTCAACCGCCAGGTGCCCGGCCCCATGCTGCGCGCGAAGGTGGGCGACACGGTGGAGCTGACCCTGTTCAACGCCAAGGACAGCAAGATGATCCACTCGATCGACCTGCACGCCGTGACGGGCGGCCATGGCGGCGGACAGCACACGCAGGTGGCGCCGGGGCAGGAAAAAACCGTCACTTTCAAGGCGCTCAATCCGGGCCTGTATGTGTACCACTGCGCCACGCCGCTGGTGCCGCAGCATATCGCGGCCGGCATGTACGGCATGATCCTCGTCGAACCGGAAGGCGGCCTGTCAAAAGTCGACCGCGAGTATTACGTGATGCAGGGCGAGATGTACACGGGCCGTCCGCACGGCGCCCCCGTGCACCAGGAACCGAACCTGGAAAAAATGGCCAATGAGCTGCCCGACTACTACGTCTTCAACGGCGAAGTGGGCGCCCTGAGCAAGACGCACAAACTGCAGGCGAAAGTCGGCGAGACCGTGCGCATCTATTTCGGTGTCGGCGGCCCGAACAAGATTTCATCATTCCACATCATCGGCGAGATCTTCGACAAGGTGTACAGCGAAGGCTCGATCAGCAGCCCGAAACACGACGTGCAAACCACCCTGGTGGCACCGGGCGGCGCGACCATCGTCGAACTGAAGGTACAGCATCCTGGCAGCTATCTGCTGGTCGACCATGCGCTGTCGCGCGCAGGCAAGGGCGCCGTGGGCGTGCTGGAAGTGACTGGCGAACCCGTGCCCGGCGTCTACCACGCCGGCGCCCGTCAATAAACCCCATTCATCATCAAGGAAGCATTATGGAAATGATCGACCAATCCCTGGGCCAGCTGGCCCGCCGCATCCCCGGCGCCACGCGCCTGTTCGATGCGCACCGCCTGGACTTTTGCTGCGGCGGCAACAAGACCCTGCGCGCCGCCGCCGAAGCGGCCGGCGTGGACACGGCGCCTATCGTCAAGGAACTGCAAGTGCTGGCCGGACGGACTGACGCCAGCGGCGAGCGTGACTGGCAGGACGCCCCGGCCGCCGAGCTGGTGGAACACATCCTGGCGCGCTACCACGCCGTGCACCGCGAGCAGCTGCCCGAGCTGATACGCCTGGCACGCAAGGTCGAGCAGGTGCATGGCGACCGCGCCGACTGTCCGCACGGGCTGGCGGAACACCTGTCGGCCATGGCGCAGGAGCTGGAAAGCCATATGCGCAAGGAAGAAGACGTGCTGTTCCCCATGATCGTGCGCGGCCAGGGCCCCCGGGCCGGCGCGCCCATCAACGTGATGCGCATGGAGCACGACGACCATGGCGTGGCCTTGCGCGCGATGGAGGAAATGACGAACGACATCACCGCACCGGCCGGCGCCTGCACCACCTGGCGCGCGCTGTACACGGGCTTGCGCACCTTCCGCGAAGACCTGATGGCGCACATCCATACTGAAAACAATATCCTGTTCGAGCGCTTTGCGCCGGCCGTGGTGCACTGACAAAGGAAAGACCCATGGGTCCCTACAAAAAACTCTGGTTCACCCTGATCGGTGTGCTGATCGTGACGTTTTCGCTGCTCGGCTACTACGGTACGGAAGTCTACCGGCAGGCGCCGCCCATTCCCGCGCAAGTGCTGGCGCAGGATGGCCGGCAGCTGTTCGACCGCGAGGGCATCCTCGACGGCCAGACGGCCTGGCAATCGGTCGGCGGCATGCAGCTGGGCTCCATCTGGGGCCACGGCGCCTACCAGGCGCCCGACTGGACGGCCGACTGGCTGCACCGCGAACTGACGGCCTGGCTGGAACTGGCCGCGCAAGAGCAGCATGGCAAGGCGTACGCGGCGCTCGACGGCCCCGCGCAGGCGGCGCTGCGCGAAGCGCTCAGACTCGAATACCGCGGCAACCGGACCGATGATGCGCAAGTGCTGCGCCTGTCGCCGCGCCGCGTGCAAGCGATCGCCAGCACGGCGCACTATTACGACCAGCTGTTCTCCGACGCGCCGGCGCTGCAAAAAAGCCGCGAACACTTCGCCATGAAGGAAAACACCCTGCCCAGCGCCGCGCGGCGCGCGCAGATGACGCAGTTCTTCTTCTGGACGGCATGGGCCGCCGCCACCGAGCGTCCGGGCCAGAAAGTGACCTATACGAACAACTGGCCGCACGAACCGCTGATCGGCAACCAGCCCAGCGGCGAAAACCTCGTCTGGTCGGTTGCCAGCGTGGTGGTGCTGCTGGCCGGCGTGGGCTTCCTCGTCTGGGGCTGGGCCTTCTTGCGCGACCACGACGAAGCGCTGCCGGCGGCCGGTCCGCGCGATCCGCTCACCACGTTCGCGCTGACGCCTTCGCAGCGCGGACTGGGCAAGTACCTGTTCCTGGTGGTGGCGCTGTTCATCTTCCAGGTCTTCATCGGCGGCTTTACGGCGCACTACACGGTGGAAGGGCAGCAGTTCTATGGCATCGACGTGTCGCGCTGGTTCCCGTATGCGCTCACGCGCACCTGGCATATCCAGGCCGCGCTGTTCTGGATCGCCACGGGCTTCCTGGCCGCCGGCCTGTTCCTCGCGCCCCTGATCAATGGCGGCAAGGACCCCAAGTGGCAGCGCCTCGGTGTCGACGTGCTGTTCTGGGCCCTCGTCGCGGTCGTCGTCGGCTCGTTCATCGGCAATTACCTGGCCATCGCGCAAGTGATGCCGCCCGAGTGGAATTTCTGGCTCGGCCACCAGGGTTATGAATATGTGGACCTGGGACGCCTGTGGCAGATCGGTAAATATATCGGCATCCTGCTGTGGCTCGTGCTGATGCTGCGCGGCGTCGTGCCGGCCCTGCGCCAGCCGGGCGGCGACAAGAATTTGCTGGCGCTCTTGACCGCGTCCGTGGGCGCCATCGGCCTGTTCTACGGTGCCGGTCTGTTCTACGGCGAGCGCACGCACCTGTCGGTGATGGAGTACTGGCGCTGGTGGGTGGTGCACCTGTGGGTGGAAGGTTTCTTTGAAGTGTTCGCCACGACGGCGCTGGCCTTCATTTTCTCGACCCTGGGCCTGGTGTCGGTACGCATGGCTACGACGGCCAGCCTGGCGTCGGCCTCGCTGTTCATGCTGGGCGGCATACCCGGCACCTTCCACCATCTGTACTTTGCCGGCACCACCACGCCCGTGATGGCCATCGGCGCGAGCTTCAGTGCGCTGGAAGTGGTGCCGCTGATCGTGCTGGGCCATGAAGCGTGGGAAAACTGGCGCTTGAAGGAACGCGCGCCATGGATGGAAAACCTGCGCTGGCCGATGATGTGCTTTGTCGCCGTCGCCTTCTGGAACATGCTGGGCGCCGGCGTGCTGGGCTTCATGATCAACCCGCCCGTGGCGCTGTACTACATCCAGGGTCTCAACACGACTCCCGTGCATGCGCATGCGGCGCTGTTCGGCGTGTACGGCTTCCTCGCGCTGGGCTTTACCTTGCTGGTGCTGCGCTACCTGCGGCCCGACTACCGCTTCAGCCCTGCCTTGATGAAGACGGCGTTCTGGGGCTTGAACGGGGGGCTGGCGCTGATGATCTTTACCAGCTTGTTGCCGATTGGCATTATCCAGTTCCACGCCAGCGTGACGGAAGGCCTGTGGTATGCGCGCAGCGAAGCATTCATGCAGCAGCCGCTGTTGCAGAACCTGCGCTGGATACGTACCTTTGGCGACGTGGTCTTCATCGTCGGCGCCGTCGCCATGGCGCTGCAGGTGGTGCTGGGCTTGCTGGACAAGGCGAAGGCACCCGCGCTGCCTCAGGCGGTACGGCCAGCCTGATCGGTTGCTGCGCCGCCGAGTGTTGTTGATCGATCTCCCGAAGCCGTGCTAGCCACGGCTTTTTTCATATAGGGCCAGGAAGACGAGGCCGGCGACCAGCGGGATATTTTTCGTCAGCGGCCCGAAAGGGTGTATCAGGAATTCCGGCAGGAAGACGGCGATCACCAGTGTATAGCCTGCCACCAGCGCGCACTGCGTCCACCATAGCAACGGCCTGGCATGGAACAGCGAGGCGATACCCATGGCTAGGTCGGCCAGGCAGGAGGCGGCAAACACGTGTTCCGTATGCAGCGTGATGCCGCTGCGGCGCAGCCATGCGAGCGATTCGGCATGCGGATACAGATACCAGGACACAAACGCCGTCCATAGCCAGATAAAGGCCATGCCGAGGCGCATGGCCCAGTACAGCCCTTGCAGCTTGGCTGGCGTCATGGCGCGGGCTTGGCAACCATCAGCCAGTAGACCAGCATGAGCGCGGCAAATGCGGGCACGCCAAGCCAGAACCAGCAGCGCGCATAGAACCAGTACAGGCGCGGCAGCGGTGTGCCCGTGTCATCAGCCAGGCGGGCCAGGCTGCGCATGCGGATCTGCAGCCATACCACGGGTAACCAGCAGGCGCCGGCCACCGCATACAGCAGCATCGAGGCGAGGACCCAGCCGGACAGGATCGGATAGCCGGCCAGGTGCGCCAGGGCCAGTCCGGACAGCGGCTGGACAATGACGGCCGGCGTGGTGAACAGCCAGTCGGCCAGCACGGTCTTTTCGGCCGACAGGCGGATCGCACGCACCTCGCCACCCCGGTCGTTGATCCACTTGAAGAAAGCGATGCCGATGCCAGTGCCAAACAGGATGGTGGCGCTGAGGATGTGCAGCCATTTGACGAACAGGTACCCGCTCATGCCGGTACCTCGGTCACGTCATGGCCTTGCAGCGCGGCCAGGTAATTTTCCACCGTGAGCAGGCCGACGCAGGGCATCGCGCCGCGCGGTAGCGGCGCGCCACCGCTGCTGGCGCCGGCCAACCGGTTCGCCAGCGCGATCGACGCGCCGCACGGGATATGCGGGCCGTGGTTTTGCGCCGCCAGCAATTGCCAGGTCAGCGTCAGCGGCAGGCCATCGAGTCCCGTGCCTTGCAGCGTCACGAACATCGCGCCTTTGTCGCTGACCAGCGGTTCCACCCATTGGCTGATGGCGTGCAATGGCCTGACCAGCGGCAGCAGGCTGCGCAACAGGCCCAGGCGCACCAGTTGCGCGGCGGCCCAGACGAACAGATGGCCGGGCGCACCGGCAAAACCGGCGTGAAAAGTGACGGTGTCGAGGCCCGGATAGCGTTGCGGGAACAGCGCCAGGTCGGGCACGTCGCAGCTGCCCAGCAAGCGCCGTCCCACGGGCGCGGCAAAGCGGTGGCGCTTCAGGTCGAGCCAGCCGTGCGTGGTCCGCTGGCTGCCGGCAACCAGGCGCTGGAACGGTTTGCCACAGTACGAGAAGATGCCGGCCATGGTGGCGATGCCCGGCGCGCGGGCGCCGGAGGCGATGCCGTGGCGGATCGATGTGAGCTGGCGAAAGCGCGGCAGGTAGCGGTCTACCACGGCCGAGGACAGCGCTGGCAGCGAGCTGGCGCCGCTGGTGACGAACACGCCGCGCTGGCGCGCCAGGTCGTCGAGGCTGGCGATGCCGGCGACAAAATCGCGGCCGTCGGCCAGGTCGATATAGTTGGCGCCGGCATCGATCGCCGCATCGGCGACGCGGTAATCCTGGCCCTGGAACGGGCCGGCGGTATGTATCAGCGTATCGACGCCCAGTTCGGCCAGGCGCCGCGCCAGATCAGGTGCATCGGCATCGAGCGCCAGTGCTTGCCGCGGCGGCAAGCCCAATTGCGCCGCCAGTGCCCTGGCCCTGGCGGCGTCGCGCCCGGCCACCAGCAGATGGATATCCTGGTTGCCGGCTAGCGCCTGGCAAATGCGCGTGCCGAAAAAACCGTAACCGCCGAGTACGAGAATGGTGTGATGGGCCAAGATATCCTTCAGTGACTGAGTTTCTTGGCAACATGATACTACCTGATCAGCGGCGCCGCACGCAGTCGATATAGGCGTCCGTATCGGGCGGCAAGCCCGAGCGCTGCGAAGCCCAGATCATCTGGCCCAGGCATTCCATCACTTCGTGCTGGGCCGCATGGGCCGAATCGAGGCGCTGGGTCAGTTGCTGGACGGCCGGGCGGATGCCGCGCGGCTGGTCCACCTGTACCTGCTCCGTGATCGACAGATGCATGGACAGGTGCAGGAAGGGGTTGGCCTGGCCCCCTTCGACGGAGTAATCGCGCGCCAGCGCCGCTTCGACATCGGAGAGCTCGTTTTCATACTCGGGATGTTCGAGGATCCAGTCGAGCGCGATGGCTTCCATCGGCGTGAGGATTTCGTGGGCGCGGTGCTTGCGCAAGGTGTCGCAAAAGAAGCGGCGCACGTCGTCGGAAGAGGGGTTGAACATGGCTGTAGGACTCTGGCTAAAGGGCAGCCGGCATTGTACCGCGTACATCGGCGAAGGGCATCGGGGATGCCCTTTTTGCCGTCCGGCGTCCGCTTTCGTGACCCGATAGTCACCGCAATTTAATACCCTGCAGTAAGTATTATCCACTACCGCCACGGCCCGGCGGCGCCAAATAACGGTGATAAAATCGCCGCTCTTGATATTTGCTCTGGACACGACGGCGATTTTGTTGCCATTGCGTGCTTCCATTGCCCGCACCTTTGCCACCAGATCTTGCTCCTGGCTTATTCCGGAGCGCGGCAGCATGCCTATCACCATCAACCTTGACCTGTCCGGCCGCCCTGGCGTTCCGGCTGGCCAACTGTTTTCATTTCATGCAGCGATGGTGCCGCCACGGTGGCGCGCAAGAATCATCCTTCAGTATTCATAAACGGAGTTACGTATGCGTAAATCGCTATTACTTTTGATGTCGTGCCTGATCCTGGCGGCATGTAACAAGACCCCTCCGGCCTCGTCCGAAAAACCGGTCGACGTGCTGCTGATCGGCGCCGGCACCATGAGCGCCACCCTGGGCAGCATGCTCAAGGAACTCGACCCGTCGCTGACGATGGAAATGGTCGAGCGCCTCGATTCGGTGGCCGCCGAAAGCTCGGACGCGATGAACAACGCGGGCACGGGCCACTCGGCATTCGCCGAACTGAACTACACGCCGGAAGCGGCCGATGGCAGCATCGAGACCAAGAAAGCCGTTGCCATCAACGAGCAATTCGAAATCTCCAAGCAGTTCTGGGCCTATCAGGTTGCCAACAAGCACCTGGGCGCGCCGCAAACCTTCATCAACAATGTGCCGCACATGGCCTTTGTCTGGGGCGATGACAATATTTCCTTTTTGAAGAAGCGCTATGCCGCGCTGCAAAAGGAAAACCTGTTCAAGGGCATGCTGTTCTCGGAAGACCAGGCGCAGATCGAACAATGGGCACCGCTCGTCATGCAAGGCCGCGACAAGGGCCAGAAAGTGGCCGCGACGCGCATGGACATCGGTACCGACGTCAATTTCGGCAACCTCACGCGCGGTCTCGTGAAATACCTGACGGACAGCCACGGCATGGTCCTGCACCTGCGCCACCAGGTGGAAGACATCCGGCGCGGCGCCGATGGCGTGTGGAACGTGACGGTGAAAGACCTGGCCGCCGGCAAGGAAAAAACCATGCGCGCCAAGTTCGTCTTCATCGGCGCCGGCGGCGGTTCGCTGCCGCTGCTGGAAAAATCGGGCATTCCTGAAGCCAAGGGCTACGGCGGCGTGCCGGTCGGCGGCCAATGGCTGGTGACGACCAATCCGGAACTGGTGGCGGCGCATGCGGCCAAGGTCTACGGCAAGGCATCCGTCGGTTCGCCGCCGATGTCCGTGCCGCATCTGGACACGCGCATCATCGATGGCAAGAAAGCCCTGCTGTTTGGCCCGTTCGCCACTTTCTCGACGAAGTTCCTGAAAAACGGTTCGTGGATCGACTTGCCTGCCTCGATCGGCACGGGCAATGTAAAACCGATGCTGCAAGCCGGCTACGACAATATCCCGCTGACGAAATACCTGGTGGAACAGGTCATGAACTCGCCGGAAGACCGTTTGAAGACCCTGCGCGAATACCTGCCGAACGCCAAGATGGAAGACTGGACCCTGCAAAACGCGGGCCAGCGCGTGCAGATCGTCAAGGATGACCCTGTCAAAGGCGGCTTGCTGCAGTTCGGCACGGAAGTCGTCGGCGCCGCCGATGGCAGCATCGTTGCCCTGCTGGGCGCATCGCCAGGCGCCTCGACCGCGCCGCCGATCATGATCAAGGTGCTGCAAACGGCCTTCAAGAGCCGCCTGGCCACGCCGGAGTGGCAAGCGAAGATGGTGGAAATGGTGCCGTCGTACGGTCAAAAGCTGAACAACGACCCGGCCCTGGCCAACAAGATCCGCCACTACAGCAGCAATATCCTGGGCCTCAAAGCCATCACCCTGGATGTTCCCGCAGCTGCTCCAGCACCAGCGCCTGCGGCAAACTAAGCCAGCCTGACCGGCAGGGGAGTTTCCTGCCGGCATGAAAAAAGGGGCAGCCTGTTCAGGCTGCCCCTTTTGCGTGGGAGAGTGCGTTCATTGCGGCGGACTACTCCTTGCCTGGCAGAATCAGCTCCGGCGTACACCCTTCGGCGGCTATGCCGTCGCAAGGCTTGGCCAGTGCCGCGCCGTCCTGTGCCCGTGGCGCATGGGGCTGGCGCAGGTAGCGCGACGTGTGGCGGTGCGCTTGCTGTGCGTTGCCATGCACGGGCCAGGTCAGGAAGCGGGACAGCTCCTGCAAGGCGCGCTGGTACACATCGCGTTTAAATTCAATAACGACATCGAGCGGGACCCAGTATTCATGCCAGCGCCAGGCGTCGAACTCGGGATGGTCGGTCAGGCGCAAATTGACGTCGTTATCGCGCGCGCACATTCTCAGCAGAAACCAAATCTGCTTCTGGCCACGGTAATGGCCGCGAATCTCGCGCTTGATGAAGTGGTCTGGCACTTCATAGCGCAGCCAGTCGCGGGTGCGGCCGACAATTTTGACGTGTTCCTGTCTGAGTCCGATTTCCTCTTCAAGTTCGCGAAACATGGCTTGTTCCGGTGTTTCGCCATATTTGATACCGCCTTGCGGAAACTGCCATGAGTGCTCGCGCACCCGCTTGCCCCACCACACCTCGTTCTGGGCGTTTAGCAGGATGATGCCGACGTTGGGCCGAAACCCTTCACGGTCGAGCATAATGCACCTCAAACTTTCTGCGACAGTGCGTCCTTTTTTACATAATTACCCACAACTTCGCAAGCCGGTGACCTTTTCGGGGTGCGAAAAGCGCCGGAATCGCACCAATTGAGCGCATTTGTGTAAAGTATGGACGCATCAGCCAGCTAATCCTTTAAAATTAGGTTGATTATAACCCTCTCTTTTTAAAAAGAATTCACCGTTATGCGCGCCTCCCGTTTTTTTATTTCCACACTTAAAGATGCACCTTCTGACGCGGAAATCGTCAGCCACCAATTGATGATGCGTGCAGGCATGATCAAACGCCTCGGTTCCGGCATCTATACCTACATGCCGATGGGCCTGCGCGTGATCCGCAAGGTGGAAGCCATCATCCGTGACGAGATGAACAAAGCCGCCGGTATCGAACTGCTGATGCCGCTCGTGCAGCCAGCCGAACTGTGGCAAGAGACGGGCCGCTGGACCAAGATGGGCGACGAACTGATGCGCGTGAAAGACCGCCACGGCCGCGAATACGCGATCCAGCCGACGTCGGAAGAAGTCATCACGGACGTCGTGCGCACGGAAATCAAGTCCTACCGCCAGTTGCCGTTGAACTTTTATCATATCCAGACCAAGTTCCGCGACGAGCGCCGCCCACGCTTCGGCCTGATGCGCGGCCGCGAATTCACGATGAAGGACGCCTACTCGTTCGACCGCGACCTGGCCGGCATGCAAGCGTCGTACAAGGTCATGTTTGACGCCTACACGCGCATCTTCACGCGTTTCGGCTTGAAATTCCGCGCCGTGGCCGCCGACAACGGCGCCATCGGCGGTTCCGGTTCGCATGAATTCCACGTTATTGCCCACACGGGTGAAGACGCGCTCGTGTACTGCCCGACGTCCGACTACGCGGCCAACATGGAAGCGGCCGAAGCGCTGCCGCCAGCGGGCGAGCGCCCGGCCGCCGCCCAGGCGCTGACGAAAACGGCCACGCCGGACACCGTCAAGTGCGAAACCGTGGCTACCCTGCTGGGCATCGAGCTGTCGCGCACCGTGAAAACCATCGCCCTGACGGTGGAAACGACGGGCAAGGACGAGAAAGTCACGCAACAGCATTTCATGCTGCTGCTGCGCGGCGACCATGAATTGAACGAGATCAAGGTGGGCAAGGTTGCCGGCCTGGCCGGTCACCGTTTCTCGACGGAAGCGGAAATCCTGGAAGTCTACGGCACGATTCCCGGCTACCTGGGCCCGATCGGCACGAAGGCACCCGTCACCGTGGTGGCGGACCGCACGGTCGCCCACATGAGCGACTTCGTCTGCGGCGCGAATGAGGCCGGTTTCCACTACACGGGCGCCAACTGGGGCCGTGACGTGGCCGAGCCTGCCATCGTGGCCGACTTGCGCAATGTCGTCGCCGGCGACGCGTCGCCGGACGGCCAGGGCGCACTGGCCATCGAGCGCGGCATCGAAGTGGGCCACGTGTTCCAGCTCGGTACGGCGTACTCGGAAAGCATGAAAGCCACCTTCCTCGACGAAAACGGCAAACCTGCGCCGCTGCAGATGGGCTGCTACGGCATCGGCGTGACGCGCATCCTGGGCGCCGCCATCGAACAGAACTTCGACGACAAGGGCATCATCTGGCCCGCGTCGATCGCGCCGTTCGAGGTCGTGCTGTGCCCGATGGGCATGGACCGCAGCGAACTGGTCAAGGAAGAGACGGAGAAGCTGTACGCGGCCCTGCAAGGCGCTGGCGTGGACGTCATCGTCGACGACCGCGGCTTGCGCCCTGGCGCCATGTTCGCTGACTGGGAACTGATCGGCGTGCCGCACCGCATCGTCATCGGCGAGCGCGGCCTGAAGGAAGGCAAGCTGGAATACCAGGGCCGCCGCGACGCGGAAGCGACCGGCGTTGCGCCGGACGAGATCGTCGCCTTCATCCAGGGCAAAATGGCGCAGTGAAGCGCTTATCGCCAAGTAAATCGGCTGGCGCGCTCGCGCTGGCCGCCGGCCTGGCCTGCGTCTCTCCGGCGCAGGCCGGCAACCAGAAGGAGGAGGCGCTGGCCGACTCCGTCCGCCTGGCCCTGTCGCACGCGATCCGCGACGAACGCCCGCCGCAACCCAAATTTGCCACGCCCGCCGACTTGCAGCGCTACCAGCAATGGCTGGCGCAGATGTCGCAACGCCTGCAGCGCAAGCTGCCGGACGCCCAGCTGCGCACGGAATTCCTGGAAACCGTATGGTATGAATCGCGCCGCGCGGGCCTGGAACCGTCCCTCGTGCTGGGCCTGATCCAGGTCGAGTCGGCCTACCGCAAATACGCCGTCTCGCTGGCCGGCGCGCGCGGCTACATGCAGGTGATGCCATTCTGGACGGGCGTCATCGGCGACCATGACCGCAGCAAGCTGTTCCACATGCAGACGAATCTGCGCTACGGCTGCGCGATCCTGCGCATGTACCTGGATATGGAAAAGGGCGATTTGTACCTGGCGCTGGGGCGGTATAACGGCAGCCGGGGGCGGGCCGAGTATCCGAATGCGGTGCGGGCGGCTTGGCGGCAGTGGGAATTCAAATGAAGGCTGGGGTCAGGACGTAGGTCGGATTAGGTCTGAAAGGCCGTAATCCGACAACATCGTTGACGCCCGCAGCAAAAAAATGCCCCGCTCGCGGATGCGGCGGGGCACTCACACGGCGAAAAACGCCCTGTGCGTATCTGATTATTTCAAATGATCGGAGATCAGTTTGGTCATTTCAAACATGGAGACTTGGGCTTTGCCGCCGAAAACTGCTTTCAGCTTGTCGTCCGCATTGATCATGCGGCGGTTGGCCGGATCTTGCAGATCGAGTTTTTTGATGTAATCCCATACCTTTTTGGTCACTTCCGTGCGTGGCAGTGGTGCTGCGCCAACAACGGCGGCCAGATCTTTCGATGGCGTCATTGCTTTCATGAATGCTGCGTTTGGCTTGCGTGGTGTTGCCGGTGCTGCCGCTTTCTTCGCCGCTGCAGGTTTAGCTGCCGCTTTGGCTGCGGGTGCTGCTTTCTTGGCGGCTGCAGGCTTGGCTGCTGCTGCTTTGGCTGGCGCTGCTACTGGGGTTTTTTTGGCTGTTGCCATCTTCGAGCCTCCTTAACAAACACATGGGAAATTGCGCAATTAATCGCACGGCTAATATTGGTGTGGATTTACCTAGTATGCAAGTGTTTTTCACGTTTTCACGAGGAAAAAGCAGGGAAATGGCAATGCTGTCGCCCGGGCGCACCGCTTGGGAGCGCAGAACGGCGTTTTTGCCCGTAAATGGCATGGTTGCTGGCTATGCGGGGAGGGGCGCTGCGGAGGGAGGGAAGCGTGATGCCGGACACATGAAAATGCATTCCGGCATTATTTGGAACGGTGTTTTTTCGGGTTTTAAAGCGATGATCTGCGGCATCTCGAAGGCCTTCAAAATCACAGCGAGCGGGGATGATTTGTGGCCGAGAAGCGCAACCGTACTGAAGTACGGTGAGCATCGCCGGCCGCAAGGCGCCCCGCGCAGCGGATTTTGAAGCCTTCCACTACCTCATGCCAGGCATCATGCCTTTCATACTGCGCATCATCTTCATCATGCCGCCGCCCGACAATTTCTTCATCATCGTCTGCATTTGCTCGAATTGCGTCAGCATGCGGTTCACTTCCTGCACTTGCACGCCGGCGCCGGCGGCGATGCGGCGCTTGCGCGTGGCCTTGATCAGTTCAGGTTTGGCGCGTTCCTGCGGCGTCATCGAATCGATGATGCCGCACATGCGGCGCACCTGTTTATCGGCTTGATCCATGTTCTTGCCGCCTGCCGCCTGCTGGAACTGGGCCGGCAGCTTGTCCATCAGGTTGGCCATGCCGCCCATTTTTTTCATCTGGCCCAGTTGCGCCTTGAAGTCGTTCATGTCGAACTTGCCGCCGACCTTGATCTTTTGCGCCAGGTCGGCCGCCGCCTTGCTGTCGACGCCCTTGCGCGCCTCTTCCACCAGGGCGAGGATGTCGCCCATGCCCAGGATGCGGTTGGCCATGCGGGTCGGGTCGAACGCTTCCAGGCCGTCGAGTTTTTCCGAGACACCGGCAAACTTGATCGGTTTGCCCGTGATGTGGCGCACGGACAGGGCCGCACCGCCGCGCGCATCGCCATCGAGCTTGGTCAGCACGATACCGGTCAGCGGCAGCGCATCGTTAAAGGCTTTGGCCGTGTTGATGGCGTCCTGGCCCAGCATGGCGTCGACGACAAACAGGGTTTCGATCGGTTTCACGGCGCCGTGGACGGCGGCGATTTCGCGCATCATCTCTTCGTCGATACCGAGACGGCCCGCCGTATCGATGATCAGCACATCGTGGTAATGCTTTTTCGCCCAGTCCAGCGCGGCCAGCGCGATATCGACCGGCTTGTCCGTGCTGGTGGACGGGAAGAAGTCGGCGCCCACCTGGGCGGTGACCGATTGCAGCTGGGCGATCGCGGCGGGACGGTACACGTCGGCCGAGACGGTCAGCACTTTCTTCTTCTTCTCTTCCTTCAGGTATTTCGCCAGCTTGCCGACGGTGGTGGTTTTACCCACACCCTGCAGACCGGCCATCAGGATGATGGCGGGCGGCTGCTGCGCAAAGCTGATCTGCGACGCTTCCGGTCCCAGGTCGGCGCCCATCAGGGCGGCCAGCTCGCGCTGCACCACGCCCACCAGGGCCTGGCCCGGGGTGAGCGAGGAAATGATATCCTCGCCCATGGCTTTTTCTTTGACTTTGGCGATGAATTCGCGCACGGCGGGCAGGGCGACGTCGGCTTCGAGCAGCGCCAGGCGCACTTCGCGCAGCATGTCGGCGGTGTTCGCTTCGGTCAGGCGCGCCTCGCCGCGCATGGTCTTGACGACTTTGGCAAGCCGTTGGGTGAGATTATCTAGCATGATGAACCTGCAATGAAAAGCTTGGGAGTGGGCGGCGAAAGCCGGACGATGGGCGCCATTTTACCCCATCGCGGGTGGCTGGCGGTCCCGCGCTGCACCGTCTGGCGGTTGGCCGGCTTTTGAATTACTTGGTATTTCTGGCAATGCCGCGATTGCATGAATGGCAGGAACGCGGTTAGAATGAGAATAATTCTTATTTACATTCTCGGGCGCCGCACGTCCGGGCGGAAAGGGATGCCATGTCGGCCGCCGATTTTGCACAGCAACAAGACCTGCACGCGCTCTACAGCAGCCATCACGGCTGGCTGCAGGGCTGGCTGCGGCATAAGCTGGGCAATGCGGGCGAGGCGGCGGACCTGGCGCAAGATACCTTCGTCAGCGTGCTGACGGCCGATGCCGCGCCGCAGATCCGTGAAGCGCGGCCTTTCCTGGCCACCATCGCGCGCCGCCTGGTGGCGCATCGCCACCGCCGGCAAGTGCTGGAAGACGCCTATCTGGAAGCGCTGGCCTGCCTGCCGCCCGAAGTGGCGCCCGCGCCGGAAGAGCGGCTGCTGGCGCTGGAAGCCTTGCAGGAAATCGACCAGGCCCTGGCTGGCTTGCCCGCGCCCGTGCGCACGGCGTTCCTTATGGCGCAACTGGAAGGTCTCAGCTATGCCGAGATCGCCGCGCGCCTGAACGTGTCGGCCAGCTCGGTCAAGCAATACCTGACGCGCGCCAACCGCCAGGTATTTTTCTCGCTGCCGGCATGAGCAAGGTGGGGAATGCTGCGGCCCCGGCGGCCATCCGCGAGGACGTGCGGCAGCAGGCGGCCGAGTGGCTGACCATGCTGATGTCGGGCGAGATGGATTCGGCGCAACAGGCCGCCTGGCAGCGCTGGCGCGCAGCCGACCCGGAACATGAGCGGGCCTGGCGGCATATCGAAGCCGTGTCGCAGCGCTTCAACGGCTTGCACCGCGGTGCGGCCGCGCAGGCGCTGGCCGGCACGCAGCAGAAAGCCGTCAACGGCAAGCGGCGCCAGTTGCTGGCGTGGCTGGGCGTGGCGGCCGGCGGCGGCATGCTGGCCGCGCAGACGGATGCCTGGGATGGCGTGCGCGTCCTGCGTGCCGACTACCGCACGGCCACGGGCGAGCGGCGCGAGGTGGTGCTGGACGATGGCAGTGTGCTCAGCCTGAATACGGGATCGGCCGTGAACGTGCGTTTCGACGCCAGCCGCCGCCGCATCGAGCTGCTGGCCGGCGAAATACTCGTCACCAGCGGCCATGGCGCCGGCGGCGCGCCGCTGGAAGTGGCCACGCGCGAAGGCCTGGTGCGCGCGCTGGGCACGCGTTTTGCCGTGCGCCAGCAGGATGACTACAGCACCGTGGACGTGTTTGACAGCGCTGTTGAAATCCGTCCCCGCGACGGCGGCGGCGCCCCCTTGCTGCTGGCGGCCGGGAGCGGCGTGGCATTTTCCCGCCACGCGCTGGACGCGCCGCACGCCATCGGTGCGTATGCGGACGCCTGGTCGCGCGGGCAGCTGATCGTCGACGACGTGACCTTGGGCGATTTCCTGGCCGACCTGGCCCGCTACCGCCCCGGCGTGATCGACTGCGCGCCGCAAGTGGCCCAGCTGCGCCTGTCGGGCGTGTTCCCGCTGGCCGACACCCAGCGCATTTTGAACATGCTGCCCAACTCCCTGCCCGTGCAGGTGCGCAGCCGCACGCGCTACTGGGTGACGGTCGAACCGGCCATGTCATTAAAAAATATTTAACCATCCGGCTGCCCGTTTTTTGTTTTCGCGGCACCTACAGAGTAGGGCGCCTGTTTTTCACCGTCTGATGACGCCACTACTATCAGGAACTTGCATGTCTCACGCTTTGAATTTTGTCAGTTTGCCATCTCCTCACTGCGCATTACGTCCGCTGGCGCAAGCGGCTGCGGCCCTGTGCCTGGCCGCCAGCCTGCCGGCCATCGCGCAGCAGGCGCCAGCCACTCCCGCCACCGAACAGACCATGCTCGGCGTATCCGTCACGGCGGGGCGCGATGCGACAACGGAAGGCAGCGGCTCGTATACGACGGGCGTGAGCAATACGGCCACCAAGCTGAACCTGTCGCTGCGCGAAACGCCGCAGTCGGTCAGCGTGCTGACGCGCCAGCAGATCGACGACCTGGGCATCACGACCCTGGACGACGCCGTGCAGTCGATCACGGGCCTGGTCATGCAAAAGGGCAACTTTACGGGCGATTCGGGCAGTTTCAGCGCACGCGGCTTTCCAATCGATAACATCCTGTTCGATGGCTTGCCTACCAGCCTGGGCGCGAACGGCACCTTCAATGGCGACAATGACGACCTGGCCATCTATGACCGCATCGAGGTGGTGCGCGGCGCCACGGGCTTGATGACGGGCAGCGGCACGCCCAGCGCGGCCATCAACATGGTGCGCAAGCGCCCGACGGCCACGCCGCAAGCGTCATTCTCGGCCAGCGTGGGCAGCTGGAGCAACTACCGCCTGGAAGCCGATGCGGCCAACGCGCTCAATGAAGCGAAGACCCTGCGCGGGCGCATCGTCGTGACGGTGCAGGACAAGAAGGATTTTGTCGACGTCCTGCATGGCCGCAACCACCAGCTGTACGGCATCATCGAAGCGGACCTGCGCCCCGACACCACCTTGACGGTGGGCGCGCATTACCGCAAGACGGACAACGACGGCGTCTCGACGGGCGTGGTGACGGCCGCGGACGGCCGCTTCCTGGATTTGCCCCGCTCGACTTACCTGGGCAGCGACTTCGATGGCTGGCGCCAGACGGATAAAACCATTTTCGCCGAACTGGAACACCGCTTTGCCAATGGCTGGAAGGCCAGGCTGGCAGCCACGCGCAAGACGCCCGAGATCGACACGACGTTTTCCGGCATCAACCGTCGCGGCGACACCCTGCGCTTCAATTCGCAAAGCTACCGCGCCGAGCTGGCCAACACCAGCTATGACGCGTATGCGAGCGGCGGCTACAGCCTGTTCGGCCGCGAGCACGAGCTGACCGTCGGCGCCAGCCACCGCCGTTCGTCGAAAAACAGCTATGGCGGCTGGGCCCCGTACAGCTGGGGCGCGGCGGCGCCGGTGCTCGACCCGTTCCACTGGGATGCGGGCAGCGTGGCGCGCCTCGCCATCAACTACGCGCAGTGGCGCACGGCCAGCATCACCGAGCAAAGCGGCGTGTATGCGGGCACGCGCATGCGCCTGGCCGACCCGCTGTCGCTGGTGCTGGGCGGTCGCGTGAGCTGGTACAAGGACGATGCCGGCTACTCGGTGGCGCGCGAATTCACGCCGTACGCCGGTGTCGTGTATGACCTCGACAAGCAGCATTCCGTGTACGCCAGCTGGACCGAAATCTTCCAGCCGCAGGCGGCCACCGACGCCAATGCGCAGCCATTGAAGCCGATCAGCGGCACCAACTATGAAGCGGGCGTGAAGGGCGAATACTTCGGCGGCGCCCTCAATGCCAGCGCGGCCGTCTTCCAGATCCGCCAGCAAAACCGGGGCGTGGACGACCTGGCCGGCCCGAACCCCTGCCCGGGCAGCACGTGGGGCTATTGCCAGCGCGCCTCGGGCGAAGTGCGCAGCGAAGGCGTGGAGCTGGACGTGGCGGGCGCGCTGACGCCCGACTGGCAGCTGTCGGCCGGTTTTACCTATGTGAAGGCGCAATTTACGCGCGACAGCGATCCGGCCAATATCGGCAAGGATTTCAACAGCCGCTATCCGCGCCAACAGCTCAAGCTGGCCACCAGCTACCGCCTGTCCGGCGCGGCGCAGGGCTGGCGCGTCGGCGCCTCCGTGTACGGGCAGGGCGCGACCGAATCGAAGGACGGCAGCTACCATCTGCGCCAGGGCCGCTACGCGATCGTGGGCTTGAACGCGGCGTGGCAGATCGACAGCCGCGCCGAGCTGCGCCTGAACGTGAACAATGCGCTCGACAAGCGCTATTACCAGAGCGTCTATTCCGATGTCTTCGGCAACATGGTGGGCGCGCCGCGCAACCTGATGCTGACCTTGAACTACAAACTGTAAATAACCGCTTTTGAATGATCTATCTTGATGAAGGATGCATGGCTTATGGAAGTGCAGTTGAATCTGGCCCGCGAAGGCGCGAGCCAGCGTATGCCACAGGGAGCGCCGCGATGATGAAATCGGCCCACATGATGTTGTTCTCGCGCGTGCTCGCCGCCGTCTTTGGCGGCTATGCACTGACGTCCGGCGTGGCCGTGCTGCTGGCGGCCGTGCTGCCGCTGTCGCGCGCCGAAGCCGTGCTGACGGCTACCCTGAGCGCCTTCGTCGTCTATACCTGCGCCGTCATCTGGGTCTTTGCCGTGCAGGATCTGCGCCGCGCCTGGCTCGGCATGCTGCTGCCGGCCATCGCCTGCGGCGGCATCGGCCTGCTGCTGTCGCGGGGTGCCGCATGAACGCCGTCAAGGTAGACAAAGTGGCCAAGACGCCGCAGCAGGGCGGCTTGCGCCAGGCCATGGCCTGGCTGCATACATGGAGTGGCCTGTGGATTTCCTGGCTGCTGTTCGCCATTTTCCTCACCGGCACCCTGGCCGTCTTCGACGAACCGATCACCCACTGGATGACGCCCGAACATGCACTGGAAGAGGCGGCGCATGCGAACGATCCGCCGCTGCCGAAGGTCACGGACCGTGGGCACCGCCTGGAACTGGCGCTCGACTTCATGGCGAAGGAACACCCGAAGGCGGACATGTGGGAAATCTGGCCCGTGCAACGTCCCGGCCACGGCCTGTCCGCCTACTGGTTCCAGCCCGCCGGCGGCTATGGCTCGGCGGACCTCGATCCGCTGACGGGCGCCGTCATCGAACATGCGCGCGAGGCAACGGAGCGCGAAACCATCGGCGGCCACCATTTCGTCGATTTCCACTACGAGCTGCACGCGGGACGCATCGGCGTCTGGATCGTCGCCATCACCACCATGATCATGCTGGTGGCGCTGGTGAGCGGCGTCATCACGCACAAGCGCATCTTCAAGGATTTCTTCACCTTCCGCCCGGCCAAGGGCCAGCGTTCGTGGCTCGACGCGCACAACGCGGTGGCCGTGCTGACGTTGCCGTTCCAGTTCATGATCGCCTACACGGGCCTGGCGTTCTTCAGCGATGATTACGTGCCGGCCCCCGTGGTGGCGCAATACGGCATGGACAACGCCAAGAAGGCCTTCCTGGCCGACTGGAACGATGTGGGCAAGCCCGCGAAGACAGGCCAGCCGCTGGCCATTCCCGCGCTGGAACCGTTCGCGCTGCGCGCCGAACAGGCCATCGGCCAGGAAATCCGCGCCGTGGTGCTGGACAACCCGAATGACGCCTCCATGCGCGTGTGCATGTACGGCTGGAATGAAGAGACGGACACGATGGAACGCATCAGCGCCAACACGGGCAGGGCCTGCTATGCGCTGGCCACGGGCGAACAGGTCGCCTTGCGCCGTCCCGGCGAGTCGGACACGGGTGGCGCGGGCCTGACGCGCGCCGTCATGTCGAACCTGCACATGGTGGGCTTCGGCGGCACGCCGATGCGCTGGCTGTACTTCTTCTGCGGCCTGGCCGGCACGGCCATGATGGGCACGGGCGCCATCCTGTTCATGGTCAAGCGCCGCCAGAAGTCCGGCGGCGAGTTCGGCGCCTACACGCAGCGCGTGTACCGCACCGTCGCATGCCTGAACGTGGCGGCGATTGCCGGCCTGTCCATCGCCTGCGTGGGCTTCCTGTGGGCCAACCGCTTGATCCCCGTCGGCGTCGAGCACCGCGCCGGTTGGGAATTGCGCGCCTTCTTTGGCGTATGGTTTGTGATGCTGGCGCACGCCTGCGTGCGCGCGGAAAAGCGCGCTTGGATCGAACAACTGGGCTTGCTGGCCGCCATGTGTCTGCTGCTGCCCGTCTTGAACGTGCTGAGCACGGGCGACAACCTGGCGGCGCAGATCGCGCGCGGCGACTGGGAAAGCGCCGGCGTGGAACTGTGCAGCATGGCCTTCGGCCTGCTGGCCGCCTGGGGCGCGTGGAAAGTCCACAAGCGCAAGGAAAAACCGGCCAGCAAGGCCGCCGCCAGGGAAAGCGCCGCGCCCTCGGCCAGCCTGCACGTCACTACGGAAGGACAGTCATGATCCATACCATCCTGTGCGCGCTGGGCCTGTCGTATGCGGGCATGGCCAGCCTCTCCCTGGCGATGGACCGCCACCATGGCCAGGTGTGGAGCAGGGACGCGGCACCCGGCGTGCGGCGCGCGCTGCAGCTGGCCGGCGCGGTCCTGCTGGCGCTGGCCATCTGGCCCTGCGTGGCCGGCTGGAGCGTCACCGTCGGCATCGTCGCCTGGCTCGGCTTCATTTCGGCCGGCGCGCTGCTGGTGGCCCTGCTGCTGCCGTATGCGCCCCGCTTGCTGTTGCGTAGTTCCCTGCTGGCAGCCGTCGCCGCGCTGGCAGGTCTTGTGATGTTCCTGCGGTGATGTCCACCGCCATTTTCAAGGATAGACCGATGTATTTTTTACGTTTGGCGACACCGTTTTACTGTAGCTGCAACCGCAAGGCGGCTTCCTGATGGCGGCCCGCCTGCCTTCGCGCCGCGCCCGCATCCTCGGCGGCGTGGTCTTGCTGGCGCTGTTCGGCGCCGGTGCACTGTGGGCCACGCGCGGCCCGGCAACCGTATTCGATACGGCGCCCGTCAAGCGCGGCAATATTGAAGCCAGCGTCACGGCCATCGGCACCCTGCAGCCGCAAACCTATGTCGACGTGGGCGCGCAGGTGTCGGGCCAGATCACGCGGCTGCACGTGCAGCCGGGCAGCGACGTGGAAAAAGGCCAGCTGCTGGCCGAGATCGACCCCAGCGTGCAGCAAGCCACGGTCGATGCGGGCCGCGCCGCGCTGGCGGGCTTGCGCGCGCAGCTGGCCGACCAGCAGGCGCAGCACCGCCTGGCGGGCCAGCAGCACGTGCGCCAGAAGCAGATGGCCAAGTTCGATTCGACCCCCTTGGCCGACCTGGAAACGGCCGAAGCCACCCTGGCATCGGCCGGCGCCAAGATCGACCACCTGAAGGCGCAGATCGACCAGACCCAGGCCAGCCTGAAGGCGGACGAGGCGCGCCTTGGCTACACGCGCATCTACGCGCCGATGGCCGGCAAGGTGGTGGGCCTGGACGCGAAGGAAGGGCAAACCCTGAACGCCACGTACCAGACGCCGAACATCCTGCGCATCGCCGACCTGTCGGCCATGACGGTGTGGACGGAAGTGTCGGAAGCGGACGTGCGCCGCGTGCGCCCGGACATGCCCGTGTACTTCACCACCCTGGGCGGCGACCAGCGGCGCTGGAGCGGCAAGGTGCGCCAAGTGCTCCCCGCGCCGCCAGTGCCCGGCGGTTCCGCCGCCGGCACGGCCCTGGCGCCGTCGACCAGCAAGGTGATCTTGTATACCGTGCTGTTCGACGTGGATAACGCCGATGGCGAACTGATGCCGCAGATGACGGCGCAAGTGGTGTTTGTCACGGCAGCGGCGAACAATGTGCTGGCCGTGCCCTTGCCGGCCCTGAAACCGTCGACGGAAGAAGGCGCCAAGCCGGGGCAGTTCACGGCCCGCGTGATGGATGCGGACGGCAAGGTCGATACGCGCGCCGTCACCGTCGGCGTGCGCAACCGCCTCAGCGCGGAAGTGCTGCAAGGCTTGCGCGAAGGAGAATTGCTGGTCACGGGCGAGCAGCCGGCCGGCAGCGGCGCCAGCAGGTTCCAGCTGTGAGCGCGATGAGCGAGGCCAGGTCGCTGGGACAAGCGGGAGAACCTGGCCAGCCGGCGCCATTGATTGAACTTGCCGGCATCCGCAAGCGCTACGGCGGCCACGATGGCGCACCGGCCGTGGAAGTGCTGCGCGGCCTGACCTTGTCGATTGGCGCCGGCGAATTCGTCGCCATCGTCGGTGCGTCCGGTTCCGGCAAGTCGACCCTGATGCATTTGCTGGGATGCCTGGACCGCCCCAGCGACGGCACGTACCGCTTCGCCGGCCAGGACGTGGCCAGCCTGAACCCCGATGAACTGGCGTGGCTGCGGCGCGAAGCGTTCGGTTTCGTCTTCCAGGGGTATCACCTGATCGCCACGGAATCGGCGCGCGAAAACGTGGAAGTGCCTGCCCTGTACGCGGGCATGCCGGCGGCGGCCCGCCATGCGCGTTCCGCGGCGCTGCTCAAGCGCCTGGGTCTCGGTGAACGTTTGGATCACCGGCCGAACCAATTGTCGGGCGGGCAGCAGCAGCGCGTGTCGATCGCGCGCGCCCTGATGAATGGCGGACGCATCATCCTCGCCGATGAGCCGACGGGGGCGTTAGACAGCAGCAGCGGCGCCGAAGTCATGGCCCTGCTGGGCGAACTGGCCGACGCGGGCCACACCATCATCCTGATTACGCATGACCGCAAGGTGGCGGCCCAGGCGCGCCGCGTGATCGAGATCAGCGACGGCGAAATCGTCGCAGACTCGGGCGCCATCGCCATTCCCGCCACGTCGACGGCCTTGCCGCCGCTGGACATGTCGCGCGCCGCCCACGATACGGGCGCTTCGCTGGGCACAGAGTTGCTCGACGCGGCGCGCGCCGCCTGGCGCGTGCTGTGGATCAACCGCTTCCGCACGGGCTTGACCCTGCTCGGCATCGTCATCGGCGTCGCTTCCGTGATCGTCATGCTGGCCATCGGCCTGGGCACGCGCCAGCAGGTGATGGCGCAATTGGGCGCGTTCGGCTCGAACCTGCTGTACATGGCGTCGCGCGGCGAAAGTTCGCGCATCCCCGGGCGCAGCATCACCCTGGCCGACCTCGATGCGCTCAAGGACGTGCCGGGCATTTCCCACGTGCTGCCGAATGTCACGGGCAACAAGGTGATACGCCACGGTAACCTCGACGTGCAGACCTATGTGCGCGGCACGGGACCGGCCCTGCCGCAGATCCAGACCTGGCCGGTGGCCAAGGGCGGCTTCTTTACCGAGGAAGACGAGCGCGAGATGGCCACCGTGGCCGTGCTGGGCGCGCACCTGGCCGAAAAGCTGATGCCCGACGTACCCAACCCCGTGGGGCAGAGCATCCTGATCGGCAACGTGCCGTTCCAGGTGATCGGCGTGATGAGCGCGAAGGGCGCGCTGACGG
Organism: Janthinobacterium sp. EB271-G4-3-2; assembly: GCF_020858035.1. Taxonomy (NCBI): domain Bacteria; kingdom Pseudomonadati; phylum Pseudomonadota; class Betaproteobacteria; order Burkholderiales; family Oxalobacteraceae; genus Janthinobacterium; species Janthinobacterium sp. EB271-G4-3-2. Next base: position 43,257 of record NZ_JACYMG010000016.1, on the reverse strand, counting down.
GCGAGAAGGATGAAGACGACGTGCTGCTGCTGCCGTTTTCCACGGCCGGCATCCGCGTCTTCGGCCAGCGCGAGCCGACCTACACGGTGATGGCGGTGGACGACGTCAAGCGCGTGACGGAGGTGGAGGCGGCCGTCGACGCCACCATGTTCGAACGCCACCGCATCCGCGACTACGGCATCAGCAACGCGGCCGCGTCGATCGCCGCCGAAGCCAAGACGCAGGACAACATGACCATGATGCTCAGCCTGATCGCCGCCGTCTCGCTGGTGGTGGGCGGCATCGGCGTCATGAACGTGATGCTGATGACGGTGCGCGAGCGCACGCGCGAAATCGGCATCCGCATGGCGACGGGCGCGCGCCGGCGCGACATCCTGCGCCAGTTCCTCACCGAAGCCGTGCTGGTGTCGGTGGTGGGCGGCGTGGCCGGCATCGTGGTCGGCGTGACGGTGGCCGGCCTGCTGCTGGTCTGGGACGTGCCGGTGATCTTTTCCCTGAGCGCCATCGCCGGCGCGTTTGCCTGTGCCGTGGTGACGGGGCTGGTGTTTGGTTTCATGCCGGCGCGCAAGGCGTCGGGACTCGATCCGGTGGTGGCGCTGGCGGGCCAATAGGTGTTGTAACAACGCCGGCGCAGTGCCTGCCATCGCGGCCAGGCATTGCGCCGACGCCAAGGGCGAACTGCGGGGCCACGCGTAGCAAGCACCGTTTCAATTCCTGCTTGCCAGCGCTTTGTTCATGGCGAAGACTGTGCCCAGCAACGAGACGACGAGAAATCCGATAACGGTCCATGCGAACGACGCCACGTCTGACCGGTCGAGCAAAATTCCACCAACAACGCCGCCGCTGGCCACCGCGCTGTTCCAGCCCGTCGTGTACATCGATTGCGCCACATCAACCGACTCGCCGGCAAAGCGGGACAAGGCCGTTTGAGTGATTGTGGCAAAGCCGCCGACAGCGAGGCCCCATACCGCCACAGAGGGGTAGACCACCTGTGAGAGGTCGCCCCGAAGACCCAGCAGCAGTGATGCAACGGCAAAGACCATGACGCTTGCCACGGCAAGAAATTGCAGCCGACGATCGACCATGGCACCGACGAACCATAGGCCGATGATCGAACCGAGTCCGAAAACGAACAGGATGGTCTCCACGTTCGCTGACAAGCCCGAAGGCGCGAGCAATGGCTCGATATAGATGTAGAGAATGTTGTGGGCAACAACGAAAGTGAAGACAACGAACAGCACGGCGCGAATACCGGTCTTGAAAAATATGCTGGATAGAGCTTGGCGCTGTCCCTTGCTCTGGCCAGGGAAGTCGGGGACGATGGCGATGATCCACGCCATGAGCAAGAGCGCCAGGGCACTCATCAGGCCAAATGCGCCTTGCCAGCCGATGGCGCGGCCAAGCAGCGCACCGAGCGGTACACCGAGCACCAAAGCGATGGTCGCGCCGGCACCGGATATCGCAATCGCCCGTCCGCCGAGATGAGATGGCGACATGCGCACCGCATATCCAGCCAGGAGCGTCCAGACGATTCCGCCGAAGACACCGGCGAAGAAGCGCGCCGCCAGAGAGGTGCCATAGTTATCGGAAAGCGCGGTGACGAGATTGACAACCGCAAAGCCGAAGATCGCCGTCAATAGCAGCGGACGCCGCCGCATGCCTTGCGTAAGCATGGTGACCGGCATAGCGGCGACCAGCGCACCGACTGCATAGGCGGTGATGAACTGGCCTGCCAGGCTTTCAGAGACGCTCAAGCCTTGCGCAATCGAAGAAAGCAATCCGGCCGGCATGATCTCGGTCAGCAGCGTGACAAAGGCTGCCATTGCCAAGGCAAGCAGTCCACCCAAGGGCAATCGCTCGGCGCTCTTGTGCTGAGCAGATGCTGTTGTCTGATTCATAAACTAAGTTCCTCAAGTTGAAGTCGTTCTGGTTCTTTATGGAGTACCAGTACGTATGCTGCCTGCTTACCAACAAAAGAAAAATAGGCTACAGTGAACAATATATGTGACATAACCGTCATTAATTGATGGGCATAAATGGAAAATCTTGGTTCTCTTGATCTCTTCGTACGCGCGGGGGAGTCCCGCAGCTTCACTGCGGCCGGGCAGCAGCTGGGCATCTCTGCATCGGCCGTCAGCAAGGCCATCGCGCGGCTCGAAGAACGCTTGGGGGTTCGTCTGTTCCACCGCTCTACGCGCACCATTAGCCTGACATCGGAAGGTGCGTTGTTCCTGGAGCGCTGCCGCCGTATCCTTTGCGAGGTGGAGTTGGCCGAAGCCGAACTCCTGCAAACGCAAAGCGCCCCTCATGGCAAGCTGCGCATCAGTCTTCCATCGCTCGGCACCTTGTTCATGCCCAAGCTGGCGGCCTTCCAGCGGTGCTATCCCGCTGTCGCGCTGGACATCGACTGCTCGGATCGTCTGGTGGATGTGATCGAAGAAGGCTTCGATGCCGTGATCCGCACCGGAGAACCCGGCGATTCCCGCTTGATGGCACGTGCGCTCGGCGCTTATCGAAGAGTCATCGTCGGTGCTCCCGACTATTTCCAGCGGGCTGGACTTCCGCAGCAAGCTGAAGACTTGGCCAAGCACGCCTGCCTGCTGTACCGCTATCCCACGACGGGCAAAATGGACGCATGGCCGTTGAGCAGGAACGGTCATTTCCTCTCCATGGATCTGCCGGGCAGCATGGTAACGAATGCGCTGGACCCGCAGATCTGCTTTGCCGAACAAGGTCTCGGCATTGCCTGTGTGCCTGACATCGCCGTGCGTCGTCAGCTGGACGAAGGCCGGTTAGTCACTGTGCTGGACGAATACAACCAGGACCGCACCGCATTGCGCATATTGTGGCCCTCCAGCAAACATCTGTCGCCGAAGCTCAGGGTGTTTGTGGACTTCATCGCGCAGAACTTGTTTCCGCTTTGACGGTGGGCATGGCGTGAGGTGCAGTGCTTTATGTATGTCGTCATACTGGTATATGTTGCATCGTGAAATAAAAAGGATTGCTCCTGCCTCAACACACGGTACTATCTCCCCATAATAAAAAAGCAGTGTTTCGCGTGCCCTTGCGGGCACACACCAACCACCACAGGAGAACCCGATGCAGAAAAAATCAACCCTGAAGACCGGTATCGCCGCCGCCCTCATGCTGGCCTTCGGCATGGGTGCCGCGCAGGCGCAGGAAGTCGTGCGCCTCGGCAATTTGAAATTCGCCCATTACGGCGCCGTGTCGTACATCAAGGAAATCGCGCCCAAGTGCGGCATCAAGGTCGAGGAGCATATCTTCGCCAAGGGCCTCGACGTGATGCAGGCGATTATCGCGGGCGAGCTGGACGTGGGCGCGACTGCGTCCGAAGCGGCCATTTCCGGCCGCGCCGGCGGTGCCCCGATCTATGTGGTGGCCGGTTTTGCCAAGGGCGGCGCGCGCCTGGTGGGCGGGGCGGGGCAAAAGATCGCCAGCGTCAAGGAACTCAAGGGCAAGCGCGTGGGCGTGACGCGCGGCGGCATTCAGGAAGTGCTGCTGCTGGCCGAGCTGTCGCAGGCGGGCCTGACGTATTCCGAAACCAAGGGCAAGGACGTGCAGCTGGTGTTCCTTGCCTACGCCGACTTGAACCAGGCGCTGATGGGCAAGAATATCGACGCCATGATGCAGTCGGAGCCGCAATCGTCGCAGGCGATCAACAAGGGCTTCGGCACCGAAGTCATCAAACCGTACGACACGCCGATCGGCGAGCCCGTGCGGACCATGGTGATGACGGAAAAGTTCTACAAGGAACGCCGTCCCGTGGCGGAAAAATTCATGCGCTGCTTCGTCGAAGCGACCAAGACCTTTATCGACAACAAGGCGACGGCGGAAAAATATGTGCGCGAAGTCGTGTTCCGCGGCCAGATCACGAAGGATGACTTCGACGACGCGATCAGCAATTCGCCGTATTCGTACGACATCTCGCCCGAGCATATCCAGGTCACCACGGACGTGATGGTGAAAACGGGCGTGGGCCGCATGACGAAACCGCCCGTGGCCAAGGACTGGGTCAAGACGGACTTGCTGGAGCAGGCGAAAAAGAGCCTGAACGTGAAGTAAATCAGGCAACCATGAAAAAAACCTCCGCACCAGCGATGGCGCGGAGGTTTTTTGTGGAGGAGTGGCCTTAGCGGGCGTTAAAACCCATCCAGCCTTTTTCCGTCTGGCGGAAGCTCAGCGTGTAGATGCGGGTCAGCTCATCGCCTTTCTTCAGCTGGCGGCTGATGATGGCGCCGTAATTGTCTTGCACGAGCTGGTCCGACCATTGCATCAGGTTGTCGAAACGCTCGGCCGTCATCGCCGCCTGGCGCGCCAGCAGCGGTGCGGGAATCGCCTTCTTTTCCAGCTGCTGCACCCAGAATTCGCGGAAGACCTTGTTCTCTCCGCCCATGCCGCGCGCCATCAGGCCCAGGCCCATGGTCATGCCCACGGTGCCGTCCGTTTTCGCCTCAGCCTCGAGCTTGTCGGCCACGTCGGCCAGCAATTCCAGGTAGCCCACCTTGGCGCGCAGCACGGCCGATCCCTTGATTTCGTACTGTTCGTTCTCTTTCCAGCCGTTCAGCTTTTCCAGCTTTGCGATGTCGAAGTACTCCTTGTACAGGTCATAGCTTTGGATGGACGTGCGGAAATACTCCTCGTACGTGGACTGGGAAGGCGCATCTTTCATGCAACCGCTTAATACAGTGCAGGCGGCCAGCAGGAGGCAGGTCCAGGAAATTTTTTTGAAAGAAAACATGGCGGTGGGGGGCGAGTGGCGAAAAGTGAAAGATTGTTGCTCTATGGACATAATTATAGGGCTGGCTCATCCAGATGGCAACGTGGCCGTGACGCGGTGGCAGTGCGCCGCAGGAAAGATTGCCGAAATCTTGAGGGTGCGCCACCCCGCCGCGCCCGAGGCGCGATATCATGGCAGGCTTGCGGTGTCGGCTGGCGGCGAATTGCCTGCAGCCCATACTGTCGCTTGAATCGCGCTTGCCGGCTATGGTGTAAACTTAAACTATGCAGATCTATTTCTTTTTCATCGCCGCCCTGTTGTATGCGGCGTGCGCGGTGCTTCCCTCGTCCCGTGCCCGGCTCATTGCCGGCCTGACCGGCGTCGCCTGGCTGGCGCACGCCGCCACCCTGTGGTTCGACCTGATGGCGCCGGGCACCTTGCGCTTCGGTTTTTCCGCCATGCTGTCGGCCGCGCTGTGGGTTTCCGTGGGCGCCTACTGGATAGAGAACCGCAATTTCAGCCTGGACGGATTGCGCCGCATGGTCATGCCCAGCGCCGTCCTCGCCATTGGCCTGGCCTGGGCCTTTCCCGGCAGCCAGGTCAGCATGGAAGGCAAGTCGGCCGTCTTCGGCTGGCATATTGCCGTGGCCGTGCTCGCCTACAGCACCTTGACGATTGCCGCTTTTCACGCCGTGCTGATGGCGTTGCAGGAATCGCGTTTGCATACGCGCAGCGAAAGCCGCGGCTTCATCGGCACGGCGCTGGACCAGCTGCCCGCCCTGCTGACGATGGAAAAGCTGCTGTTCCGCATGATCGGCCTGGGTTTTATTTTGCTCAGCCTGACCGTGCTGTCGGGCATCGTGTTTTCTGAGCAACTGTTTGGCAAGGCCCTCAACTGGGATCACAAATCCGTGTTTACCATGCTGTCGTGGCTCTTGTTTGCCGCCCTGCTGGCAGGCCGGCGCTTCCGCGGCTGGCGCGGCAAGACGGCGCTGAGTTTTACCCTGGCCGGTTTCGCCACCTTGCTGCTGGCCTATGTCGGCAGCCGTTTTGTACTGGAAGTGGTTTTACACCGAGGATTCGCATGACACGTGTTTTATTCTGGCTGGCGCTGGTGTTTCTGGTGCTGTTTGCTATCCGCAGCAAGATCCGGGGCATGCAGCAGCGCGCCCGCGCCCAGCAGCAGCCGAACCCGTATGCGGCGCCGGTGCGGCCGCAGGAATTGCCGGATGCCGAGCTGATGCTGTGCTGCGCCCATTGCGGCGTGTACTACCCGGCCTCGGAAAACGTGCAGGCCAAGGGCCACGATTACTGCAGCCACGCGCACGCCACCTTGTAAGGGCAGGCCGGCGCGCCGTTGCTCATCCGTATCGTAACGTCCTCCGGCCTCCGTCCGGCGTAGCATCTGCAGCAGGCGGTTCGTCGCCGCCATCGCGGAAAGGCGCGCTTCCATGTCCGGTCCCAGTCCCAGCCAGTATTCTGCCGCCGATATGCCGCCGGCGCCGCAACTGAGCGGCAACTCGCTGCCCATGCAGGCCGTGCGCGCGCAGATCGGCCGCATCGCCCGCTGCGGCGCGCCCGTGGCCATCCGCGGCGAATCGGGCACGGGCAAGGAACTGGCGGCGCGCGCCATCCATGCGCAGGGCGCGCGCGCCGGCTTCCCGTTTATCGCCGTCAACTGCGGCGCCATTCCCGAAGCGCTGATGGAGGCGGAATTCTTTGGCTGCCGCCCGGGCGCCTACACGGGCGCGCTGCACGAGCGCCAGGGCCTGTTCCAGGCGGCCCATGGCGGCAGTTTGCTGCTCGACGAAGTCGATGACCTGCCGCTGGCCATGCAGGTGAAGCTGCTGCGCGTGCTGCAGGAGCGCCGCGTGCGCAAGCTGGGCGGCAGTACCGACGAAGCCATCGACGTGCGCATCCTGTGCGCCAGCCAGCACGGCCTGGCGCGCGGCGTGGCCGCCGGCACGTTTCGCCAGGACCTGTTTTACCGCCTGAATGTGATCGAGCTGGCGCTGCCGCCGCTGCGCGAGCGGCGCGGCGATCTGCAGGTATTATGTGAGGTGATTCTCGCGCGCCTGTCGCCACGCCGGGCCGTGAGCCTGGCGCCGACCGTGCTGGCGGCACTGGCCGCGTATGCGTTCCCGGGCAATGTGCGCGAACTGGAAAACGTGCTGGAGCGGGCGCTGGCCTTTGCCGACGGCGGCGTGATCGCGCCCGACGGCCTGGCCTTGCCGTCCGCGCCGGGCAGCATGCCGTTGCGGGCGGCGCCGGCACTGCCGGACTTGCCGGCGCGGCAACTGTGCCTGCCCGGCATGGCGGCATGTGGCGTGGCTCCGGTCCTGCCGCTGGACGTGTATTTGCGCCAGGCCGAGCGCGACATGATCATGCTGGCGCTGGCGCAGGCGCGCTACCACCGCGCGCGGGCGGCGCGCCAGCTGGGTTTGAGCGTGCGCCAGTTGCGTTACCGCATGCAGAAATTGACGATACAGGAAGCCTTACTTGATGAGCGGATGGACGATAGATGAACACGGCTGGTGCGATGGCGCGCTGCGCTATGACTCGCCGCACCACGATGCGCGCCCGGACGGTACGCAAGTCGACTTGCTGGTGATCCATAACATCAGCTTGCCGGGCGGGCACTTTGGCGGACCGCATGTGTCGGACTTGTTTACGGGCCGGGTGGATTATAATGCCGATCCTTCTTTCTCCGACCTGCGTGGCTTGCAGGTGTCGGCGCACTTTTTTGTGCGGCGCGATGGTACGTTATTGCAATATGTTTCTACTGATCAACGTGCCTGGCATGCGGGCGCATCCATGTTCGAAGGGCGCCCGCAGTGCAACGGCTATTCCATCGGTATTGAAATGGAAGGTTCGGACTTTGTCCCCTTTCAGCAGCAGCAATACCGCGTGCTGGCGGCGCTGACGGCCGCGCTGGTGGCACGCTACGGCTTGTCCGAGGTGCGCGGCCATGAGCATATTGCGCCGGACAGGAAGACGGATCCGGGACCGTTTTTTGACTGGCATTTTTATCAAAAATGCTGGCTGGAAACCTTGCGCGGGCAGCCTGCGTTAGCGCTTACTTCGCGGGGATTGGGCTTTCCATCCACACCCTGAAAAGTCAACCGAAATCGTATATGAAAATACAAAAAATTACGCCGACGGATGCCGGAAAACTATTGCATCCCCCTCCGATGGGCACTACAATTAGTGCAGAAGTTGGATGTAAAGACTATATGTAGTGCCATCACAGACGTTTTCAGAATTATTGTCAAAGCTACCCGGATTGCTGATAAAGCACTGGAACTGGCGGTTTATCACCCTTGATCGTGTTTCGCGCCAGCCGGGCAGTGCGGTGTGGCGATATGGATTCTGACACGGTTGTATGCATTATGAATTTACTATTTAGCAACAAATACCTGAAGAAACCCTGACCATCGGGCGTTCTATTCAACAACACACGCGGCAGCAAAACTGCAGGCTGACTTTAGCTGACAACGGGAGCTTCAATGCAATCACCACAAGATATTTCCATCCATCCAACGCCAGTATCGCCAGCGCCAGGCGCGGCCAACAGCGTGGCGAGCACGGGCGCGGCATTGGGCGACTATCGCATCATCCGACGCAACGGCGCGGTGGTGGCATTTGAGCCTTCGAAGATCGCCATCGCCATGACCAAGGCGTTTTTGGCCGTTAACGGCGGCCAGGGCGCAGCCTCGGCACGCATCCGCGAACTGGTGGAGCAATTGACGGACGGCGTCGTCGCCGCGCTGGTGCGCCGCCATCCGGGCGGCGGCACCTTCCATATCGAAGACGTGCAAGATCAGGTGGAACTGTCGCTGATGCGTTCGGGCGAGCACGACGTGGCGCGTGCCTACGTGCTGTACCGCGCCAAGCACATGGAAGAGCGCCGCCTGCAGAAGGAAGCGCAAGGCGCTTCCGCGCAAGTTTCCGCACCACAATTGAACGTGACCGACAACGGCGTGCGCCGCCTGCTGGACATGCAGGAAGTGCGCGACCTGATCAACGCCGCCTGCGCCGGCCTGGAAAAGCACGTCGATGCCGACGCCATCCTGGCCGAGACCGTGAAGAACCTGTACGACGGCGTACCCGTCGAAGAACTGCACAAGTCGGCCATCCTGGCGGCGCGCGCGCTGATGGAAAAAGACCCGGCCTACAGTCAGGTCACGGCCCGCATCCTGCTGCACACGGTGCGCAAGGAAGTGTTCGGCAAGGAAGTGCCGCAAGCGGCCGCTGCCGCTGAATACCTGACGTATTTCCCGCAATATATCGCCAAGGGCATCGCCGCTGAGCTGCTGAACCCGGTACTCGCCAGTTTCGACCTGGAACGCCTGGCCAAAGCCATCGTCGCCGACCGCGACTTGCAGTTCGGCTACATCGGCCTGCAAACCCTGTACGACCGCTATTTCCTGCACATCCAGGACGTGCGCATCGAAATGCCGCAGGCGTTCTACATGCGCGTGGCCATGGGCCTGGCGCTGAACGAGGCGGACCGCGAAGCGCGCGCCATCGAGTTCTACAGCCTGCTGTCCTCGTTCGACTTCATGAGCTCGACCCCGACCCTGTTCAATTCGGGCACCCTGCGCTCGCAGCTGTCGTCGTGCTACCTGAGCACCGTCTCCGATGACCTGGAAGGCATCTACGACGCCATCAAGGACAACGCGCTGCTGGCCAAGTTCGCGGGCGGCCTGGGCAACGACTGGACGCCGGTGCGCGCCCTCGGCGCCCACATCAAGGGTACCAACGGCAAGTCGCAAGGCGTGGTGCCGTTCCTGAAAGTGGTCAACGACACGGCCGTGGCAGTCAACCAGGGCGGCAAGCGCAAGGGCGCCGTCTGCGCCTACCTGGAAACCTGGCACATGGATATCGAGGAATTCCTCGACCTGCGCAAGAACACGGGCGACGACCGCCGCCGCACGCACGACATGAACACGGCGAACTGGATTCCCGACATGTTCATGAAGCGCGTCATGGAAAAAGGCGATTGGACCCTGTTCTCGCCGTCGGACACGCCGGACCTGCACGACAAGGTCGGCAAGGCTTTTGAACAGGCTTACCTGGGCTACGAAGCCAAGGCCGCCGCCGGCGAAATCCGCGTCTTCAAGAAGATCGCGGCGCTGGACCTGTGGCGCAAGATGCTGTCGATGCTGTTTGAAACGGGCCACCCATGGATCACGTTCAAGGATCCTTGCAACATCCGCAGCCCGCAGTCGCACGTCGGCGTCGTCCACAGCTCGAACCTGTGCACGGAAATCACGCTGAACACGGGCCCTGACGAAATCGCCGTCTGCAACCTCGGTTCCGTCAACATGCCGGCGCACATGAAGGAAGGCAAGCTCGATCACGTCAAGCTGGCCAAGACCATCCGCACCGCCATGCGCATGCTCGACAACGTCATCGACATCAATTACTACGCCGTCGACAAGGCGCGCAATTCGAACATGCGCCACCGTCCCGTCGGCATGGGCGTGATGGGCTTCCAGGACTGCCTGCACATGATGCGCATCCCGTTCGCCTCGGACGCCGCCGTAGCGTTTGCCGACACCTCGATGGAAGCCGTCTGCTACTACGCCTACCTGGCGTCGACGGAACTGGCCGAAGAGCGCGGCCGCTATGAATCGTACGCCGGTTCGCTGTGGGACCGCGGCATCCTGCCGCAGGATTCGGTGAAACTGCTGGCCGAAGAGCGCGGCGGCTACCTGGAAGTCGATTCCTCGTCCGCCATGGACTGGACCCCGGTGCGCGAACGCATCGCCAAGTTCGGCATGCGCAACTCGAACTGCGTGGCGATCGCCCCGACGGCGACGATCTCGAACATCATCGGCGTATCGGCCTGTATCGAGCCGACGTTCCAGAACCTGTACGTGAAATCGAACCTGTCGGGCGAATTCACCGAGATCAACGGCTACCTGGTGCGCGACCTGAAGGCGCGCGACCTGTGGGATGAAGTCATGATCTCGGACCTGAAGTATTTCGACGGCTCGCTGGTGAAGATCGACCGCATCCCGCAAGACCTGCGCGATATCTACGCCACCGCCTTTGAAGTGTCGCCAAGCTGGCTGGTGGAAGCGGCTTCGCGTCGCCAGAAGTGGATCGACCAGGCCCAGTCGCTGAACATCTACATGGCTGGCGCATCGGGCAAGAAACTGGACGAGACCTACAAGCTGGCATGGCTGCGTGGCCTGAAAACCACCTACTACCTGCGTACCATCGCCGCTACCCACATGGAGAAATCGACCTCCAAGACGGGCGCCCTGAACGCCGTGGCAGTCGACGGCGGCATGTCGGCCAGCGCCCAAAGTGCACAGAGCAGCGCCCAGGCAGCGGCAGCGGACGACGCCGATGGCGAAGCCTGCTACCTGCGCCCAGGTGATGACGGTTTCGAAGAATGCGAAGCCTGCCAGTAAGATTTTAGTTGTCAGCCCAGAGCGTCTGGGCTGATTCAATGTTGTCAATGTCCGCATTGTCCGATTCAACGGGCCTGTTGCGGATCGCCGGCTCGCCGGCATGGAAAGGAAGAAGAATATGTCGTTGTCATGGGATGATGAAACCACGTCGGCAGCTGTGCCGCGTCCGGCGCAGCAAGCGCCGTTGGGTAATACCGAATTGAACCTGCCGGCAGGTGCCGAGCCGTCCGAAGCGAACGCCGAGCAAGTGGCGCGCCGCGTGAATGCGGACGACAAGCGCATCATCAACGGCAAGACGGACGTCAACCAGCTGGTGCCGTTCAAGTACAAATGGGCGTGGGACAAATACCTGGCCGGCTGCGCCAACCACTGGATGCCGCAGGAAGTGAACATGCAGCGCGATATCGAGCTGTGGAAGAATCCGAACGGCCTGACGGACGACGAGCGCCGCCTGGTCAAGCGCAACCTGGGCTTCTTCGTGACGGCCGACTCGCTGGCCGCCAACAACATCGTGCTGGGTACCTACCGCCACATCACGGCGCCCGAGTGCCGCCAGTACCTGCTGCGCCAGGCGTTCGAGGAAGCGATCCACACGCACGCTTACCAGTACATCGTCGAATCGCTGGGCCTGGACGAAGGCGAGATCTTCAACGCCTACAACGAAGTCAAGTCGATCCGCGACAAGGATGAATTCCTGATCCCGTTCATCAACACCCTGACCGACCCGGCATTCGTCACCGGCACGGTGGAAAACGATCAGAAGCTGCTCAAATCGCTGATCGTGTTTGCCTGCCTGATGGAAGGCCTGTTCTTCTACGTCGGCTTCACGCAGATCCTGGCGCTGGGCCGCCAGAACAAGATGATGGGCGCGGCGGAACAGTACCAGTACATCCTGCGCGACGAATCGATGCACTGCAACTTCGGCATCGACTTGATCAACACGATCAAGATGGAAAACCCGCAGCTGTGGACGGCCGAATTCCGCGAAGAGATCAAAGTATTGTTCATGCAGGCCGTGGAACTGGAATACGCGTACGCGGAAGACACCATGCCACGCGGCGTGCTGGGTCTGAATGCGCCGATGTTCAAGGGCTATTTGCGCTTCATCGCCAACCGCCGCGCGCAGCAGATCGGCATCGAGCCGCTGTTCGCCCAGGAAGAAAATCCATTCCCGTGGATGAGCGAAATGATCGACATGAAGAAGGAACGCAACTTCTTCGAGACGCGCGTGACCGAGTATCAAACCGGTGGTGCGCTGAACTGGGAGTAATCCTTTTTCAGGCTACGCCAACAAGCGCCGTCATCGTGACGGCGCTTTTTTTTTGCGTGCATGGCGGCGGAAAAATGCGCGCATCATCGGCCCATGCGACAGGGCTTGCGCCAGGATTTCCGGATGCCGCGCATGGCCGCATCGCGCAGTCGAAAAAGCATTTCCGGAGACGCCGGCGGCGGCATTTGCCGCGCGATTGTGCGATAGCACGCGTATCGTGCAAAAAAGGGGGCGAAAACGTGTCGTGCCGGTTGCGCATTGACAAGGTTTTCGTGTACTTTATGAGATTGCAAATGCGAGCGTTAGAATGCGGGGTTTTTTAACCAGCGCGGTAGCGAAAAAACCTCGCAAAACAGGGATACAGATTTACACGGATATGCACAAAACCACACCGTTTTCGTCTGCCGCCGTGCCCGAATTTTTTCAGGCATGGCGGTTTTTTATTTGACGCATCGGTGTTGTGGCGAGCGCGATGCGAGGAGCGAAAAAACGCACGGCATCGAAAACGAATGACCGAATTCAGACTTTGCCACCAGCTGCGAGATAAAGCAGGGTGGCACCGACGATGGCTGAAGTGCTGCAAACGTGAGGAGTTGCAGCAGTTCAGCTGGTGCCGAATTCATTAGCGCAAACGACCGTTTGCGCCGATGAATAATTCGCCTGGCCTATCCCTGTGGTGGGTCGGACGGGTTTAAATCTTGTAGCTTAAATTTCTCATCTCAGATGAAGGAGAGACAAATGGCAACAGCCGCTAAGAAATCAGAAGTAAAGAAACCAGCCGCCAAGGCTGCTCCTGCCGCGAAGAAGCCGGCAGCCGCAGCGAAACCAGCAGTGAAACCAGCCGCCAAAGCCGCAGCCAAGCCTGCAGCAAAAGTGGCTGCCAAGCCAGTGGCGAAAGCCGCAGCGAAACCAGCGGCCAAGGCAGCAGCCAAACCGGCAGCCAAGCCGGCCGCCAAGCCGGCAGCGAAAGCCGCAGCGAAACCGGCCGCCAAGGCAGCAGCCAAGCCTGTCGCGAAAAAAGCCGCAGCCAAACCGGCCGCCAAGCCAGCAGCAAAAGCCGCAGCAAAACCAGCGGCCAAGGCAGCAGCCAAGCCAGCAGTGAAAAAAGCCGCAGCGAAACCTGCAGCCAAGGCAGCAGCCAAGCCAGCAGCGAAAAAAATCGTCGCCAAGGCAGCAGCCAAGCCGGCCGCCAAAGCAGCAGCGAAGCCAGCTGCCAAGGCAGCAGCCAAGCCAGCCGCCAAGGTCGCAGCGAAGCCAGCAGTGAAAAAAGCCGCAGCAAAACCTGCGGCCAAGGCAGCAGCGAAGCCGGCCGCCAAAGCGGCAGCCAAGCCAGCAGCGAAAAAAGTCGTCGCCAAGGCAGCAGCAAAACCGGCCGCCAAAGCGGCAGCCAAGCCAGCAGCAAAAGCAGCAGCCAAGCCAGCAACCAAGGCTGCCGCCAAGCCAGCGGCCAAGGTAGCGGCGAAGCCAGCAGCCAAGGTAGCAACCAAGGCTGCCGCCAAGCCGGCAGCCAAGGTGGCAGCGAAACCGGCAGCAAAAGCTGCCGCCAAGCCAGCAGCCAAGGTAGCGACGAAGCCGGCCGCCAAAGCAGCAGCGAAACCTGCTGCCAAGGTCGCAGCAAAACCGGCAGCCAAGCCAGCAGCAAAAGCTGCAGCGAAGCCAGCCGCCAAGCCTGCAGCAAAGCCAGCCGCCAAGGTCGCAGCAAAGCCGGCAGCGAAAGCAGCAGCGAAACCTGCCGCCAAGCCAGCCGCAGCGCCAGTCGTGGCAGCCGCACCAGCAGCAGCGCCGGCAGCAGCTCCAGCGGCACCAGCCGCCGTGGCCGCCAAGCCAGCCGCCAAGAAGGCCGCGCCTAAAAAGGCCGCACCGAAGAAGGCAGCTCCTGTCGCCAAGCCATCGGCACCTATCGCACCTGTAGCAAAAACCGTGTTGGCACCGGCTGCAGCCTGGCCATTCCCAACCAGCACCCGCCCATCGTAATTTCAACGATACTGGTGCCTGGATGAGGCAACACGCCGCTGTGTGACTCAATCACACAGCGGTTTTTTTTTTGGAGAATTAGTCGTGCTGATCGTTATCCTTACATTGATCGTTGATACCATCGCTACCTTGCTGGGCGGCGTGTTGCTGCTGCGCTTCTGGATGCAGGCGGTGCGCGTGCGGCCCCCCTCGTCGGTGGCGCAATTCACGTTTCAATTGTCCGACTGGCTGGTGCGCCCTCTGCGCCGCGTGGTGCCGGGCGTGGGCGGGTATGACTGGGCCAGTCTGATCGGCGCCTTCCTGATCGTGCTGCTGGCCAGCTCGGTGCTGTTTATTTCCGGCTATCCCGTCGAAGTGGTGCTGCTCAAGGCGCTGCAACGCTTCCTGCAATGGATACTCTACGGTTTCATGGCCTTGCTGATCATCGAAGCCATCTTCAGCTGGGTCAACCCGCATGCGCCGCTGGCGCCGTTCGTACGGGCCTTGAACGAGCCGCTGCTGCGCCCGATTCGCAAGGTCGTGCCGCTGGTCGGCAGCCTGGATCTGTCGTTGCTGGTCGCGCTGATCCTGTTGCAGATCGCGCAAGTGCTGGTGGGGATGATTATTGTGGTGCGATGATGGTGGAGTAGGTCGGGTTAGCGCAGCGTAACCCGACATCAGCACTTGCCATGCCAATGATGTTGTCGGATACGCGCGGCCTCGCCGCGCACATCCGAGCTACATATTAATAGCGGTAACCGAACGCCGCTTCAAACTGGTCGGCGATGCTCTCTGGCGTAAATACGTGGTTTTGCGCGCCCTGGGTGGCGATCTTGATGGCGCCCAGCAGGCTGGCCAGGCGGCCGCTGGTTTCCCAGCCCAGGTCGTTGGTGATGCCGAACAGCAAGCCGGCACGGTAGGCGTCGCCGCAGCCGGTCGGGTCCAGCACTTCCTTGGCTGCCACGACAGGAATGTCGATGCGCTTGCCATCCGTATAGATTTCCGACCCCTTTTCGCCACGCGTGACGATCAGCGCTTCCAGGCGGCCGGCGATGTCCGGCAGGGTCAAGCCCGTGCGTTCCATCAACATTTCCATTTCATAATCGTTGGCCGACACATACGTGGCTTTGTTGATGAAGTCGATCAACTGTTCGCCATTGAAACGTGGCAACTGCTGGCCCGGGTCGAACATGAAGGGGATGCCCAGCTCGGCCAGGTCGGCGGCGTGCTTGAGCATGCCCTGGTCGCCGTCCGGCGAAATGATGGCGACCTTGGCGGGGCCAGCATTGGCGATCGGGTTTTCATGCGCAAACGACATGGCGCCCGGGTGGAAGGCATTGATCTGGTTATTGTCCGCGTCGGCCGTGACGAAGCACTGCGCGTTGTAGCTGTCGGCCTTGATCAGGATGTTGGCGGTGGAAATGCCCAGCTTTTGCAGGCGCTCCAGGTAGGCGGCGCTGTCTTGCCCCATGACGCCGACGATGCGCGGGTCGCCGCCCAGCATTTTCAGGCTGTAGGCGATGTTGCCCGAGCAGCCGCCGAACTCCGTGCGCATGGTGGGCACGAGGAAGGACACGTTCACCTTGTGCAACTGGTCGGCCAGCAGCGATTCGCCGAAGCGACCGGGGAATTGCATGATGGTGTCGGTGGCAAGCGAGCCGCAGATCAGCGATGTTTTGGTCATGATAGTGTCTGTTAAGGGTAAAAGATGGCGATATGGTAGCCAGACGCCGTGAGCTGGTCTAATGCAAAATACAGTTTGATGGTTTGTTCCGAGCGCGGCGCAAAGCCCTTGCTCACGTCGATATGGGCCGGCAGATAGTCGCGCGGCGCGATCACGCGGCGCAAGACGGGCTTGTCATTGGCGTCGTTGAGGATCAGTTCGATGCTGGGCCAGGCTTGCACGCTGCGGCTCTGGTTGCGCAGCAGCGAGACATAGGAAAAGGTTTGGTCCTTGATGGTTTGCAATTCGCCTTGCTCGATGGCCAGCGCCTCGATCTGCGCCGGCAAGTCGACCTGGCAGCCGCTGAGCTTGCACAGCGCCACCAGGGCCGGCTTCCACTGCGGGAATTGCGCCGCCAGCGGGTTGCGGAAGGTGGTCATTACTTGCAGGAATAATAGCAGCAGCAGTACTGCCGAGCCGGCGGCCATGGCCATGCGCAAGGCCTTGCCGCTCTGTTCGCGGCGCCGTCCCAAGGTCACAAAGGCCGGCTCGTCGTCGGCTGGCGGCAGGACAGGTTCTTCCTGCTCTTCGGCTGGTTCCGGCGCGACGGGTGCGGCGGGCAGCGCTTCGAACGAGTGGTCGGCCAGCGTCGGTTCACGGCGCGCGGGCGCGGGCTTGTCCAGGCTGACTTTTTCGGTCGCGGGCAGCGCCGGTGCGGCGCCAGTTTCCAGATTCGGTTCGCGGCGGCTGTCGCGCAGATACGTGGCGAAGGCGGGCACGTCATCGACCTGGCGGCGCTTGAAGGGCGCCATCGGCTGGGGCAGCGGTGCTTCGGGCAGCTTTGCCGGGGTTTCTTCAGGTTCAGGTCTATCGAGCGGTATGTCGAGCGGTGCGGCGGCCGGTACCTCTTCGGGCAGGGCCACGTCGAGGTCCAGCTCGATGTGCTCGCCATCGTCTTCATCGTCCTTGAGCTGCGCCGTTTCCGGCAAGATGCCGAACGGGTCGAACGAGGTGTCGAAGTCGAGGGAATAGATGGGTTCGTCGTCCGTGGCGGACGGCAGGCTGTTGTCGGCCGGATAACTGGCCGGCAGCGGGGCGGCAGTGCCGGGGGCCGATGTTAAAAACGGCGATGCCGCGGCTGGATCGACCAGCGCGGCATTGCCGTCAAACACTTCCCTGCACGTGCCACAGCGCACGATGCCCCCACGTAACTTCAATTGGTCAGCAGCGACCCGAAATATCGTGTTGCAATGGGGGCATTTGGTGGCGAGGGCCATTGCTGTGCTTATGCACCTTCCGCGCGGGGCGCAGGCGCTTGCGTGCTGCCCAGGCGGCCATGCAGCGCCACCCAGCCGTCTTGCTCGGCCCACACACCCAGTTGGATGAACGGTGCGTAGGCAGCGGCCACTTCATCCGCCTGGCGTGCCAGCACGCCGGACAGGATCAGCGCGCCGCCCTCGGCGACACGGCCCGACAGCATCGGCGCCATCAGCTTCAATGGACTCGACAGGATGTTGGCGACGACGATGTCAAACTTGGCCGTGGCATGTGCCGAGGTGGCAAACGTGTCTGGCAAGAAATATTCGATCTCGCACTGGTTGCGTTCGGCATTGTCGCGCGCCGATTCGATCGCCTGCGGGTCGATGTCGACGCCGGCCACCGTTTGCGCGCCCAGCTTCTTGGCCACCATGGCCAGGATGCCGGAACCGCAACCGTAGTCGAGCACGGTCTTGCCTGGAGCGGGGTTCGCTTCCAGCCACTCCATGCACAGACGCGTGGTCGGATGGCTGCCCGTGCCGAAGGCCAGGCCCGGGTCCAGTTCCAGGATCAGGCCGTCTGGGTCCGGCGCCTCGTGCCAGCTGGGTACGACCCAGATATTCTTGCCGATGTGAATCGGCGCGAATTGCGATTGGGTCAGGCGTACCCAGTCCTGCTCTTCCACGGGACGCATGGTAAAGGCGGGCACTTCCGTCATGCCGACAGCCTGGGCTGCGGCGGCCACGATGGCGGCCTGGTCGGCGTCGACGTCGGTCAGCGCCACCACGCGGCTGCGTTCCCACGCCGCTTCCTTCGGTTCCATGCCGGGCTCGCCAAACAGGGGCTGCTCGGCATCCGTGCCTTCATCGGCGTCTTCCACCGACACCGACAGGGCGCCCGCTTCCATCAGCGCGTCGGACATGGCCTCGGCGTTGTCACGGGCGATTTCGATGACGATTTCCGTCCAGCTCATGCGCCCGCCTTGATTTCGGACTTCTTGGCGATGCTGGGGCTGCCGCCATTCAGGTTCTTGCCCAGGTCCGGCATGTCGGCCAGTTTCTGTTCCAGATAGTGAATGTTGGTGCCGCCTTCGATGAAGCGCGCGTCGATCATCAGTTCGCGGTGCAGGGCGATATTCGTGTTGATGCCTTCGACCACCATTTCGGACAGGGCGATCTGCATGCGGCGGATCGCTTGCTCGCGCGTGGCGCCGTAAGCGATCACTTTGCCGATCATCGAGTCGTAGTGCGGCGGCACGTAGTAGCCGGCGTAGGCGTGCGAATCGACGCGGATGCCAGGGCCGCCCGGTGCATGCCAGGACACGATCTTGCCTGGCGATGGCGTGAACTTGAAGGGATCTTCGGCGTTGATGCGGCACTCGATGGCGTGGCCAGACAGCAAGACGTCGCGCTGGCGGAAACGCAGTTTTTCGCCGGCGGCGATGCGGATCTGCTCTTGCACGATATCGATGCCGGTGATCATCTCGGTGACCGGATGTTCCACTTGCACGCGGGTATTCATTTCAATGAAATAGAACTCGCCGTTTTCGTACAGGAATTCAAACGTGCCGGCGCCGCGGTAGCCGATCTTGCGGCAAGCTTCGGCGCAACGGTCGCCAATTTTCTCGATCAGCTTGCGCGGGATGCCCGGCGCCGGCGCTTCTTCGATCACTTTCTGGTGGCGGCGCTGCATGGAGCAGTCGCGCTCGCCCAGCCAGACGGCGTTCTTGTGTTCGTCGGCGAGGATCTGGATTTCCACGTGGCGCGGATTTTCCAGGTACTTCTCCATATACACTTCAGGGTTGCCGAAAGCCGTGCCGGCTTCCGTCTTGGTCATCGCCACGGCGTTGATCAGGGCAGCTTCCGTGTGCACGACGCGCATGCCGCGACCGCCACCGCCGCCGGCGGCCTTGATGATGACCGGGTAGCCGATCTTGCGGGCAATTTGCACGATCGCTTTCGGATCGTCGGGCAACGCGCCTTCCGAGCCGGGGACGCACGGTACGCCAGCCTTGATCATGGTTTGCTTGGCCGATACTTTATCGCCCATCAAACGGATCGATTCGGAGCGGGGGCCGATGAAGACGAAGCCCGATTTCTCGACGCGTTCGGCGAAGTCGGCATTTTCCGACAGGAAGCCATAGCCAGGGTGAATCGCTTGCGCATCCGTCACTTCAGCGGCGCTGATGATGGCGGGCATGTTCAGGTAGCTCAGGGACGATTGTGCCGGGCCGATACAAACGGATTCGTCGGCCAGCTTGACGTATTTCGCGTCCTTGTCGGCTTCGGAGTGGACTACAACCGTTTTAATGCCCATTTCGCGGCAGGCGCGCTGAATACGGAGGGCAATTTCACCACGGTTGGCAATCAGGATTTTTTCAAACATGGTAGGTTCGCGTATGTCTGTGAGAGCCGGCGAGCCGGCGAAACAACAAGTGTGAGGGGCTAAAACTGCAAACGGCCGTTGCCGGCCGTGTGGACTGGGTTTTAGCCGATCACAAACAAGGGTTGACCGAATTCGACCGGCTGGCCGTTTTCGACCAGGATCTGGGTCACGACACCGGCTTTGTCGGAGTCGATTTCATTGAGCAGCTTCATCGCTTCGATGATGCACAGGGTATCACCTTCCTTGACGGTCGAGCCCACTTCAACATAGGCGGCGCTGCCAGGAGCGGACGAGCGGTAGAAGGTACCGACCATCGGCGACTTGACCACATAGCCCGTTGGCTCGGCGGCGACCACGACGGCAGGTGCCGCAGCGGGCGCGGCGGCTGGCGCGGCTGGCTGGTATTGGGCTTGCATGCCTTGCGGCTGCATCATGACCATCTGGTTTTGCGGCATGGCCGACGATTTGACGATGCGAACCTTGCTTTCGCCTTCGGTAACTTCCAGCTCTGCGATATCCGATTCGGCGACCAGGTCGATCAAGGTCTTGAGTTTTCGTAGATCCATGTAAAACCCCTAGGAATGTAGTTTGTTTTATGAGTGATGCGGTGATGTCCAAGAGCCTATCGCCGCGCTAAATGCGTGCAGATCGCGTAGATTAACGTTTTTTAAGCGCAAAGTCGATGGCAAACCGATATCCATCGATACCCAGCCCGCAGATCGTCCCCTGCGCGATCGCGCTGAGAAATGAGTGATGTCGAAACGTCTCGCGTTGATAAATATTCGAGATATGGACTTCCACGAACGGGATGGCGACCCCGGCCAGCGCATCGCGCAAGGCAACGCTGGTATGGGTCAGGCCGCCCGGATTGATGACGATGGCATCGATCCCTTCCGCTCGCGCGGCATGGATGCGGTCGATCAGCGCGCCTTCGTGGTTGCTTTGAAAGCAGACCAGGTCGGCACCGGCCGCCATGGCTTGCGCCATTGCTGCCTGTTCGATATCGGCCAAGGTGCTGGCGCCGTAGACCTCAGGCTCGCGCGTTCCCAGCAAATTCAGGTTGGGACCGTTGAGCAGAAGGAGGTTTTTTGCCATGTATGGAAGACCGTTTTAGCGAAAGTTCCGCATTTTGCCGCCAAAGATACGCATTGGCAAGAGAAAAAAGCACGCTCCGAATTTACAATTTATCCAGATCGGCGCGCAACTGATCAAATTTCAAGCGGCCCAGATAGGTCTTTTTGACTTCGCCATCGGCGCCGATCAGCACCGTAAAGGGCAAACCGCCCGTGGCATTGCCAAAATGGCGCGACAGGTCGGTGCCGCTCATGCCGGAGACATACACGGGATAGGCGATCTTGACCTTGCTGGCAAAGGTGGCAATATTGCTGGCTGAATCGATGCCGATGCCGATCACCTGCAGATTTTTCGCCGCATAGTGGCCTTGCACTTCGGATAACTCCGGCATTTCTTCCACGCATGGCGGGCACCACGGCGCCCAGAAATTGACCAGCAAGTTCTTGCCTTTCCATTGCGACAACGCTTGCGTGGCGCCAGCCGCGTCGGGCAGGGACAGCGCATACAACTCGTTGACGGGACCTGTCGCGCCAGGCGCGATGGTGCTCGTCAGCGGCCCCGCTTCTTTGGCTTTTTCCTTGCTCAAACCGACGTAAGCGCCCATGCCGCCAAACATCAGCGCCACGATGGCGCAGGCGATCCAATTCTTTTTTGTCATAACTTTATCTATATCAATGTTAGTCGGCAGCCGGTGCGCCATCGGCGAGGCTGGCGGCCAGCAGGCTGCGCAGCCCGGCGATATCGGTGCGCAGCACCTTGCCGCCCGCCTTGGCTTTCAGCGCGCCGCGCATATCGTCGAGCTCATACATGGCTGCGTGCACGCCTTCGTTTTTCCACAAGAAACTGGCTGTCTCGACCGCATCATAACGCGCTCCCTTGAAATGCGGGCTTTCCGACATATCGAGCACGACATTTTTATTCAGCAGGAAGATGTGGATTTCCTTGGCGCTCTCGGCAAACAGCTGCAAATAGATCTCGTCGTGCGGGCCGGCCGTGCCGTTGAGCACGGGGCCGCTGAGCAGGGGATGAAATTGTTGCAACACTTCCATCACCTGCAGCGCGATCGTGCGCAGCTGGAACAGCCGCGCCGGCTGGCTGTCGGCCAGGAACAGGGCATTGTATTGCCGCACCTGTTCCTCGATCATGTCGTTGTCAGGCAGGATATTGGGCCGGTTCGGCGCGTCGCCGAGGACTTGCCGCGCCGCCTTGCGCTTGGCGCTGCCATAGTCGGCGCCGTCCTGCGCCACGAGGCGCGCGGCAGCGGCGGCGATTTCCAGGCGCAACTGCGCGCTATCGTCAAATGCATCGTTCGTCATGAGCAAGATGATACTCCGAAGCGGAAAAAGTCATGGCGTCAGGTAAAATCCTGCACTTGCTGTTTTTTATCTCACCGTCTTACTTACTTAAGCGTGCGCCTTTCGCACTGATCACATGCATATTCATATTCTCGGCATTTGCGGTACCTTCATGGGCGGCCTGGCTGTCCTGGCCAAGGAAGCCGGCCATAAAGTCACCGGTTGCGATGCCAACGTGTATCCGCCGATGAGCACCCAGCTGGAATCGCAGGGAATCGAACTGATCCAGGGTTTCGATCCGGAACAAACCAAGCTGAACCCGGACTTGTATGTGATTGGCAATGTGGTCTCGCGCGGCAACCCGCTGGTGGAAGAAATCCTCAACCGCAGCCTGCCGTATGTGTCCGGCCCGCAATGGATCGGCGAACACATCTTGCGTAACAAATGGGTGCTGGCCGTGGCTGGCACGCATGGCAAGACGACCACGTCGGCCATGCTGGCCTGGATACTCGAAGATGCGGGCTACGCGCCGGGCTTCCTGATCGGCGGTGTGCCGATGAACTTTGGCATTTCCGCCCGCCTCAGCGGCACAATCGACGGCAAGAGCGCCGAATCGGACTTCTTCGTCATCGAAGCGGACGAATACGACACGGCCTTCTTCGACAAGCGCAGCAAGTTCGTGCATTACCACGCGAAGACGGCCATCATGAATAACCTGGAATATGATCACGCCGACATCTTCCCCGATCTGCACGCGATCGAGACGCAATTCCACCACCTGGTGCGCACTGTGCCGGGCATCGGCCGCCTCGTGTTCAACGGCGACGAAGCGTCGCTGCAGCGCGTGCTGGCGCGCGGTTGCTGGAGTGAAAAGGAAAGTTTTGGTCAAGATGCCAACTGGCAACTGCAAGAGCAGGCCGACGGCAGCTTCGACGTGTTCTTCAATGGCAAGCAGGAAGGCCATGTGGCGTGGGCGCTCACGGGCAAACACAACCGCAGCAATGCGCTGGCGGCCATCGCCGCCGCGCGCCATGTGGGTGTGCCCATTGCTCAGGCGTGCGCTTCGCTGGCCACGTTCGAGAGCGTCAAGCGCCGCATGGAAGTGCGCGGCGTGGTCAACGACATGACCGTGTACGACGATTTCGCGCACCACCCGACGGCCATTGCCACCACCGTGGGCGGGCTGCGCCAGAAGATAGGCGACAGCGGCCGCATCCTGGCCGTGCTGGAGCCGCGCTCGAACACCATGAAACTGGGCGCCATGAAAGATGCGCTGCCGGGCAGCCTCAAGGATGTGGACCTCGTTTTCGGTTACGGCAGCCAGCAAGCGCTGGGCTGGAGCCTGGGCGACGCGCTGGCGCCGCTGGGCAAGATTGCCAGCGCCTATGAAGACATCGATACCCTCGTGGCGGCCGTGGCCGCCAGCGCGCGTCCCGGCGACCAGATCGTCGTCATGAGCAACGGCGGCTTTGGCGGCGTGCACCACAAATTGCTGGAGGCCCTGGGCCGATGATTCTGTACCTGCATGGATTCCGCTCGTCGCCCCTGTCGATGAAGTCGCGCCTGCTGGCCGCGCAGATGCAGGCGCTGGGCCGCGAAGAAGAATGGCTGTGCCCGCAATTGCCGGCCTCGCCGAAACTGGCCATCGCACTGGCCCTGTCGCTGGTCAAGGACGTGGCGCCGGCCGAGCTGACGATTATTGGTTCGTCCCTGGGCGGCTATTACGCGACCTGGCTGGCCGAGCGGCTCGGCTGCCGCGCCGTCTTGCTCAATCCCGCCATCGTGCCCCTGATCGACCTGGAACAGCATGTGGGCGTGACGACGGAGTTCCATTCGAACAAGCCATTCGAGTTCAAGCGTGAATACATCGACGAGTTGCGCACGTTTGCCGTGGAGAAAATTACTGAGCCGCAACGCTATTTTCTGATTGCCGCCACCGGCGATGAAGTGCTCGACTACCGCGACATGGTGGCGCATTATCAGGGGGCGCGGCAGTTGGTCATCGATGGCAGCGACCATGGCATCAGCGAATTTGCCGATTATGTGGCGCCCGTGCTGGCCTTTTGCGGCATCGATGCGGACGCTGCCCAGTGAGGCCGGGTTCGCTGCGGCAGGCGCAATGGCATGCGCACGTGAATGCCGTCAATGCGCCGCCGGCCTTGCGCCACTGGCTGACGGGCGGCGGTTCGCTGACGGCCAAGCTGAAAGCGCATAGCCAGGCATTTCGCGTGCAATGTTTGCATCAGGAAACGGCACGTTGCTTGAGCGACGAGGCCGCCATCATCGGTTTGCGCCGCGCGGGCCGCGTGTGGGAACGTGAAGTGCTGTTGCGTTGTGATGACAGACCGGCCGTGTTTGGCCATACCGTCGTGCCCATGCAGGCGACGGCCACGGACTGGCCCTTGTTTTCCGCGCTGGGCGAGCGTTCGCTGGGCACGACCCTGTTTGGCGACCGCATGGTACGCCGCGGCGCACTGGAATTTGCCCGTCTGCGCGCCGGGCATCCGCTGGTGCAGCGGGCGCAGGCGGCGCTGGCATTCGAAGGGCGGCGCGCCGACGGGCAGGCGCTGTTTTTTGCCCGCCGCTGCCTGTATCAGCGTCACCAGGGATTGCTGCTGGTAACGGAAGTATTTTTGCCAGCGGTGCTGGAGTTGACGTCCGTCACTCGCACCGTTGCAACCGACACATTAATAAACAAAGCATAACAATGAATCTATTTTTTGAAGAATCCGGCGATTTCAAGGTCGGCACGGTCCTGTCGCAAGCGGGTGAAGCGTACCAGGTCGAAATGGCCAGCGGCAAGCGCACCAAGGTCAAGGTCAAGGACGTGCTGCTGCAGTATGAAAAGCCGGCCCCGGCCGAGCTGCTCGAGCAAGCCAAGGCGGTTGCCGCCGAGATCGACCTCGATTTCCTGTGGGAAGTGGCGGGCGAAGACGAGTTCGGCTTTGCCGAGCTGGGCGCCGAGTATTTCGGCCACGCACCGTTGCCGCCGGAAGCGGCCGGCCTGATCCTGGCCCTGCATTCGGCGCCCGTGTATTTCTACAAGAAGGGCCGTGGCCGCTACAAGGCGGCGCCGGAAGCATCGCTGAAGGCGGCCCTGGCCGGCATCGAAAAGAAAAAGCAGCAGGCGCTGGTGCAGGCAGGCTATGTGGAAGAGCTGAAACAGAACCGCTTGCCCGCCTCGATGCAGCCCATGGTGCTGCAACTGCTGTTCAAGCCGGACAAGAATACGATTGAATACAAGGCGCTGGAAGCGGCCTGCACGGAATTGCACACGACGCCGCCGCGGCTGATGCTGGCCGTCGGTGGTATTGCTTCGCCAAAAGACTTGCACCTGTCGAAGTTCCTGTTTGAAAATTTCCCGAAAGGCGCAGGTTTCCCGAGCGTGCCCGTGCCGTCCGTGACGGCCAAGCTGCCGCTGGCCGACGTGGCCGCCTTCTCGATCGACGACGTGACCACGACCGAGATCGACGATGCCTTCTCCGTGCAGCCCTTGCCCGATGGCACCGTGAAAGTGGGTATACACATCGCCGCGCCGGGCCTGGGCATCCGTCCGGAAGACGTGATCGACAAGATGGCGCGCCAGCGCATGTCGACCGTCTACATGCCGGGCGACAAGATCACCATGCTGCCGGACGAAATCGTCAACGCGTTTACGCTGGCGGAAGGCACGACGTGCCCGGCCCTGTCGCTGTATGCGACCTTGGATCCGAAAGCGGACTGGGCCGTGGTCAGCACGCAGACGCGCGCCGAACTGGTGCCGATTGCCAGCAATCTGCGCCATAACCAGCTCGACGACCTGGTCAACGAGGAAACCCTGGCCAGCGGCGAGGGCGAGTACCCGCACAAGGCCGATTTTGCCGTGCTGTGGCAATGGGCGCAGCAGCTGGAACAGGGCCGCATGAAGAAGCGCGAAGCGTTTGGCCTGAAGCCGGAACAGAATAACCGCGTCGATTTCAACTTCTATGTGGAAAATGACATCGTCACCGTGGCGCGCCGCAAGCGTGGCGCGCCGCTCGACAAGATCGTCGCCGAGCTGATGATTTTTGCCAACAGCACGTGGGGCAAGATGCTGCACGACCATGGCGTGCCCGGCATTTACCGCAGCCAGGGCGGCGGCAGCGGCAATAGCTGGGCGGCAAAGATGCAGGTGCGCATGGTTACCCATGCGGCGCCGCACCAGGGCCTGGGCGTCGATCAATACGCGTGGAGCACTTCGCCACTGCGCCGCTACACGGACCTGGTGAACCAGTGGCAAATCATCGCCTGCGCCGAGCATGGCGTGACGGCACCGCTGGTGGCCCCGTTCAAGCCGCGCGACGCGAACTTGTTCGCCATCGTCTCGGCGTTTGACGCCGCGTATGCCACGTATGGCGATTTCCAGTCGAACATGGAACGCTACTGGTGCTTGCGCTGGCTGCACCAGGAAAACGCGCGCCAGGTCGACGCCGTCGTGCTGAAAGACGAAATCCTGCGCCTGGTCGACATTCCGCTGGTCATCAAGCTGCCGGGCATGCCGTCGGTGGCGCGCGGCGCCCAGGTGAAACTGGACTTGCTGCGCTGGGATGAGGTTGACCTGAGCATCGAAGCGCGCCTGCTGGAAATCGCCGCCGTGCCCGATGCGGCGGCCGACGCCGAGCTCGATTACGAAGAAGAGGCGGGCGATGCAGGCGCCGACGAGGGCGACGTGCCGGCCGAGCCATCGCCGGAAGCGGCGAACCAGGTCAGCGACGCCGATGCGGAAGTGGCGGAACTGGCCAGCGAAGACGTGGTCAGCGAGCCCGAGGTCAAGTAAGGCGTTCCTCACGTCATCCAGGCGGTGCTGAAAACTGTTGCCGGCACCGCCCTTTGACGTAGAATTCAGCCATCTTGTATGGTGTGCTTGTTGCGAACTGGGTTGCGCGTGAAGTCTTTCCGAGAGAATCGTTTCCTGATGATAGCCGTGGCGGTATCGCTGCTGGCGCACGGCGCCTTGCTGGCGATGCATTTTGTCGCCCCGGCGCCGCAGCGGGCCGTGGCCACCGACCCTGGCCTGGAAGTGATCCTGGTCAACGCCAAGCATGCGAACAAGCCGCTGAAGGCCGATGCCCTGGCGCAAGCCAACCTCGACGGTGGCGGACAAGCCGACAAGGGCCGCGCCAAGTCGCCCTTGCCCGACATGCGCAAGGTGGAAGAGGGCGACAGCGTCAAGGCCAGCGCCCGGCGGATCGCCGAACTGGAACAAAAACAGCAGGAACTGCTGACGCAGGCGGCCAGGCCGACGCCTTACAGCGCCGCGCCTGTCACGGAAAAGGACAAGCCCAATCCCCTGGCCACCGGCTCGGACTTGATGGAAAGCAGCAAGGCCATCGCCCGCATGGCGGCCGAGATCAGCCAGACCGTGGAAGACCAGAACAAGCGTCCGCGCAAGACGTTCATTACGCCCAGCACGCAAGAGGTCGGCTATGCCATGTATTACAAGACCTTGCAAAAGCGTATCGAGGAAATCGGCACCCTGAATTTCCCGCAAAAGAATGGCCGCAAGATGTATGGCGAACTGGTCGTCTACATCCCCATCTTCCAGGACGGCACGATTTACCAGAAGGAAGGCGGCGCCCGCGTGGAAAAAAGCTCGGGCAATCCGGCACTCGATGCGGCGGCCCTGGCCATCGTGCGCCGCGCGGCGCCGTTTGGCCGTTTCCCACCGAACATGTTGTCGAGTGACAAGGATGACCTGTGGGTGGTGATTACCCGCTTCAAATTTACGCGTGAAGAAAAAATGGAAGCTAACCTGACTGGCGGCAGCAATTGAACAAGCAAGCAATGAATCCTGATCAATATTGCGTCTTCGGCAATCCCATCGCCCACAGCAAGTCCCCCCTGATCCACGCCGCGTTTGCCCTGCAGACGGGCGAGCCCATCGTCTATGACCGCCGGCTGGCGCCGCTCGACGGCTTTGCCCTGGCGGCCCGCACGTTTGCCGCCGAGGGCGGCAAGGGCGCGAACGTGACGGTGCCCTTCAAGCTGGACGCGTGCGCGCTGGCCACGGAGCTGACGCCGCGCGCACAAGCGGCCGGCGCCGTCAACACCCTGCGTTTCGATGGCGACACGATTCTTGGCGACAATACCGATGGCGCGGGCCTGGTGGCCGACATCGTGCGCAACGCCGGCGTAAAGGTCGCTGGCAAGCGTGTCCTGCTGCTGGGTGCGGGCGGGGCGGCGCGCGGCGTCGTGCTGCCCTTGCTGGAACAGGGACCGCAGGAAATCTTCATTGCCAACCGCACCGTGGCCACGGCCGATGCGCTGGTGGCGCAGTTTGCCGATGCGCTGGCCCACCCCGGCCAGCTGCGCGCCGGCGGTTTCGCGCAGCCCGAAGGCGTTTTCGATATCGTCATCAATGCCACCTCGGCCAGCCTGGCGGGCGACTTGCCGCCCGTGCCGCCCGGTATCTTCGGCAGCCATACCCTGGCGCTGGACATGATGTACGGCGCCCGGCCCACCGTCTTCATGGACTTTGCCGCCCAGCATGGCGCGCACGTGCGCGACGGCCTGGGCATGCTGGTGGAGCAGGCGGCCGAAGCGTTTTACGTATGGCGCGGCGTGCGGCCGCGGACGCAGGACTTGCTGGCGCAGCTGCGCAGTGCCCTGTGAGCGCCGGCAAGAAGGGCGCCCGCAAAAGCGGTAACCGCTACGGCTGGATCAAGTGGCTGTTCATCGTCCCCGTGCTGGCCTTTATCGTCGTGCAACTGTATTTCTTCCTGCAAATCTGGTGGTGGGTCGACCATAACCCGTCCAGCACGGCCTTCATGCGCGAACAGTTGTCTGTCTTGCAGGATAAAAATCCCAAGGCCACGATCAAGCACACGTGGGTGCCGTACAACCGCATCTCGAACAATCTGAAACGGGCCATCATCGCCTCGGAAGACGCGAATTTTTCCGAGCATGAAGGCGTGGATTGGGAAGCCTTGCAAAAGGCGTATGAAAAGAACAGCAAGAAGCAGAAGGTCGTGGCGGGCGGCTCCACCATCACGCAGCAGCTGGCGAAGAATCTGTTCCTGTCCGGTTCGCGCAGCTATGTGCGCAAGGGCCAGGAACTGATCATCACGTATATGCTGGAAAACCTGATGGAAAAGGAGCGCATTTTCGAGATTTATCTGAACGTGGTGGAGTTTGGCACGGGCACCTTTGGCGCCGAAGCGGCCGCGCGCCACTATTACCGGGTCAGCGCGGCGGGCCTGAGCGCGGGACAGGCGGCGAAACTGGCCGTGATGCTGCCGAATCCCCGCTTTTACGACCGTCACCGCGATACGGGCTACCTGAACCGGCGCACGGGCGTGATCCTGCGCCGCATGGGGGCGGCGGAATTGCCTTGATGGCAGCGGGCTTTCTTTTCATAAAGTTAAAGCTGCCTGATTGGCACTATTGCGGCGCAGCATCTTAATCGTCCCCCCTTGGTGCAACGCCGCACTTTTTCCGTGAAAAAGCGGTGCCGGGGGTGGTCGTGAAAAGGCCTTTGCGGGTACACTTGCGCTGTTTTCATTTTTGGCGCCAGCGCCAGCACATCACGATAACCCCACATCCGGCTGAGAGCGCGCATGATCAATGTCTTTGTATTACAGAATGGCCGGCTCAACCAGGTGCCGATCGACAGCCGCGCAGACCTCGAAAATGCCGAACCGGTGTGGGTCGACCTGACCGACCCCACCGATGATGAGCGGGCCTGGGTCAAGGCCATCTACAACGTCACCCTGCCGGGCGAAGACGAAGTCAAGGATATCGAAGCGTCGGCCCGCTATTACGAAGCGGAAAACGGCGACTTGCATCTGCGCACGGATTTCCTGCGCGAAGAGGACGACGGTCCGTCGCGCGTCATCACCGTGGCCTTCATCCTGGCCCGCAAGATTTTGTTTTCCATGCATACGGACGACTTGCCCGTGTTCCGCCTGGTGCGCATGCGCGCCCGTTCGCGGCCAGGCTCGATTGCCGACTACATGGACGTGCTGCTCGACCTGTACGCCACCGATGCCGAATATTCGGCCGACGTGCTCGAGGGCATCTACCAGAACCTGGAAGAAGTCAGCACGCGCGTGCTGCAAAAGGAATTTACCGATGCGCACGCGGCCGAAGCGCTGAATGCGATTGCCCACGAGGAAGATTTGAATGGCCGTATCCGCCGCAACATGATGGATACGCGCCGCGCCGTGAGCTTTCTGATGCGTGGTCGCTTATTGAATTCCGAGCAGTTCGAGGAAGCGCGGCAGATTTTGCGCGACATCGAATCGCTGGACGGTCACACCTCTTTCCTGTTCGATAAGATCAACTTCCTGATGGATGCCACCGTCGGTTTCATCAACATCAACCAGAACAAGATCATCAAGATCTTCTCGGTGGCCAGCGTGGCCTTCCTGCCGCCGACCTTGATCGCCAGCGTGTACGGCATGAACTTCAAGCTGATGCCGGAACTGGAATGGTCGTTCGGCTATCCCTGGGCCTGGGGCTTGATGATTACCAGCGCCATCGCGCCTTTCCTGTACTTCCGCCACCGCGGCTGGCTGAAATAAGCCGTATCGCTGCATCGCCGGGGCGCTTCAGCGCCCCGGTTTCAGCACGAGCGCAGCAATTTCAAAAATCGGCGATAATCACTGGTATTGCGTGGTATTGAATTGGTATTGTGTATTTGCTGATTCATGCATGCCGGCTGCTGTGCAGAAAAGTACCGTCATTCAGATATTTTCTGCGTGGCGGCGTCCGCCTGTTCCACCTATGATCGTTACGATGCCGGCCTTGGCCGGCTGGCCGCCGCATTTCCCGTCACCATTGCTTTCTGGAGAGTCCATGCCTGATACCGCCACCACCCCACCGCGCTTTACCCATCTGATCAGCGACTGCGATGGCGTGCTGATCGACAGTGAAGCCGTGGCCCTGCAAGCGCTGCTGGAATTGCTGGGTCCGCGCCTGCCGAACCTGCCCGAAGGCGTCATCCTGCAAGGCCTGATCGAGCCGCGCCTGGGCCAGCGCCTGGTGCCGCTGATGCAGGATATCTACAAGGAACTGGGTTTGCCGCAATTGCCGGCCGACGAGATCATGGCTATCGGCAACGCCGTCGATGCGGCCTGCGATGCGCAATTGCGCGCCGTGCCCGGCGTGGCGCAGGCGCTGGCCGCCATTGCGCTGCCCAAGGCCGTGGCCTCGAACAGCGTCAGCGCGCGCGTGCTGTCGGCGCTGGAGCGGACCGGCATGGCGCCGCTGTTCGACAAGCGCGTGTTTACGCCGGACCTGGTCGGCCACGCCAAGCCGCATCCGGGCGTCTACCTGGCGGCGGCAGCCGCCTTTGGCGTGCCGCCAAGCCAGTGCCTGGTGCTGGAAGACAGCGTCACGGGCGTGACGGCCGCCGTGGCGGCGGGCATGACGGTATTGGGATTCATCGGCGGCGGGCATATCGCGCCCGGCCAGGAAGCGCGCCTGAAGGCGGCCGGCGCGCATGTCGTGTTCAACGACATGGCCAAGCTGCCGGCGCTGGTGGCCGCGGTGATGGACACCGCGACCGTATAAAACGCTTAGGCGAGAGCGGCAAATACCTTGCGCGCGGCGGCGATGGTGGCGTCGATGACGGCATCGTCGTGCTGCGCCGAGACGAAGCCCGCTTCGAAGGCGGCGGGCGCGAAGTACACGCCTTCGTCGAGCATGGCGTGGAAGAAGGCGTTGAACTTGCTGCGGTCGCCGGCCATCATTTCCGCGTAGCTGGTCGGCGGCGTTGCGCTGAAATAAATGCCGAACATGCCGCCGATGTAGTCGGCGCAGAAGACCACGCCGGCCTCTTTGGCGGCGGCGGTCAGGCCTTCGGCCAGGCGCTTGGCCGTGGCGCCCAGCTGCTCGTAGAAGCCCGGCTGCTGGATCAGTTTCAAGGTGGCCATGCCGGCCGCCACGGCGACCGGGTTGCCCGACAAGGTACCTGCCTGGTAGACGGCGCCCAGCGGCGCCATGTTGTGCATCAGCGCCGCGCTGCCGCCGAAGGCCGCCACCGGCATGCCGCCGCCGATCACCTTGCCCAGCGCCGTGAGGTCGGGCTTGATGCCGTACAGCGCCTGCGCGCCGCCCAGGGCCACGCGCAAGCCGCACATGACTTCATCGAAAATGAGCAGGGCGCCGTGCTGCGTGCACAGTTCGCGCATCGCCTGCAGGAATTCCGGCGTGGCTTTCACCAGGTTCATATTGCCGGCCACCGGTTCGACGATGACGCAGGCGATTTCCGCGCCGAAGCTGTCGAAGGCGTCTTTCAGCTGCTCGACGTTGTTATAGTCGAGCACCAGGGTGTGCTTGACGAAATCTTCCGGCACGCCGGCCGACGTCGGGTTGCCGAAGGTGAGCAGGCCGCTGCCCGCCTTCACCAGCAGCGAATCGGCGTGGCCGTGGTAGCAGCCTTCGAACTTGACGATCTTGTCGCGTCCCGTGGCGCCGCGCGCCAGGCGCAGGGCGCTCATGGTCGCTTCCGTGCCGGATGACACCAGGCGCACCTGCTCGATCGACGGCACCAGGCGCGTGATTTCCTCGGCCATCAGCACCTCGCCTTCCGTCGGCGCGCCGAACGACAGGCCCAGCGCGGCCGCATCCTGCACCGCTTTCACCACTTCCGGATGGGCGTGGCCGACGATGGCCGGGCCCCAGGAGCCGATGTAGTCGATATAGCGCTTGCCGTCCGCGTCCCAGAAATACGGGCCTTCGGCGCGCGTGATGAAGCGCGGCGTGCCGCCCACGGAGCGGAAGGCGCGCACGGGCGAATTGACGCCGCCTGGCGTGGTTTTTTGTGCGCGGGCAAACAGGATGTCGTTCTGTGAAGTCGTCGTCATGATAATCGTGCCTTGAAAGTGGATCGTTGTCTGTGTCGTCTGGTCTTATTGTGCGCCGCGCTGGCGCTGCTGCCGGAACAGCCGGTTCGGCACCAGCTTGCCCATGCCGTGGCGCTGCGCGTGGGCCAGCGCGCCGGCCGTGAATTCCTGCGCCGCCACGACCACCTGCGGCACATCGTCTTCGTTTTCCGCCAGGGCCAGCAGGGCGGTGGCCGCCGCCGACAGGGTGCTGCCGGCGCCGTTGAAGATGCCGGGCAGGTGCTGCCATTCGTCGTGGCGCACCACGCCGTCTTCGCCGAACAGGGTATTGGCGCGCAGCTTGCCTTCGGCCGTGCCGGACTTGCTGGCGTCGGCCGGCATGCCGGTGACGAGCACGTATTCGCAGCCCAGGGCCACCAGGTAGTCGACGTCGTTTTGCAGGGTGTCGTCCGGATCGGCGTCGCGCCAGGTCTCGGCCAGGCGCTCGAGTTCCACAGGCGAGAGCACCAGCAGGGTCGTTTGCGGAATCAGGAGCTGGCGCACGGCTGTCAGGATGTCTTCGTCGTCCATGCCCTGTTCCGGCAGCGCCGAAATGAAGGGATCGAGGATCAGCGGCACGTCCGGATAGTCGGAGACGATTTCGGCGATGGCCGTGACGTTTTCCACGCTGCCCAGCGCGCCGATCTTGATGGCGGCCACGGACATGTCTTCCAGCAGCACGCGCGCCTGGTCGGAAACCCAGTCCGGGTCGACCGCCTGCACGTCTTCCACGCGGGCCGTATCGCTGATCAACAGGCCCGTGGTGACGGACAGGCCATGGCAGCCGAAGGCTGAAAAGGTGGCCAGGTCGGCCTGGATGCCGATCGCGCCGACCGGATCGGACACGCCGAAGCTTAATATGAGGGGAGAAGTTTGGTTTTGCACGGCGGGTAGATTAAGATACCTAATTCAGCATTTTACTTGATTGAAGGGTGGCAGAACGTGAGTAGCAACGAAACAACGCAGCAATTCCAAACGTGGATGTGTCTTATTTGCGGCTGGGTTTATGATGAAGCGGCCGGCTTGCCCGATGAAGGCATCGCTCCCGGCACGCGTTGGGCCGATGTTCCGATGAACTGGACCTGTCCTGAATGCGGTGCGCGCAAGGACGATTTCGAGATGGTGGCGCTGTAATCAATCAGGTCCATGGGATGCCGCTGTCGCACGCAGGTATCGCGGCTGCCTGTGCTATGGTATGAAAAATTGTCGAATAATCACATGACGCGATCCTTCTTGCCCGAGGCGCCGTCCCATGCCGTGTGCGCGAGCGTCACGATACTCGTCATCGACGACAGCGCGACGATACGCAGCGCGGCCGCGAAGATCCTGGGCGAGGCCGGTTATCGCGTGGTGGTGGCGGAAAACGGCTTCGAGGCCCTGGCCAAGATCGCCGACTGCCAGCCGGCGCTGATCGTGTGCGATATTGTGATGCCGCGCCTGGACGGCTACCGCACCTGTGCGCTGATCAAGGCCAGCGCGGCGTATCACGCCACGCCGGTGTTGATGCTGTCGTCGAAGGAAGGTTTGTTCGACCGCGCGCGCGGCGCCATGGCAGGCGCCAGTGCCTGCCTGGTCAAGCCGCTGGCGCGCGAGGCGCTGCTGGAGGCCGTGCGGCTGCACCTGGCCGGGCATTTTGAGTAGTGGTTTATTGATTACAACGCAGCAAGGAAGCAGATGGCCATACACACAATTCTGATCGTCGATGACTCGCCGACAGAACGCTACTACCTGAGCGAGATGCTGGTGCGTGCCGGCTATGCCGTCCTCACGGCGCAGGACGGCGCCGATGCGCTGGCGCAGCTGAAGCAGGCCAGGCCCGACCTGATCCTGATGGACGTGGTGATGCCCGGTGCGAATGGCTTCCAGATCACGCGCGCCATCGCCCGCGATCCCGAACTGCAAGACGTGCCGGTGATTATCTGTTCGAGCAAGAGCCAGGAAACGGACCGCATCTGGGGCTTGCGCCAGGGCGCGCGCGATTACCTGGTCAAGCCGGTGGTCGAAGCCGAGCTGCTGGCCAAGATCGCCGCGATTTCCTGAGCATGCACACGATGCCAGGTCACGGCGTGCCTACAGCGGCCTTTCCGCCCGCCGCTGCCGCCATGCCATCTTTCGAGACGGGCGCGCGGCAGGGGCGCTTGCGCCAGTATCAGCTGCAATTGATCGAGCGGATACAGGCCGCGCGCAGCGGTGCGCTGGCGGCGCGCAAGGAACTGGGCGTGATGCTCGGTGGCCGCCAGTGCCTGCTCGACCTGACGCAGCTCGGTGAAATCGTCATTGCCGCCGGTGTGCAGATCCAGGGCGTGCCGCTGGCGCAGGACTGGTACCTGGGCCTGGCGGCCATGCGCGGACGCCTGACGGGGGTCGTCGACTTGGCCCGCTACATGGGCGAACCGGCTTGCGCGCCCGGCAATCACTGCCGCATCATCACGTTTTCTCCCCGCCTGGGCCTCAATTGCGCATTGCTGGTCGAGCGCGTGCTGGGCTTGCGCCAGCTGCGCGCGATGCAATCCGTGCCCTTGCCGGATACGCAGCCGTCCTGGGCCGCGCAGGCGCTGCGCGACAGCGAAGGGCAGCAGTGGCTGCGCCTGGACCTGGCGCAGCTGGCGCAATCGGAACGCTTTCTCGATGCCGGCTTTGGCGGCCTGCCTGTACACAAGGATATGTGCTGATGGGCGCCAACTCCCCCATCCTGGCGGCTGGCATGCCCGAAGCGGAGCACGCGCCCGGCGAGCCGGCATCGGCGGCCGACCTGCCGCTGCGCCTGCGCGACGCGCTGGGACGGCGCAAGTCGCTGGCCAGCGCGCCGGTCAGCGACTTGAAGCTGCCGCTGATCGGCCATTTGCCGCTGCAAAAACAATTGAGCATCCTGTCGACGGTGATGGCCCTGAGCCTGGCCGCGAGCCTGCTGTTCGTGGGGCTGAACACGCGCAGCGGCAATATCGCCTCGGCGCAGACGCAGCTGGCCAGCGATGCGCTGATGCATTCGCAGCGCATCGGCAAGGCAGCGCCGAACGCCGTGCAAGGCAATCCGGAAGCGTTCCGCCAGCTCGAGGAAAGCCGCAATGAACTGAACCAGGATTTCCGCCTGATGCTGCGCGGCGGGACGTATCACGGGCGCGATATCGGCGAGTCGCGTGCCGCCCTGCTGGCGGCGGTGGGCGACGCGCGCAAGAAGTGGGCCAGCAGCGACCGCGCGGCCAGCACCATCCTGCGCCTGAAACCGGAGCTGGGCGAATTCGACAAGACCTTGCAGCAGTTGAACGC
This sequence comes from Janthinobacterium sp. EB271-G4-3-2, assembly GCF_020858035.1. Classification (NCBI taxonomy): domain Bacteria; kingdom Pseudomonadati; phylum Pseudomonadota; class Betaproteobacteria; order Burkholderiales; family Oxalobacteraceae; genus Janthinobacterium; species Janthinobacterium sp. EB271-G4-3-2. The sequence goes on along the minus strand of NZ_JACYMG010000016.1, from coordinate 7,086 downwards.
GCTGTCGCCGGCGCTGCTGGCGCAGACCGAGGAAATCGCGGCCTTGAAGGTGCAGCGTGGCGGCAATGCGCGCGACCTGGCCGTCATCGGCCGCCTGATGATGCTGAGCCAGCGCATGAGCCGCAGCGCCAGCGAGTTCCTCTCGTCGGGCAGCATCAGCTCGGAAACGGCGTTTTCACTGGGGCGCGACACGACGTATTTCCGCACCGCCGTCGAAGGCCTGCTCAATGGCAGCGTGTCGCTGCAGCTGGCGCCCACGCGCGACGCCGAACTGCGCGACCGGATGGTGGCGCTGAAAGCCAGTTTCGACACGTACCAGAAGCTGGTGTCGTCGATACTCGACCGGCTCGACAAATTCAGTTCGGCGAAAAGCGCCGAACAGCTGATCTTCAACGAGAACGAAGATCTGCGCCAGCGTTTGACCCTGCTGCAGCAGATGTATCACGTGAACCAGGAAACCCTGGGCATCGCCTTCTGGATGATGGTCGGCGGCGTGCTGCTGACCCTGATCGCGGCGGCCGGCATCGGCAGGGTGCTGCTGCAGGACTCCGTCAACCGCACGCGCGACGCCGAGCGGCGGCGCCAGGAAGCGGAAATCCGGCGCCTGCAGTCGCAGGAAAAAGAGGAAGAGGCGAAGGCCAGGAATGAGCAGAACCAGGCGGCCATCCTGCGCCTGATGAACGAATTGCAGAAGGTGGCCGACGGCGACCTGACGGTGCAGGCCACCGTGTCGGAAGACATCACGGGCGCCATCGCCGATTCCGTCAACTACACGGTCGAGGAATTGCGCGGCCTGGTGGGGAGGGTGACGGCGACGGCCGAACAGGTCAACCGCGCTTCGACGCAGGCGCAAAGCATCTCGAGCAAGCTGCTGATCGCGTCGCAGCAGCAGTCGCGCGAAATCCAGGGCGTCAGCGCCACCGTCGTCAAGATGGCCAATGCGATCACCGACGTGTCGAAGTCGGCCAGCGTCTCGGCCGACGTGGCGCGCCAGTCGGTGGCGGCGGCGCAGCAGGGTTCGACGGCCGTGGAAAACGCCATCAAGGGCATGCATGAAATCCGCGAGCAGATCCAGGATACGTCCAAGCGCATCAAGCGCCTGGGCGAATCGTCGCAGGAAATCGGCGAGATCACCGAGCTCATTTCCGACATCACCGAGCAGACCAACGTGCTGGCGCTGAACGCCGCCATCCAGGCCGCATCGGCCGGCGAGGCGGGGCGCGGCTTCTCGGTCGTGGCCGAGGAAGTGCAGCGCCTGGCAGAACGCTCGGCCGCCGCCGCCAAGCAGATCGGCGCGCTGGTGCGCACCATCCAGGCCGATACCCAGGATGCGACGCGGGCGATGGAAACGTCCACGCAGGGCGTGGTCGAGGGCGCGCGCCTGTCCGATGCGGCCGGCGCGGCCTTGAACGACATCAGCCAGGTGTCGAAACACCTGGCGGAACTGATCCAGGGCATCTCGTTCGCCACCGGTACGCAGGCCGGTTCGGCCAGCGGCGTGGCCTTGAATATCCAGCATATCCTGAGCGTGACGGAGCAGACCCAGGACGGCACGCAGCAAACGGCGCAGTCGATCCACAAGTTGTCGATGCTGGCACAGGAACTGAAAAATTCGGTGTCGCGCTTCCGCGTCGCCGCCTGAACGCCGCGCCAGTCCAGGGCGAATTCTTTACCGAGGCATGCATGAGCACACCAGATAGTCCACAGCAGTCCAAGCCGTTCGACAGCGAGCCTTTGTCGTGGGTGATGGTGGAAATCCGCGAAGCGCTGGGCCGCTCGAAAACAGCCCTGTTCGAAGCGGGTGGCCGCGAGCGCGAGGAACGCGCCACGGCCCTGCAGCATGCGCGCTCGCACCTGCACCAGGCGCATGGCGCGCTGGTGATGGTGGACGTGGCCGGCGCCAGCCTGCTGACGGACGCCGCGGAACAGGCACTGGCGCGCTTTCGCGACGGCAGCCTCGAATACACGCTGGACCATGCGCAAGTGGTCGCCGAACTGTATCAAGCCTTGAGCGAATACCTGGAAGACCTGGTGGCCGGCACGCCGCCGCAGCCGGCGCGTTTGTTCCCCTACTACCGCGACCTGCAAACCATGCTGGGCGCCGAGCGCATCCACCCGGCCGACCTGTTTTTTCCGCCTGCGTCGACGCTGGAAGGGCACGCCATCGCGCTGGCGGAATCGCCCCCGGTGCCCGATTACCCGGCCTGGCGCGGGCGCTTTGAAAAGTCTTTGCTGCCCTTCCTGAAGGCGCAGGATGACGCGGCGCGGCGCCAGCATGCTGGCGACCTGCACGCCACCTTGACCCTGGTGGCCGACGCGCAGCAGGACGCGCCAGCGCGCACCTTCTGGTTCGCCATGCGGGCGTTTGCGGGTCTGGCGGCCAGCGGCGAGGGCATGGGCACGCTCAACGTCAAACAGCTGTTCGGCCTGATCAACCTGCAGTTGCGCCGCCTGGCGCAGGGCACGGCCAGCCTGCCCGAAGCGATGCTGCGCGACGCCCTGTTCTTCATCGCCGCCGCACGCGAGCCGACACCGGAGGCACGCCAGCTGCGCGCCGCTTTCGCCCTGGAAGGCATGCTGCCCGCCGACGTGGAAACGCGGCGCTACGGCCAGGTCGACCAGAATGCCTTGCAAGGCGCCCGCACGGCCCTGGCGCAGGCGCGCGCCAGCTGGAGCCGCCTGGCGCAAGCCGACCTTGATCCTGCCTTGGGCACGGATTTCGACGCCTCGCTGCAACAGGTGGCCGCACATGTGGATACGCTGAAGCAGCCGGCCCTGGCCAGCCTGCTGCGCGAATGCGCGGCCGTGGCGCGGCAAGCCGTGGCCAGCGGGCGCAGCGCGGCCCTGGAAAATGAAATCGGCATGGCGCTGCTGTTTGCCGATACGGGCCTGGAGCAGCTGCGCCGCCTGCCCGACGATTTCGCGGGCAACGCGGAAACCATCGCCGCGCGCCTGCAGGCGCTGCTGGCTGGCGAAGCGCCGCCGCCCGTCACGGCGGGCGAGCTGTCGCGCCAGATCGAACAGGGCCAGACGGTGGCCGCGCTGGCCGAGGAAATGAAGACGGGCTTGCGCCAGGTGGAAAAGGTGCTCAACGCGTATTACGCGGATGCGGCGGGTACGGGGACAGGGGCGCTCGATGGCGTCGCGCCCGTGCTGGAACAGTTGCAGCGGCAGCTGGCCGGGCTGGGACAGGAAGACGCGCGCGCCGCCGTGCTGCAGGTCGATGCGGCCGTGCGGCAGCTGGCCAGTGGCGACGCCAAGGCGGATGCCAATGCGGAGGCGCGCGCCGAGGCGCTCGACGAGATCGCGCAAAATGTCAGCGCGCTGGGCTTTTTTGCCGATATGCTGGGCCGCAACGCGCAGGCGGCCAGCGGGCGTTTCCACTTCGATGCGTCCGCCGGCACTTTCCGCGCGCTGCCATTTGAAAAAGTCGCCGCCGCCGGCCCGGTGCCCTTGCTCGACCAGGCACTGGCGCCCGCCGCGCCCGCCGGCATGGATGCCGTGCCGGCGGTGACCGATGTCGACGCGGAGATGCTCGACATTTTCATCACCGAAGCGCGCGAAGTGCTGGCCTTCATCGACACTACCCTGGCCCTGCCGCGCGAGCAGGCCGCCAGCGGCGACCACCTCGCCATGCTGCGCCGCTCGTTCCATACCCTGAAAGGCAGCAGCCGCATGATCGGCCTGGCGCAGTTTGCCGAAGCGGCCGGCGCCATCGAACGCGTCATGAATACCTGGCTGGCCGAGGCACGCCCCGTCAGCGACGACTTGTTTACCTTGCTCAATTACGGCTGGTACCAGCTCAGCGAATGGGTGGCCGAACTGGAAGGCGGCGCGGGGCGCGAGCGCGAGGCCGGCATGCTGCTGATGGCGGCCGAGCGCGTGCGCGAAGGCGGACCGTTCGAACTGCGCAAGCCGCGCCCGGCCGCGCCCGTGGCCAGCAATGGCAATGTGATCGGACTTCCCTTGGCCACGGCGCCTACGCTGCACGAAGCGCCGGACGATCACCTCAAGCACGTGGGTGAACTGCGCATCAGTCTTCCCTTGTACAACATCTACCTGGCCGAGACGGATGAATTGCTGCGCGTGCTCACGCGCGACTTCGGCGAATGGCGTCATGAACAGCGCGCCGTCAGCGCGGAGGCGCTGCAAGCCGTGCACACCCTGACGGGGACGTCGGGCACGGTGGGCTTCCAGTCCCTGCGCGACCTGGCGCACGCGCTGGAAACGGTAATTGAAACGGTGGTGCCGCCGCTGGCCGGCTTGCGCGCCGAACAGCACGACGTGCTGGAACAGGCCACGCAGCGCATCGGGCAAATGCTGCAGGCATTCGCGCTGGGCGACCTGGCGCCAACGCAGCCGGACATGATCGAAGCGCTCAACACTCTGTGGCGTGCCTTGACGGCGCCGCCCGGCGAGAGCAAGGAAGACCGGCTCGACGCCCTGTTCGCGGAAGCGTACGCCAGCATCGTCGGCGCGCCGGCGCAGCCCGCCGAGCCGGTCGCTGAGGTCCCGCTGCCGCAGCTCGAGACGCTGTTCGAGGCGACGTATGCGAGCATCGTCGCCGATGCGCTGCAGCCGGAGGTTATCGACGCGCCGGCGCAGGACGCCGGCGCCAGCGACGACCTGTTCGACGCCGGTTTCGAGCACGCGCCGCCGTTGGAACACGCGGCGCCGGAAGCGCCGGCGCCCGCCATCATGCCGGCCGATGCGGCCGCGCTGCTGGCGGCCAGCGCCGGCATCAGCGATGAACTCGACCTCGATCTCTTGTCCGTCTTCCTGGAAGAGGGCGCCGACTTGCTGCCGCGGATCGGCGAGGCGCTGCGCAGCTGGCAGCAGCAGCCGCACGACAGCGGCCAGGCGCAGATGCTGCTGCGCACCCTGCATACGGTCAAGGGCAGCGCGCGCATGGCCGGCGCCATGCGCCTGGGCCAGCATGCGCATGAAATCGAGACGCATATCGAAAACATGCTGCACGCGGGCACCGCCACGCCGCAAGCGTTCGAGGAATTGCTGGCCCATTACGACCATGCGCTGCACTTGTTCGAGCAGCTGCAGCAGCCCTTGCTGCCCTTGCCGGGCATGGAAGACACGCCGCCCGCCGAACCGAAGGCGGCGCTGGTGCGCGTGCGCGCCGATATTCTCGACCGCCTGGTGAACCAGGCTGGCGAAGTGTCGATCACGCGCTCCAAAATGGAAAATGAAGTGGGCGTGCTCGGCGCTTCGCTGTCCGAGTTTTCCGATAACCTGGCGCGCTTGCGGCGCCAGCTGCGCGAAGTGGAAATGCAGGCCGAATCGCAGATCGCCTCGCGCATGGCCGTCGGCAGCGAGCGCGAATTCGACCCGCTCGAATTCGACCGCTTTACGCGCCTGCAGGAACTCACGCGCATGATGGCCGAAAGCGTCAACGACGTGGCCTCCTTCCATGAAAACCTCAGCCACAGCGTCGATGCGGTGACGGACGACCTGGTGCTGCAGGCGCGCCTGACGCGCGAGCTGCAGCGCGACCTGATGCAGATACGGATGGTGCCGTTTGCCAGCATCGCCGAACGGCTGTTCCGGGTGGCGCGGCAAAGCGCCAAGGAAGTCGACAAGCGCGTCAACCTCGACATCCGCGGCGGCGGCGTGGAAATCGACCGCAGCGTGCTCGAACGCATGGCCGCGCCCTTCGAGCACCTGCTGCGCAACGCCATCGTGCACGGCGTCGAGCCGCGCGACGCGCGCCTGGCCGCGGGCAAGAGCGAGACGGGCGAGCTGCTGGTGCAGGTCAGCCAGCAGGGCAATGAAGTGGCGATCGCCTTTTCCGACGATGGCGCGGGGCTGGACCTGGAACGCATCCGCGCCAAGGCGCACGGCGCCGGCCTGGTGGCGACGGACGCGCCATTGACCGACGCGCAGGCGGCCGAACTGATTTTCACGCCAGGGTTTTCCACGGCCGACAGCCTGACGGAACTGGCCGGGCGCGGTTTTGGCATGGATATCGTGCGCTCCGAAGCGCTGGCCTTGGGCGGGCGCGTGGAAACGCTGACGCAGGCGGGCCTGGGCATGCGCTTCACCATCCACCTGCCGCTGACGCTGGCCGTCACCCAGGTGGTGCTGCTGGGGGCCAGCGGCAAGACGTATGCCTTGCCATCGGTGCTGGTGGAGCAGGTGCTGCACCTGAAAGGCGAACAGCTGGAGCAGGTGCGGGCGGCCGGGCGCATCGAGTCGCACGGGCAGTCGCTGGCGCTGCACCACCTGTCGTCCATGCTGGGCGAGACGCCGGCGGCGCAGGCTACGCAGCGTTATGCGCCCGTGCTGTTGCTGAGGAATGGCAATGACAGGCTGGCCTTGCAGGTCGATGACGTGGTGGGCAACCGCGAAGTCGTGGTCAAGCACGTGGGCCCGCAGCTGGCGCGCATGCCGGGCATCGCCGGCGCCACGGTGCTGGGCACGGGCGATATCGTGCTGATCCTGAACCCCGTGGCGCTGGCGCAGCACTTGGAACACCATCCGGAACTGCTGTCGCAATATGCGCTGGCCAGCAGCGAGCAGCATGCCGCTTCCAGCGCGCTGGCCACGCCAGCCGTGCGCGTCATGGTGGTCGACGATTCGCTGACGGTGCGCCGCGTGATGCAGCGCCTGTTCGAGCGCGAAGGCTACCAGGTGCTGCTGGCCAAGGATGGCCTCGATGCGCTGGAACAGCTGCATGCGCTGGAACCGGCCGCCATGCCGGCCCTGCTGCTGGTCGACGTGGAAATGCCGCGCATGGATGGTTTTGATTTGACGCGCAATGTGCGCAGCGACGACAAGACGCGCGCCATCCCCGTCATCATGATCACCTCGCGCAGCGCCGACAAGCACCGCGCGCACGCGTTCGAGCTGGGCGTGAATGCGTATTTCGGCAAGCCGTTCCAGGAGGAGGAGTTGCTGGCGGAGGTGGGGCGGTTGTTGAGCGACGGCGTGGCGTAACCGGCGCCAATGCCAACAATGTTGTCGGATTACGCGGGGCTTTGCCCCGTTAATCCGACCTTGTATTATTCCCCTCATGCCGTTCGTGGTATTGCGAACGGTATCGACCGCTGTCAACATCTTGGTAGGCATATC